>DASSSR010000047.1:0-13454 GCA_035708345.1 Gaiellaceae bacterium
CGCTTCGACACGCCGGTCGACCGCGTCTCCCTCCGGGGCGCGACCGTGTCCGGACGCACCGTGACGGTGCCCGCGCGGACGCCGGCGGGCTCGATCGAGGTCGCGGCGGCGGCCCGGCCGTGGGAGCGGCTCGGCCCACCCGTCCGCGTCACCTGGTTCCCGCGCTCGAGCCGCCCGGTCGTGCTCGCCTCGCCCGGGCCGGGCGCCCACACGGATCCGCTGCACCCGATCCTGCTCACCTTCTCGGCTCCGGTCGCGAGCGTGCTCGGGAAACGGACGCCGCGCGTCGTCCCCGCCGTGCCCGGCACGTGGACGACGCTCGACCCGCACACGCTCCTCTTCCGTCCGTCCGGCACGGGAGCGCCCTTCGACTCGCGGCTCAGCGTGCGGTTCCCGTCGCCGCTCGTCGTCGCGAGCGCGGACGGGACCCACGCGCACAGCGCGACGAGCCTGCAGCTGTCGGTCGCGCCGGCGTCGTTCCTCCGCCTCCAGCAGCTGCTCGCCGAGGAGGGCTACCTGCCGCTCGACTGGGCGCCCGCGCGCGCCGACGTGCCGCGGGCGCTCCGGAGCGAGCTCGCGGCGGCGGTCGACCCGCCCGCCGGGCGCTTCCACTGGCGCTTCCCGAACACGCCGCCCGAGCTCCAGGCGCTCTGGAGGACCGGCGAGCCGAACGAGATCACCCGCGGCGCGGTGATGATGTTCCAGCACGACCACGGGCTCACGGTCGACGCGATCGCGGGCCCGAAGGTCTGGTCGGCTCTGCTCGCCGACGCCGTCGCGGGCAAGCGGCGCACCGCCGGCTACAGCTACGTTTACGTCCACCGGAACGTCCCGCAGCTGCTCACGCTCTGGCACAACGGCCACGTCGTCCTCACCTCGCCCGGCAACACCGGCGTCCCCGCCGCGCCGACGGCGCTCGGCACCTGGCCGGTCTTCGAGCACATCCCCGTCGGGCGGATGAGCGGCACGAACCCGGACGGCACGCACTACGACGACCCGGGCATCCGCTGGATCAGCTACTTCCACGGCGGCGAGGCGCTGCACGCCTTCAACCGCGCCTCGTTCGGCACGCCCCAGAGCCTCGGCTGCGTCGAGCTCCCGCTCGACGCGGCGGCGAAGGTCTGGCCCTACACGCCGATCGGCACCCTGGTGACGATCGAGGACTAGAGGATCGCGCGCGGGTACGTCCGCGCGGCGATGCCAGCGGCGAGCGCGAGGAAGGCGCCGACGAAGACGAAGTCGACCCAGAGCGCGCCGCCGCTCGAGATGCCGAGCAGCAGCTGGCGCATGCCGTGCACCTCGTAGGTGAGCGGATTGCCGTGCGCGACGACACGCAGCCACGTCGGCATGATCGAGAGCGGGTAGAGCGCGCTCGAGGCGAAGAACAGCGGCATCATCACCATCTGCCCGATGCCCATGAACCGCTCGCGCGTGCGGACGAGCGACGCGAGGATCATCGACAGGCACGCGAAGCCGCCGGTGCCGAGGACGAGCAGGACGAGCGCGCCGACGACGCCGCCGACGCTCCAGCGCACCGAGATGCCGGTGAGCGCGAGCACCGCCAGGAGGACGAGCGCCTGGGCGATCGCGCGGATGCCCGCGCCGGCCGCCTTGCCGAGCACGATCGCGAGCCGCGGGATCGGCGTCGCGAGCAGACGCTGGAGCTGGCCGACGTCGCGCTCCCAGATCACGGCGAGCCCGAAGAAGATGGCGATGAACAGCGCCGCCTGCGCCATGATCCCCGGCGCGAGGTACGCGCGGTAGTCGTGGAAGCCGCCGGCGAGCGCGCGGTTGCGCCGGAGCGCCGTGCCGAACACGAACAGCCACAACAGCGGCTGCACCGACCGGGTGAAGATGTCGAGGTTGTCGTGGCGGAGCTTGCAGAGCTCCGCCCACGCCATCGCGGCGACGCCGTTGCGGAGGCGGTCAACCGAGGCGGCGCGAGATGCGACGGCTGCGTCGAGCATCGCGGAAGCTCCCTCCTTCCTCGATCGTCCGGCCGGTCGCGGCGGTGAAGACGTCGTCGAGCGTCTGCACCCCGTAGTCGGCGCACAGCTCGCCCGGCGTGCCCTGTGCGACGAGGTGGCCGCGGTCCATGATCGCGATCCGCTCGCACTGGCGCTCCGCCTCCTCCATCTGGTGCGTCGTGACGAGGAACGTCGTGCCCGCCTCCGCGCGCAGCTCCTGCAGGTGCTCCCACACGAGTCGCCGCGCGGTCGGGTCGAGCCCGACGGTCGGCTCGTCGAGGAAGAGGATCTCGGGACGGTTGAGCAGCGCGGTCGCGATCTCGAGCCGCCGCAGCATCCCGCCCGACAGCTGCCGCCCCAGCCGGCCGAGGAAGTCGCCGAGGCCCATCACCGTCACCGCGTGCTCGATCCGCTCGGCGCGCTCGCGGCGCGGCACGTCGGTCACGCGCGCGTAGAACTCGAGGTTCTCGCGCGCGGTCAACGCGCCGTCGATCGAGATCGCCTGCGGGATGTAGCCGAGGATCCGCCGCACGCCCAGCCCCTCCCGGACGACGTCGTGGCCTGCGACCTGCGCGCGCCCGGCCGTCGGACGCAGCAACGTCGTCAGGACGCGGATCGTCGTCGTCTTGCCGGCGCCGTTCGGCCCGAGCAGCCCGAACGACTCGCCCGCCTCGACGGCGAACGAGACGCCGCGCACCGCCTCGACCTCGCCGAAGCGGACGACGAGCCCGTCGACGAGCACGGCCGCGCCGCCGTCCCGGCTCATCGCGCCGCCAGCTCCGCGCTCCGCTCGCGCAGCGCGTCGGCGACCTTGACGGTCAGCCGCACGAGCTCCGCCCGCTCGTCCGGCTCGAGCGCGGCGAGCACGTCGCGGAAGAACTCCCGCCGCCGCCGCGCCACCTGCGTCGCCAGCCGCTTGCCGGCCGCGGTGAGCACGAGCACGACGGCGCGGCCGTCCTCCGGATCCCGCTCCCGGACGGCGAGGCCCGAGGCGACGAGCCGGTCGGCGAGCCGCGTCGCCGTCGTCTCGTCCACCGACAGCGCCTCGCCGAGATCGCCGATCCGCAGGCCGCGGCGCTCCGCGAGCACGTCGAGCGCGCGCAGCTTCGTCGGCGTCAGCTTCGACTCCTCGCCGCCCAGCGAGGCGAGCAGGCGGCGGCTCGCGAGGAGCGAGCCGAGCTCCCGCCAGCTGCGTGCCAGCTCCTCCGCATGGGAGGCTCCCATCTACCTGCACACTACAGCTAACGCGGAGGCGCACAGCCTCGGGATAGGCTCCGCCAATGGCCGACGAACTGCAGCAGCTCAAGACCCGCATGCGCGACCTCTCCCAGCTCTTCGGGCTCGGGATGCTCCTCTCCTGGGATCAGCGGACGCAGATGCCGCCCGCGGGCGCCCGCCACCGCGGCGAGCACATGGCGTTCATCCAGCGGCTCGCGCACGACATGCTCGTCGACCCCGAGGTCGGCCGGCTGCTCGACGCGCTCGAGCCCGTGCAGGCGTCGCTCGACCCCGACTCCTTCGACTACGGGCTGATCCGGCTGATCCGGAAGAACTACGAGAAGGAGGTCGACGTCCCCGCCGAGCTGCGCAGCGAGATGGCGCGTGCGGCGGCGGAGGGGAACGCGGTGTGGCTGAAGGCGAAGGCCACGTCCGACTTCCAGCTGTTCCTGCCGGCGCTCGAGCGCAACATCGAGCTGCGCCACCGCTACGTCGAGGCGCTCGCGCCGGAGGGGGAGCCGTACGACGTGCTGCTCGACGACTTCGAGCCCGACACGAAGACCGAGGACGTGACGCGGATCTTCGCCGAGATCCGCGACGAGCTGATCCCGCTGATCGCGGAGCTGCGCGAGCGCGAGGTCGACGACTCGTTCCTCACCGGCGACTACCCGATCGACCGCCAGATCCCGTTGCTGATCGAGGTCATCGACACGTTCGGCCACCGCCCCGACAGCTGGCGCATCGACCCGACCGAGCATCCGTTCGCCGCGAGCGTGGGCCGCGACGACATCCGGATCACGACGCACTACTACGGGGACAGCCTCGACTCGCTCTTCTCGACCATGCACGAGTACGGGCACGGGCTCTACCAGCACCAGCTGCCGATCGAGGTCGAGGGGCTGCCCGTCGGCGCGCCGTGCTCGCTCGGCATCCACGAGTCGCAGAGCCGGCTCTGGGAGAATCTCGTCGGCCGCAGCCTGCCGTTCTGGCGCTTCTACTACCCGCGGCTGCAGGAGCGGTTCCCCGAGCAGCTGCGCGACGTCGACCTCGACCGCTTCTACGCCGCGATCAACAAGTCGCAGCCGTCGCTGATCCGCATCGAGGCGGACGAGGTGACGTACGGGATGCACGTGATCCTCCGGTTCGAGCTCGAGCAGGACATCATCAACGGCCGCGTCGCGCTGAAGGACCTGCCCGACGTGTGGGGCCAGAAGATGAAGGACTACCTCGGCGTCGACGTCCCCGACGACGCGCACGGCGTGCTCCAGGACATGCACTGGTCGACCGGGCTGATCGGCTACTTCTCGACGTACCTGCTCGGCACGGTGATGTCGGTGCAGATCTGGGAGAAGATGGCCGAGGACGTCGGCGACCTCGACGAGCTGATGGAGCGCGGCGAGTTCACGCCGCTGCGCGAGTGGCTCGGCGAGCACGTGCACGCGCACGCGCGCAAGTACCCGCCGCAGGAGCTGCTCGAGAAGGCGGTCGGCTCGCGAATCGACGCGAAGCCGTACCTCGCCTATCTGAAGCGCAAGTACGGCGCGCCCGTCGCCGCGTAGTCCCGGCGATACCCTGTCGCCGACCGGCCCCGTAGCTCAGCGGACAGAGCGGCAGCCTTCGAAGCTGCGTGCGGTGGTTCGATTCCACCCGGGGCCATGACCGCCGCTACCGCCGCTGCGGCCCTCTACGCGGCGACGGCCGTCGCGCGCCGCACCTGCTCGATCCCCTCGGCGAGCTCGGCGGGCGTGAACGGCTTCGTGAGGATCGTCTCCTCGGTCCGGTCGCGCAGCGACTCCGCCGGGTAGCCGGAGACGAACAGGACCGGCAGCGCCGGCAGGATCGCACGGGCGCGGTCGACGAGCGACGGGCCGTCGAGGCCGGTCATGATCACGTCGCTGACGAGCACGTCGGGGCGCTCGCCCTGCGCGAGCAGCACCAGCGCGTCCTCCGCGCTCGCGGCGGCGACGACGTCGTAGCCGCTGCGCGCGAGCATCTCGGTCGTCACGAGGCGGACGATCTCCTCGTCCTCGACCAGCAGCACGCGACCGGCGCCGTCCGTCGCCGCCTCCTCGGCCGGCGCCGCCGGCGGCTCGACCGCCCCGGTCGGGTCGAGCGGCAGCCGGATCGTGCACGTCGTGCCGCGGCCGAGCTCGCTCGCGACGTCGATCGAGCCGCCGAGCTGCGCGACGATCCCGTCCACCGTCGAGAGCCCGAGCCCGGTGCCTTTGCCGACCGGCTTCGTCGTGAAGAAGGGGTCGAAGCTGCGCAGGCGCGTCTCCTCGTCCATGCCGCTGCCCGTGTCGACCACGGCGATCTCGACCGCCGCGCCGTCGTGGCGGACGCGGATCTGCAGCAGGCCGCCGTCCTCCATCGCGTCGCGCGCGTTCAGCGTCAGGTTGAGCAGCGCCTGCTCGAGCTCGCCGCGGTCGATCCGCGCGACGCCGCCGGGCTGCAGGTCGAGGTCGAGCACGATCGTCTCGGGCAGGACGCCGCGCAGGATCGGCTCGAGCTCGGCGACGACGCCGGCGACGTCGGCGGGGGAGAGGCGCAGCACCTGCCGGCGCGAGAAGGCGAGCAGCTTCCGCGTCAGCTCCGTCGCGCGCTCCGCCGCCGCCGCGATCGCGTGCACGCGCTCGCGGCGCGGGTCGTCCCGGTCGAGCTCGCGCTGCAGCAGGCCCGCGTAACCCGAGACGGCCATCATCAGGTTGTTGAAGTCGTGCGCGACGCCGCCCGCGAGCTGGCCGACAGCCTCCATCTTCTGCGCGTGCCGGAGGTCCTGCTCGAGCCGCTTCGCCAGCGTGACGTCGTCGATCACCGCGATCCCGAAGCTGCCGTCGTCGGGCGCCGTCAGCGTCACCTCGGCCCACACCGTCTCGCCGTCCTTGCGCACGTAGCGCCGCTCGAACGTCGTCACCTCGCCGGGAATCGGCGTGTGGACGCCGGCACGGTCCTCGGGATGCACGAAGCGCGTGAAGTGCGAGCCGCCCAGCTCCTCGGCCGAGTAGCCGAGGATCCGGTGCAGCGCCGCGTTCGTGCGGCTCATCAGCCCGTCGGTCCCGACCGAGATGCCGATGCCGGCGGCGTCGAAGACGAGCCGGAAGAGGCGCTCGGACTCCTCCGCCCGTACCCGCAGCTCGTTCAGGCGGCGCAGGAGCCGGGCGATCCGCACGACCACGAGCGCGACGACGACGAGCGCGAGCGCCGCGAGCGCGAAGCCGGTGGCGTCGCCGCCGAGCGCCTCCGAGATGCCGAAGCTGAGCGGCGTCGCCGCGAGGGCGACGCCCAGGATCAGCAGCAGCCGCCGGTTCGAGCGCACGTGGTCGCGGATCTCGCGCGGCGGCAGCCGCCGCATCGACGGGTGCAGCGCGGCCGCGCCGAGCAGCAGGTAGACGAGCGTGTACGCGACCGAGAGCACGCGGCCCGCGAGCGGCGAGCGGAAGAGCAGGCTCGCGTACGCGACGTCGGCCGCCGTCAGCGCGACGACGCCGGCCGTGATCAGCTGCAGCGAGCGCAACCGCGCCCACGGCGAGAGCGCGAGCCGGATCAGCAGCAGCGAGAGCGCGACGTCCCACACCGCGTTCAGCGTCCCGAACGTCGCCGCCGCCGCGCCGGCCGCGTGGAAGAGCCGGACGGCGACCGGCCACAGCAGGGCGACCGCGACGGTCGCGCCGATCACCGCGTCGAGCGGCTCCGGCCGCACGCCGCGCGTCGTGCGCAGCAGCATCAGCACGGCGACCGCGAGGCCGAGGTAGCCCGGCTGGTAGAGGATGTCGCCGTCGCCGAACGCGTTCGAGGCGACGTCGTAGGCGCCGGCGAGCTGCGCGACCGCTCCCAGCGCCCAGAGCGCGTTCGCGGCGCCGATCCCGAGCCAGAAGCGGCGGTGGCGCGGCCGGTGGCGGCGGAGCCCGACGGCGACCGCGGTCGCGCCGAGCAGGCAGGCGCCCGCCCAGGGCACGGCGTCCCAGCGCGGGTCGGGGGCGGTCCAGGCGGCGGCGACTGCGAGCGCGACGCCGGCGGCCGCATAGAAGCGGACGAAGCAGCCCACGACTAGAGCATCGCCGTCCGCGGCGCGTTCCACAGTGGCCCTTCCGGGCGATCCCCCTCACCCGTTTCGGGGATGATGCGGGCGTGCGGCTCGACCTGACGCCCGACGAGCTCCTCTCGACGACGCGCGCCGTGCGCAGGCGGCTCGACCTCGAGCGGCCCGTCGAGCGGGAGGTGCTGGAGGAGTGCCTGCAGCTCGCGCAGCAGGCGCCGACCGCCAGCTACTCGCAGAACTGGCACTTCGTCGTCGTCACCGACCCGGGGAAGCGTGCGGCGCTCGGCGAGCTCTGGCGGCAGGTCGCCTACCCGTACCTGGAGCGGGGCGGCCGCCGGGAGGGCCAGCTGAAGCGGATCGGCGAGACCGTCGTCCATCTCGCCGAGCACATCCACGAGGTGCCGGTGCACGTGATCCCGTGCGTGCAGGGCCGCTATGAGGGGAAGCCGAACGCGCTCGTCGCGGCGATGTTCGGCTCGATCGTCCCGGCGGCCTGGTCGTTCATGCTCGCCGCCCGCTCGCGCGGGCTCGGCTCGGTGTGGACGACGTTCCACCTGCAGCACGAGCGCGAGGCGGCGGAGATCCTCGGGATCCCGTACGACGAGGTGACGCAGGTGGCGCTGATCCCGGTCGCGTACACGCTCGGCACGGAGTTCAAACCGGGCCGGCGGAAGCCGCTCGAGACCATGGTCCACTGGGACCACTGGTAGCGCGGGCCTACGTAGAACTCCGCAAGGGGAATCCGCGAGCGCCGCGGATGCCGCGGGCGCGGCGTCCGAGCAGGCTGGCGCAGACCAAGCGATCCCGACCACAGGAGCAAACTGCGATGACCTCCTATCCCGCGCCGGCCCCGAGCGACTCGGGCGCACTCTTCAAGCTGCTTTCCCTCTTCCTCGGCCTCGTCGTCGTGATCATGGGCTCGTTCGGGCTCTGGCTCGCGCTCTCCGCGCAGCACGCGAGCGACAAGGCGACCGCCGTCGCGCAGAAGGTCGCGACGGGCGGCGCCGTCACCGCCGGCTCGTCCACGGCCGGGATGCCCGGCATGTCGTCGACCGTGGCGTCGGGCCGCGCGACGCCGAGCTTCGCGGGCGCCGCGCCCGCGAACGCCGACGCGATCGCGACGAAGCACGCGGCGTTCCCCGCCACGCTGCCGGCCGCGCCCGCCGGGCCGGTGGCGAACGTGCACATCGGCATCTCGCACGACGTCCTGCAGATCGCCCCGGGCGTGAAGTACGACGCCTGGACGTTCAACGGCAGCGTCCCCGGTCCGGTCGTGCACGTGCGCGAGGGCCAGCTCGTCAAGGTGACGCTGCACAACTCGTCGCCGATGATGCACTCGGTCGACTTCCACGCCGCGCGCATCGCGCCGAACCTCGCGTTCACCGACATCATGCCGGGCGCGACGAAGACGTTCGAGTTCCGCGCGAACGACCCGGGCGTGTACATGGTGCACTGCGGCACGGCGCCCGCCTTCCTGCACATCGCGAACGGGATGTACTTCGCGATCGTCGTCGAGCCGGCGAACCTGCCGCACGCGGACGTCAACTACGTGCTCGTCGCGAGCGAGTGGTACCTGAACAGGCCGGGCCTGAACGCGCCGGCGAGCCTCGACCAGGTAAAGGCGCAGAACATGACGCCGGACTGGGTGACGTTCAACGGCTACGCGGGGCAGTACAAGACGCACCCGCTGACCGCGAAGCCCGGCCAGACCGTCCGCTTCTGGGTCGTCGACGCGGGGCCGAGCCTGAACACCGAGTTCCACGTCGTCGGCACGCTGCTCGACCGGGCGTGGCTGAACGCCGACCTGCGCGACGCGCCGCAGCACGACATCCAGACGGCGGTCGTGCCGGCGGGCGGCGGCGGGGTGTTCGACGTCAAGATCGACCAGCCCGGGATCTACCCCTTCGTCTCCCACTCCTTCGCGAGCGTGCAGCTGGGCGAGGTCGGCCTGCTCAAGGTCGGCAACGTCCCCGGCACCATGGATCACTGACGCGTCAGGCGGGTACCGCCCGCACGTGACACGGCACCTGATCGAGACGGCGGTCGTCGCAGCGGCCGCCGTCGTCGTCTCCTACGGGGTCGGCTTCGTCCTGACCCACCGCGGCACTACGTGCGGCGCGCCGTCCACTTCATCGTCTTCCTCGTCGCGCTGGTCGCGCTCGGCTTCGTCTGGCACGTGTACGGCGGCCGCGCGGGCATCGGCACCGCCGCCGACCGGCCAGCCGGCGTCCACGGATCTCTGGGTGCACCTGGCGGAGCGATCATCGCCGAGGAGGCGCAGCGCGTATCGGCGACGGAGGAGGCGCACGAGGCGATGGAGGAGATGCGGCGCCGGTATCCGGTCCCGAAGAGCGAGCTCGAGCCGCGCGTCTACGCGACGGCGACCGACAACTACATGGAGCTCGCGGCGCGGTTCGTCGTCCCCGTCCGGCAGGCGCGCCCGACGACGACGACCGAGCTGACGCGGCGGGTGAAGGCCCGGCTCGACGAGGTCGGGATCCCGATCTCGTCGTCGACGACCGACGTCACGCTGTTTTCAGGTGACGATCGAACCAGTCGAGGATCGTCTCGAAGCGGATGACGCGGTGCACCGGGGAGCCGGAGCGCGACAGCTCGTGGCTCTCCGCCGGGAAGCGCACCATCTCGACCTCCTTGCCGAGCAGCCGCAGCAGCGTGAACAGGTGCTCGCCCTGCTCGACGTTGCAGCGCAGGTCCTGCTCGGAGTGGAGGACGAGCACCGGCGTCTCGACCTGCTGCGCGTAGGTGGACGGAGACTTCGCGAGGTACGCCTCGACGTTCTCCCACAGCGGGCCGCCGAACTGCCGCTCGAAGACCCAGAAGAGGTCGCTCGAGCCGAACATGCTGACGAGGTTGTTGACGGCGCGCTCGGAGACGGCGGCCCTGAAGCGGTTCGTGTGGCCGACGATCCACGACGTCATGTAGCCGCCGTAGGAGCCGCCGAGCACGCCCAGCCGCTCCGGGTCGACGAAGTCGAAGCGCTCGAGCGCCGTGTCGACGACCGCCATCAGGTCCTCGTAGTCCTTCGAGCCCCAGCCCGGGCCGGCGTCGCCGACGGGGCCGCGGATCGCGCGCCCGTGCTCCTCGCTGTAGCCGGAGCCGCCGCGCGGGTTCGAGTAGAGGACGACGTAGCCGGCGCCCGCGTACACCTGCGTCTCGTCGAAGAAGCCGGTGCCGTACTGCGAGAACGGGCCGCCGTGGATGTTCAGCAGCGCCGGGTAGCGCTTGCCCGCCTCGAAGCCGGCCGGCCGCGCGATCCACGCGTCGACCTCGTAGCCGTCGGCCGACCGCGCGGTGAAGCGCTCGGGCTCGACGAGCTCGCGGCCCTCCTCGAACGCCTTGCCGACGTGCGTGACCTGCTCGTCGTCGACGTACAGCTCGCGCATGTGCGTCGTCGTCCCGACCACGGTCGCGAAGCGCCCGTCGCGGTGGTCGTACGCGGCGATCTGCCGCTCGCCGCCCTGCAGCAGCTCGGGCGCGCCGGAGCCGTCGGCGGGGACGGCGTAGAGGTGGATGTTGCCGCCGTCCTCGATCGTGAAGAGGATGCGGTCGCCGTCCCACACCGGCTCGCGCGAGTCGGGATAGGGCGACGTCTGCCGGTCGAGCGACTCGGTGAGCAGGCGCACGTCGCCGCCGTCGGCGCTCATGACGCCGACCTGGCTGTGGTGCGGGTACGTGCCGTCCTCGAGCTGGAAGTAGAAGGCGATCCGCGAGCCGTCCGGCGAGACGGACGGGCTCTCGTACGAGTTGTCGTCTCGTGTCAACCGCTGCGGCTCGGAGCCGCCGTCGGCGTCGACCGTGTACAGCCGGTTGACGAGCGTCGTGTCCCAGTTCTCGTCGCGCAGCCCGCTGAAGACGAGCGTCCGGTCGTCGAGCCACGCCGGCCCGCCGTGCTCGTAGTCGCCGGAGGTCACCTGCTTCGCCTCGGCGCTCCCGTCGGCCGGGACGACGTGAAGCTGCGTGCGCCGGTCGCCCGTCCAGCCGACGCTGTCGAGCTTGTGGAACACGCGCACGAACCGCCGCGGCCTCCGCTTGCGGTCGTCCTCCTCCTCGTACGCCTCGTCCTGCACGCGCGACGCGAACGCGATGCGCGTCGAGTCCGGCGACCACGCGGGCGACTCGACGCCCTCCTTCAGGTCGGTGAGCTTGCGCGGCTCGCCGCCCTGCGCGGGGATGACGTACAGCGCCGACGGCGCCTTCTTGTCCTCGCCGCGGTTCGACGTGAACGCGAGCAGGCGCCCGTCGGGCGACCAGCGGGGCGAGCCGTCGCGCTTCGCGCCGGAGGTGAACTGGACGGGCTCGCCGGAGTCGTCGAGCGGCGCGACCCAGATCGCGCTGCGGTACTCGCTCGACTCCGCGTCGATCGAGGTGACGACGTAGGCGACGCGCGTTCCGTCCGGCGAGATGCGAGGGTCCGCGACCCAGGTCAGGTCGTAGACGTCCTGGGGCCGCATCCCTGCCACGAGTCAGCACTCTAATTGTGACGCGAAGGGCAACGCGAATCTGGACGTCTAGACTGGCTCCGCGGGCGTGGTGGAACTGGTAGACACGCCGGCTTTAGGTGCCGGTGCTCGCGAGAGCTTGAGGGTTCGAGTCCCTTCGCCCGCATCGTCAGGTGCCTGCGTCCACGCGGGCACCGGCCGCGCCCGTCGAAGCGGGCGGCTCAGCCGCGGGTCGCGACGAGCCGCCGGACGGCGAGGCCGAGCGCGATCCAGATCGCGCTCACGCCGAGCATCAGGAAGGTCGTCCAGAGGTCCACCGCGGACGGCTCATTCGCCGCCCGGTCCCCGCGCTCCTTCCACCCGGAGGAGGGATTCGACGTGCGCGGCCGCGCGCTCGAGCGCGGCCTCGTCGAAGAGGTACGGCGTCGCGTTCGCGATCAGGTGCGCCGGCCCGTCGAGGTCGGGCGAGCCGGCGGCGGCGTTCAGCGCGTAGCGGACGGGGATCTCGTGGCAGACGACGAGCACCGTCCGCTCCGGCCGCGCCAGCAGGGCGCGGAAGCCGCGGGCATAGCGGCGGGCGGCATCGTCGAGCGACTCGCCGCCGGGGAACGGGTCGCCGCGCGCGTGCTCCGCCTTCCAGGCCCGGTACTCGTCGATCGAGTGCCCGTCGAGGTCGCCGACGTCGACGTCGTCGAGCAGAGGCTCCGTCACGACCGGCACGCCCCGGCCCGCCAGGGCGAGCGCCGCCGTCTCGATCGTCCGCTCGAAGCGGGTGTGGACGCAGAGCTCGAGCGGCAGGTGCGCCACCTGGGCGCCGAGCAGCTCCGCGGCGGCCCGGCCGGCCGACGTCAGCGGCGCCGGCACGCGCGGGTCCCCGTTCACGAGCCCCGCCACGTTCAGCGTCGACTGCCCGTGGCGGCTGAGCACGAAGAGGCGCAAGGCGGGGCTCACGCTACAGGTCCTTTGCTCTAATGGACCGATGCAGGCACAGGTCGAGGAGCTGCCGGAGAACCAGGTCAAGCTGACGGTGCAGGTGCCGTCGCACGACGTGCACCACGCCGTCGAGCACGCCGCCTCCGACCTGGCCCAGAGCGCCCGCATCCCCGGCTTCCGCAAGGGGAAGGTGCCGCGGCAGCTGCTCGTGCAGAAGATCGGCCGCGAGCGGCTGATGGCGGAGGCGATCGACAGCCACATCGGCGGCTGGTTCTGGAACGCGGCCGCCCGCAACCGCGTCCGCCCGGTCGCGCAGCCGGAGTACGACTTCGAGCTGCCGCAGTCCGACGACTCCGACTGGCAGTTCACGGCGACCGTGCGCGTACAGGCGAAGCCGGAGCTGCCCGACTGGTCGACGCTCGAGGTCGGCGCGATCCAGCCGGAGGTGCCGGAGGAGCTCGTGCAGCGCGAGCTCGACGCGCTCCGCTCGACCGTCGCCGAGCTCGTGCCGGTCGAGGGCCGTCCCGTCGCGCCGGAGGACACCGTCGTCGTCGACCTCGTCTCGCCGAGCGGCGAGACGCGCCGCGACTACGTCGTCGAGCTCGGCCGCGGCGCCGTCGTCGACGAGATCGAGGCGGGCGTCGTGGGCATGAGCGCCGGCGAGACGAAGGAGATCGCGTTCGAGCTCGCCGACGAGGAGCGGCAGGCGGTGACGCTGACGGTGAAGGAGATCAAGGAGAAGAAGCTGCCCGACGTCGACGACGAGCTCGCGCGCTCCGCGAGCGAGTTCGAGACGCTCGCCGAGCTGCGCTCGGACATCGAGTCGCGCCTGCTCGA
>DASSSR010000048.1:0-47190 GCA_035708345.1 Gaiellaceae bacterium
TGTTCGTCGAGCGCGGCGGCCGCTCGCTCGTGCCGCTCCGCGAGCCGGACGAAGCGTGGCTGCGCCCGGCGCTCGCCGCGCTCGTCGCGCACGTGCGCCGCGGCGGCGCCAAGCGGCTCGCGGTCGAGCGCTTCGACGGCGTGCCGGTCGTCGAGAGCGACGTGCTGCCGCTGCTCGTCGAGGCCGGCTTCCTCGCCGGGCCGCGCCGCGCCGTCCTGCGTGCCTGAGCGCGTCGTCCTCGTCCACGGTCTCGCCGGCTCCCCGCGCCGGTGGCGGCCGATCCCGCCGACGACGCTGCTCGTCCGGGGCGAGCGCGACCGGCTCGTCCCGGCGCGGCTCGCGCCCGAGTGGCACGCGGCGATCCCGGGCTCGCGGCTGGAGCTGATCGCGGGCGCGCGGCACGTGCCGATGGTCGAGCGTCCGTCAGCGTTTGCCGAGGTGCTGCTCGACTTCCTGCGCGACGGCTGACGGCCGCGAGTAGTGCGCCGCGTGCGCGGCGCCGGCGACCACCGCGAGCCGGCCGTGCGGCAGCAGCGCCGCCGCCTCCTCGCGCCGGCGCTGCGAGACGAAGCCGTCGCGCGCGCCGCGCAGCACGAGCGTTGTTCGCGACGAGCGGCGCCGGCAGCAGCGGCTCGAGCGACTCGCCGAGCTCGACGAGGTCGAGCACGTGCTCGGGGCGCGGCCTGCCGCGCCGGCCGGGCACGACGGGCAGCGCCGTCTCGTACGGCAGCGCCGCCGCCAGCGGCCGGAAGTAGTCGGGCCCGACCCCGAGCCCGTGCAGCAGGACTACGCGCACAGCTCGGCGACGAGCTCCGCGACCGTCTGCTCGCGGGCGCGCCGTGCGCCGGTGCCGCCCATGTACAGCGGCCCCCGCGCCGCCGACAGCTTCCGTTGCTCGGGGAACGGCAGCGTCGGCTGCCCCTCCTCGATCAGCGCAAGTAACAGGCTGTTACTTGCGGCCCGCATCGGGCGGCCGGTGTACGCGTCGGTGACGACGGTGTCGTACGTGCGCAGCGCCTCCAGGTGCTCGCGCGGGCGACCCGCCTCCGGCGTGAACAGGAACGCCGTCCCGACCTGCACGCCGACGGCGCCGAGCTCGCGGGCGGCGCGCACGTCCTCGCGCGCGACGATCCCGCCGGAGGCGATCACCGGCACGCCCGAGATCGCGGGGACGAGCTCGGCGAGCGGGATCAGCGGGAAGCCGTCGAGGAACGAGCCGCGGTGGCCGCCCGCCTCCGCTCCCTGCGCGACGACGGCGTCGACGCCCGCGTCCGCGAGCACGTGCGCCTCCTCCGGGCTCGTCGCCGTGCCGAAGACCTCGATCCCGGCCTCGTGCAGCGGCGCCGGGTCGACGACGCCGAACGTGAACGAGAACACTGCCGGCCGCTGCTCGAGCACGACGGCGAGCGAGTCGTCGCGCAGGTACGGCGGCGCGAACAGGTTGACCGCGAACGGACGGTCGGTGAGCGAGCGCACCTCGCGGATCGCCGCGCGCAGCTCGTCCGCCGACAGCGCCGCCCCCGCGATCGAGCCGAGCGCGCCCGCGTTCGAGACCGCCGCCGCGAGCGACGGCGGGTGGTTGTTCGCCATCGGCGCCTGGACGACGCGGAAGCCCGCGCTCACGCGGACACGAGCTTGTAGCCCATCCCGCGCACGGTGACGAGCCGCTCCGGCTGCGTCGGGTCCTTCTCGATCTTCCGGCGCAGGTTGGAGATGTGCACCTCGCACGCGTGCTCGTCGCCCACGTGCTCGCTCGCCCACAGGTGCTGCATCAGCTCGCGGCGCGAGACGACGCGCTCCGGTTGCTCGGCGAGGAGCGACAGCACCTTGAACTCGGACAGCGTCAGGTGGACGCGGTCGCCGTCGACGACCACCTCGTGCCGGCCGAGGTCGATCTGCAGGCCGCCGAGCTTGCGCACGGTGGCGCCGCCGGTGGCGCGGTCGAGCTCGCGGCGGCGCAGGATCGCGCGGATGCGGGAGAGCAGCTCCGCCGTCGAGAACGGCTTCGTCACGTAGTCGTCGGCGCCGAGCTCGAGCCCGAGGACGCGGTCGATCTCCGCGTCCCGCGCGGTCAGCATCACGATCGGCACGTCGCTCTCCGAGCGGAGCGCCCGGCAGACGTCGGTGCCCGACGTCCCGGGCAGCATCACGTCGAGGACGACGATGTCGTACGCCTTCGTCCGCGCCGACTCGAGCGCGGCCGTGCCGTCGCGCTCCTCGTCCACCTCGAACCCCTCGCGCCGCAGCATGAACGCGACGACGTCGAGCACGCCCGGGTCGTCGTCCACCAGCAGGATCGTGCTCATGCCCGCTCCGGCACCGGCAAAGCCGGCGCCTCCGCTCCCGAGTCGCGTCCGTCGAGCCTACCGCTCACGCCGGCACCCCCGCCCGCACGCGCGCGCGCCGCAGCTCGATGCGGACGAGCGTGCCCTTCCCGGGTGCCGACTCGAGCTCGACGCGGCCGCCGATCGTCAGCACGGCCTGGCGGACGATCGCGAGGCCGAGCCCGAAGCCCTCGGCATCGCGGTCCTGGCCGCGGTAGAAGCGGTCGAACACGTGCCGCTGGGTCGCCGCGTTCATGCCGGCGCCGGTGTCCTCGACCTCCACGCGGACGTTCGTGCCCGTCGCGTACGCGCGCAACACAATCCGGCCGGCCCGGGTGTGCTTGACGGCGTTGTCGGCGAGGTTGCGGACGGCCTGCTCGAGCAGGTCGCGGTTGACGAGCGCGTCGAGATCCGGCGCGGCGTCGACCTCCACCGCGACGCCCTCGGCCGGGCGCAGGTCGTCGGCGATGTCCTCCAGCAGCGCGCCGAGCGCGACGAGCTCCGGCCGCGGCTGCTCCTGCCCGGAGTGCGCGCGGGCGAGCGTCAGCATCGCGCGCGCGAGCCGCGCGAGCCGCTCCGCCTCCCGCTCGATGTGGGCGAGGAAGCGGTCGCGCTCCGCCGCGTCGTCCTTCGCGCCGCTCTGCAGCACCTCGACCGCGCCGATGATCGTGGTCAGCGGCGTGCGCAGCTCGTGCGCGGCGTTGGTGACGAACTCGCGCTCGGCGAGCTCGCGCCGTTCCGCCTCGGTCAGGTCGTCGAGCACGATCATCACGTTGTCGGTCTCCGGCTGCGACGGGATGCCGACGAGCGCGAGCGCGCGCTCGTCGTCCGGGCGGACGTGCGCCTGCGCGAGCGAGCCGTCGTCGGAGTCGAACAGCGCCGACGCGAACTCGCGCAGCGAGAAGCCGGGCCACGGGTCGGGGAGCGGGTCGCCCTCGGTCAGCCGGCCGCCGAGCAGCCGGCGCGCCTCCGCGTTCGCGAAGCGGACGACGAGCTGGTCGTCGACCGTGACGACGCCCTCGTGCAGGCGCTCCAGCAGCATCCGCAGCCGGTCGCGCTCGGCCTCGATCCGCCGGAACGAGCGGCGCAGCTGCCGCCGCATCCGCTCGAAGCTCTGCGCGAGCGCGCCGAACTCGTCGTGGAAGCGGTGGCGCAGCGGCGTCTCGAAGTTGCCGAGCGCGATCGCCTCCGCCGCCCGCATCAGCCGGCGCAGGCGCAGGGCGATCAGCTGCGCCAGCAGCAGCCCGACCGCGACGCCGATCAGCCCGGCGATCAGGCCCGCGCGCAGCGCCTGGTCGTTGAGGATCCCGATCGCCGCCTGCACGTCCGGGCGGACGCTCCGGGCGAGGAGCACGCCGCCGTGCAGCGGCAGGCCGACGACGAAGATGCGGCCGTTCGAGGTGCTCTCGCGGAAGCGGTCGCCGCGCAGCACGGTCGCGACGGCGTCCCGGTCGAGCCTGGTCGGGCGGCTGTCCGGCGACGCCGCGATCTTCGTCCCCGAGCGCGAGTAGACGACGAGCTGGAGGTTCGACCGGCGCGCGGCGGCGGCGATCGAGCGCGGCGTCACGTTCGCGAGCGACGAGAAGCGCTGCGTCGCGCCCACCGCGCTGTTGACCGCCTGCGCCTCGACGTGCCCGCGCACGGCGTTCTCGGAGCGTGTCGAGAACTGCGACACGACGATCGCCGTCGACAGCGCGGCGACGACCGCGAACGCCGCTCCCAACCACCAGCGGACGCCGAGAAAACGTCTGCTCATACCGGAAGGCTACGCATGCCCGGACTACGCTGGCGATATGCCGGAGGGTGACGCGCTGCGCCGGGCGGCCGACCGGCTGCAGGTGCTCGTCGGGCAGCGGCTGGCCGTCGAGACGCCGCATCCGCGCGCGGCGGTGAAGGGCCTCGCCGAGCGGCTGGACGGCCGCGTGCTCGAGGCGGTGGACGCGGTCGGCAAGCACCTCCTGCTCCGCTTCGACGGCGGCCTCGTGCTGCACAGCCACCTGCGCATGACCGGCCGCTGGCGCGTCGAGCCGATCGGCGCCCACCGCACCGGCCGCCCGTGGCTCGTCCTGCGCGGCGAGACGCACGAGGGCGTGCTCTGGAACGGGCCGGTGCTCGAGCTGCGCCGCGACGCCGCCGCCCACCTTGGGCCGGACATCCTCGACGGCGTCCCCGAGCTCGCGCGCTTCCGCGCGCAGCCGGCCGCGCGCGAGGTCGGCGACGTGCTGCTCGACCAGCGCGTCGTCGCCGGGATCGGCAACCTCTGGAAGGCCGAGGCGCTCTGGGAGGCGCGCGTCTCGCCGTGGCGCGAGCTCGGGGACGTCTCCGAGGACGAGCTGCGGGCGACGCTCGAGGCCGCGCACCGCCTGATGCGCGCCTCGGTCGAGGGGACGCGCCCGCTGCGCCGCTGCTACCGGCGCGCCGGCCGCCCGTGCCCGCGCTGCTCGACGCCGATCCGCTCGTACCCGCAGGGCGAGGACGCGCGCACGGCCTACTGGTGCCCGAGCTGCCAGAGAGGGGGACGCGAGCCGGCGGCGTAGTAGGTGAGTTGCGATGCGCTCGCCTCACCTCCGCGACACGCTCCGCCGGTTCTGCCTCGCCGCCTTCGCCTCGTGGCACGGCGCCGAGCTCCCGTTCGCCTTCGAGGAGCACGGGTCGTACGGACGGCCGACGCTGTACGAGTACCGGCCGCTCGTGCGCGGCTACGTCGAGGCGCACGCGGGGCAGCTGCGCGAGCGCGACGACGTCCGGCAGGCGCTCGCCGACCTCGAGCGCGAGCCGGCGGCGCGCATCTACGACGACCTGTACCGCAGCGTGCTCGTGCCGCTGCTCGTCCGCACCGCCGAGGGCTGCGGCGGCTTCGACTGGGACGACGCCGCCTTCGAGCGCGCGTACGCGGAGCTGGAGGAGTCGCTGTACGGAGACGGCCACTCGTACGGCGCGGTCGCGCCGCTCGTCGGCGTCTCGATCGGCGCGTCGCAGATCGAGCTCGGCGACGGGATCCGCGTCCGCCAGGCGAAGACCGGCGAGCTGTCGGCGATGTGGCCCGAGTCGGCGGCGCTGCTGCCGCGCGACTTCGGCCGCGAGCCCGACCGGCTCTGCCTGCTCGAGCTCGAGCGCTCGGTCGAGACGGAGGTGCCGGACGCGCCGGGCGAGCTCGCCGACGCGGTAACCGCGCTGCGGCTCGCGACGGAGGCGCCGGTCGCCGCCGGGCCGGTGCTCTTCGAGCGGCTCGACTGGCGGCCGTACGGGATCCGTCCGGTGCTGCCGATCGCGGCGACGCCGCCGCCGGGGGAGGCGACGCGACTCGACCCGTTCCGCGCGACGGTGGCCGCGCGGCTGCGGCCGCTGCTCGGTCTCGCCGACGGCGACGCGCAGCTCGGCGACGCGCTCGACCGGTGGGAGCTCTCGCTCTTCCAGACCGACCCGTTCCGCGCCGAGCAGCTCCGGCACGCCCTCGACGCCGCGCTCGGGAACGGCGAGGGCCGCTACGCCGCGGCGATGCGCGCCGCCGCGCTGCTCGGCGAGACCGCGGACGAGCGGGCCACGCTCGCGGAGCGGTTGCGCGAGCCGTCGCCGGAGCTTGTGCGGCGAATGCTCGTCGCGGTGCTCGTGCACGGCGACCGCCGCGGGCTGCTGCGCGAGCTCGACGGGGCGCTGCTCGGGCTCCGCGCCGGTCGCGAACGCGTTGCAGAGCTGCGAGCCTCCTGACACACCTTTCGCTCTAGGGTCGATCACATGGACGAGGCGCGTGCGGTGCTGGAACGGCTGGAGCGGATCGAGCGGACGACCGACCGCGACGACCTGCTCGCGCAGCTCCGCGAGCTCGTGCGCGAGGTAGAGGCGTGGACGAAGGTGGAGACGCAGGCGCTCGCGGAGGGACGACGGTAGTTCCGTTCGTCACCACCCGCTTACTGGATGCTTACGCGGTCGGCCGGGATCCGGGCTACGGTGGCCCGGCCCTGGCATCCCTCGAATCAGTGACGTCTCGCCGCATCCCGGGTGCCGATACCCGCGTTGGATACGCGGTGCGCAGACTCCTCGCCAACAAGAAGGTCCAGTTCCTGCTCAACGCGGTCTTCGGGATCCTGCTGCTCGGCGTCTCGGTCGTCAGCGCGCGCCACTTCATGCACCAGGGCTGGCCGCTCCATCACGCGAACTACTGGCTCGTCGTGGTGTCCGGACTGCTCTTCCTCGTCGCGTACGCGTTCAAGGCGTGGGGCTGGCAGCGGCTCTTCCACGAGCACGAGCGGCCCGGGGCGGGTGCGCTCGCGTTCGCCGGCGGCGCCGCCTGCGTCGGCGGGGTCGCGCTGCCGGGCCGGCTCGACGACGCCGTCCGCATCGCCTGCGTGAAGCGCTACCCGGGGACGCGCGTCGGCCTCGGCACCCTCGGCCTCTCGCTCGTCGTCGTCGCGCTGCTCGACAACGCGGCGCTCGCGCCGCTCGCCTCGATCGCGGCCACGGACACGAAGTCGTGGTCGGTGCGCGCGGGCTTCGGGGTGGTGGCGGTCGGCGGCATCCTCGCCGCGACGGTCGTGGCGCTGCTGCCGAAGTTCCGCAGCTTCCGCTTCGTGATGCGCTTCCGGCTCGGCCGCTGGCTCGCCGAGCACACGCAGTGCCGCCGGGAGTCCGTCGCCGCCTTCCTGCTCGTCTCGGTCTCGTGGGCGCTGCGCGGGACGGCGGTCTTCCTGCTGCTCAACGCGCTGTCGGTGAAGGGCTCGTATCCGCTCGCGCTCGGCTTCCTCTGCGCGTCGGCCGCGTCGGCGGCGCTGCCGGTCGGGCCGGCGGGCGCGGCGATGCAGGCGGGTGCGGGCGCGACGCTGCTCGCGCTCTCCGGCGTGCCGAAGGCGGACGCGATCGCGTTCTCGGTCGCGGCGCAGGCGCTCGTCGTCGTCGCGGGCGCCGCGGTGATCCTGCTGCTCGCCGCCTGGCAGATCGCGCTGCGCGTCAGGCCGCGGCTTCTGCGGCCGGATCCTGCCGCTGCCCGCTCGTGACGAAGTCTCGACGGCGCACGAGCGCCAGCCCGAGCACGGCGGCGACGAAGACGACGACCGCGGAGACGAGCAGGATCGTGTTCAGTCCGGCGATGTAGCGGACCGGGTCGCCGCGGCCGCTCGCCGCCGCCTGCCCCGCCTTCGACTGGAGGATCGCGCCGAGCGCGGCGATCCCGGTCGCGATCCCGACCTGGCGGAACGTGTTGTTGATCCCGGCGGCCATGCCGGCGCGACGCGGGTCGACGACGCTGACCGCGACCGCCGCGAGCGGCGGGTTGACGATGCCGACGCCGATCCCGCCGACGACGAAGCCGGCGAGCAGCGTCGTCCAGCCGGAGTGGACCGTGATCCCGTGCATGAGCACGAGCCCGACGCCGACGAGCGCGAGCCCGACCCCGAAGAGCAGCCGCACCGGGATGCGCGCGCTCAGCCGCCCGGCGATCGGCGCGACGACGAACGCCGGGATCGAGGTCGGCAGGAAGCGCAGGCCGGCGGCGATCGGCGAGTAGTGGAGGACGTTCTGCAGGTAGAGCGTCAGGTAGAGGAACTGCGAGAACATCCCGGCCGAGAGCGCGAACGCGACGATCTGGGCGCCGGTGAAGGCGGGCTTGCGGAAGAGGTGCAGGTCGAGCGTCGGCTGGGTCTCCTTCAGCTGCAGCACGCAGAAGGCGACGAGCAGCCCGAACGCGATCGCGAAGAGCGCCACGACCCGGCCGCTCGACCAGCCCCAGTCGTTGCCGCGCAGCAGGGCGAGCACGAGCGCGAACAGGCCGCCGGTGAGCGTGACGAAGCCGCCGAGGTCGAAGCCGGCGTGCTCCTCGTCGCGCGACTCGTGCAGGACGCGCAGGCCGACGAGCACGCAGAGGGCGCCGATCGGGACGTTGACGAAGAAGATCCAGCGCCAGCCGGCCCACTCGGTCAGCGCGCCGCCGATCAGCGGCCCGATCGCGACCGCGAAGCCGACGGTCGCGCCCCAGATCCCGAACGCGGTCCCGCGCTCCCTGCCGTGGAACTCCTGCGCGACGATCGCGAGCGAGACTGCGAACATGACCGCGCCGCCGATCCCCTGCGCGCCGCGGGCGAGCTCGAGGAAGAGCGGCGACTGCGCCGCGCCGCACGCGGCGGAGGCGAGCGTGAAGAGGACGATGCCGGCGAGGAAGACGCGCTTGCGCCCGAGCCAGTCGCCGAGCGTCCCCGCGTTCAGCATCACCGTCGCGAGCATCAGCGCGTACGCGTCGACGACCCACTGCAGGTCGGTGAAGGAAGTGCGCAGCTCCCTCTGAATGTCGGGGAGAGCCACGTTGACGACCGTGATGTCCAGCAGGAGCATGAAGATGGCGACACAGACGACGATGAGCGCGCGCCACTTCCTGTCCACGGCGGCAACGGTAAACGAGAAGGACTCTGCTACGTTGCTGCGAAAGGTGAGCGGCTATGGCGCTCACGCGGCTGCTTCCGCGCCCGAACATCCGGGCGGCGGCGGATAGGGGTCCGACCTTGGCACGGGTCATTGCCTTTGCAAACCAGAAGGGCGGCGTCGCCAAGACGACGACCACGCTCAACCTCGGCGTCGCGCTCGCGGAGCAGGGGAAGAAGGTGCTCGCGGTCGACCTCGACCCCCAGGGCAACCTGACGATGTCGCAGGGCTGGAACCCGGACGAGATCGAGCGGTCGATGTTCGACGTGCTCGTCCACAAGCTGCCGGTGACGGAGATCATCCGGACGAACGAGATCGACGTCGCCGTCGCCTCGATCGACCTGGCGGGCGCCGAGCTGGCGCTCTCCTCGATGATCGGCCGGGAGCGCGCGCTCGAGAAGGCGCTGCTGCCGGTGCGCGAGAGCTACGACTGGATCCTCATCGACACGCCGCCGTCGCTCGGCCTGCTGACGATCAACGCGTTCGTCGCGGCCACGGGCGTGATCGTCCCCGTCCAGTGCGAGTACCTGTCGCTGCGCGGGCTCGTCCAGCTCGAGAACACGTTGTCGATGATCCGGGAGAACCTGAACCCGCAGGTCGAGATCGAGGGCATCCTGCCGACGATGTTCGACCGGCGGCTGTTGCACTCGCGGGAGGCGATCGACATCCTGCAGGAGAACTTCGGTGATCTGGTGCTGAACACGAGGATCCGCAAGACCGTCCGGTATGCCGAGGCCCCGGTGAAGGGGCAGTCGGTGCTCAGGTACGACCCGACCGGGGAGGCCGCGGCGATGTACCGCGACCTCGCCAAGGAGGTGCTCGATGGCGCGCAGACGCGCCAGCATGCGTGAGGGTCCGCTCGCGGAGCTGTTCCGCGCGACGGAGGCCGCCCAGCGGCAGAGCGAGCAGGCTCCGGCGGAGCCCGCGGCCGAGGCTGCCGCCCCGGCCGAGCAGGAGCCGGAGGAGCGGACGGTCGAGCACGTCCCGAGCTGGGAGGAGGCGACGCGTGCGGAGGCGGTGACGCCGACGCCGCCGGCGCCGACCCCCGATCCCTTGCCGCCGCCCCCGGCGCCGGACCCGGCCCCGCCGGATCCGTCGCCCTCGCCGACGCCCGACCCGATTCCGGACCCGCCGCCGCAGATGGCGACGGGCCTGCGGGCGGTGCCGGCGCCGCCGCCGGTCGTGCGCTACGTCGAGCCGCTGCCGGAGCAGCCGGCCCGCCTCCATCGCGCGCCGCTGACGGACGCCGGCTCGTACCTCGCGGTGATCAAGGTCGTCGGCGTCGGCGGTGCCGGCCTGAACGCGGTCAACCGGATGATCGACGCCGGCATCAGCCAGGTCGAGTTCATCGCCGTGAACACCGACATCCAGGCGCTGCAGATGAGCGACGCGCCGGTGAAGATCCACATCGGCCGCGACCTGACGCAGGGGCTCGGCTCCGGCGCGGAGCCGGAGATCGGCCGCGCGGCCGCCGAGGAGGGCTACGACCAGCTGAAGCAGGCGCTGCGCGGGAGCGACATGGTCTTCGTCGCGGCCGGCGAGGGCGGCGGCACCGGCACGGGCGCCGCGCCGGTGGTCGCGCGGATCGCGAAGGAGGTCGGCGCGCTGACCGTCGGGATCGTGACGACCCCGTTCAAGTTCGAGGGGACGAAGCGCCGCCAGCAGGCCGACTGGGGCGTGCAGGCGTTGCGCCAGGCCTGCGACACGACGATCGTGATCCCGAACGACCGGCTGCTCGAGGTGCTCGACCGGACGACGTCGATGCTCGACGCGTTCAAGGTCGCCGACGACGTGCTCCGTCAGGGCGTGCAGGGGATCTGCGACCTGATCACGATGCCGGGGCTGATCAACCTCGACTTCGCCGACGTGCGGACGATCATGAGCGACAGCGGCACGGCGCTGATGGGGATCGGCTTCTCCTCGCAGGGCGAGTCGCGGGCGAAGGACGCCGCCGAGCGCGCGCTGCGCTCGCCGCTGATCGACGAGGAGATCACCGGCGCCGGCGGGATCCTGCTCTCGATCGCCGGCGGCGAGGACCTGACGCTGATCGAGGTGAACGAGGCGGCCGAGGTGATCCGCGCGGCGGCGACCGAGGAGACGAACATCATCTTCGGCGCGACGATCGACGAGCGGCTCAGCGGCCAGGTATGGGTGACGGTCGTCGCGACCGGCATCGGCCGCGGCGCCCGCGTGCGGACGCCGATGTTCGCCTCCCCGTCGACGGCCCGCCGTCCGAGCGACGACGACGTCGACGTGCCGTCGTTCCTGCGCTGACGCTGCGCGTCGGCGCGGGGGAAAAAGGAACTGCGCACTGCCGCGAGCGCGGTCGCGGCAGTGCTCCGTGCCGGAAGGCTCTGTTGGTGTGTCCCGGACCAGTGCCGCGGGCGCGGCGGGGGCCGCGCGCCCGCTCTCGAATGCGCGCTCGGTAACGCTACGCGTTACCTCGCGCCGGGACGTTTCTCCTCACGGCGTCTCGATCCGGAACTCCCAACCCGGCTGCCAGTCGAAAGGCGCCTCGACCAGCTCCTCCAGCCGCACGCCCTCGATCAGGTGCTGCAGTGCCCAGCGCGGAGCGGCGTGCGAGACGACGAGCACACTGTTGCCCGTCCAGCCCCGGCGCAGGTCGTCGAGAAGACTCGCCACGCGGCCCACGACGTCCCGGTAGCTTTCGCCGCCCGGGTACGGGACGTCGACGTGCTTGCCGCGCTCGAGCTCGGACGCCGGCGCTCCGTTCAGCACGCCGTAGTCGACCTCTCGCAGGCGCCAGTCGTGCAAGACGGGCAGGTCGCTCACGCCGAACGCGATCATGACGGTCTCGAGCGCCCGGCCGAGATCCGACGAGAAGACGGCGTCCACGTCGTGTCGCCGCTCGCCGAGCTCCCGTGCCTGCTCTCGCCCGGCCGCCGACAGCTCGCCGGGCAGCCAGCCCGTCGCGTTTCCGGCCTCGTTGTCGACCGTCGTCGAATGCGTCTCGTAGACGAGCCGGATCACGGCATGATTCTGCCGTGGAGACCTGGCTGGCGATCGCGAGCAAGCGGGACACCCGCGACTACGCGGAGACGCCGATCCCGCCCGACGTCGAGCGTCGGATCCTCGAGGCCGGCCGCGTCTCGGGCAGCTCGCAGAACACGCAGCGCTGGGAGTTCGTCGTCGTCGAGTCGCAGCGGCAGGAGCTGAGCGCCTGCGTGTACGCGCCCCGCAACGTGGCCACCGCGCAGCTCGTCCTCGCGATCGTCGGCGACGCCGCCGGCTTCGACGTCGGCCGCGCCTCGCAGAACATGATGCTCGCCGCCTGGGACGCGGGCGTCGCGTCGTGTCCGAACGGGACCCGCGACGCCGAGGGCGCGAAGCGGATCTGCGGCGGCGACGTGAAGATGATCCTCAGCTTCGGCTACCCGGCGCGGCCGCGGGACCTGCAGGCGCGGAGCGCCGACGAGTGGTCGGCGCGCGCGAAGCGCGATCCGCTCGACGAGCTCGTCCGCCGCGTCTAGCTGCAGGTCCGCCGCGCGCCGGTCAGCGCGCCGAACGCACGCGACGCGCTGACGTCGAAGACGATCGTCACCAGGCGCGGCCCGCGGTTCGTCAGCCGCAGCATCCCGTCCGGCCCCTGGCTGAGACAGCCGTCGGAGGCGTGCCAGTACGGCGAGTAGCGCACCGCGATCCGGACGGTTCCCGCGTGGCGCACGCCGATCGAGATCTGCGACTCGGTCAGCGCGCGCAGCCCGGGCGCGATCGGCCGCGGCCGCGGCACCGCGTAGACCGTCACCGCGCCGCCGCGGTAGACCGGCCGCAGCCGCCGCACGAGCCGCGCCTCCGCCCGCGAGCTGTAGTCGGCCTTGGCGTGCGGAAGGACGACGTACTCCACGCCGAGCGAATGCAGCCAGTGCAGGTACGCCCGCATCCCCGGCTTGCGGTAGAGCACGGCGTTCTCGGGGAAGTCGTCCTGGCGGAACCAGCCGCGTGCGAGCGGGATCTGCGCGTCGCCGAGGTAGACGGCGGGCGAGTGCGTCACCGTGTCCACGGCCTCGACGCGGTACGCCGGGCCGAGGTGCGCGTGCAGGTACGCGATCGCGCCGCGCCACGCGTGCGCGTTCGCGGTCGCGTCGCTGCTGCCGTTCAGGTAGCTCGAGACCAGCGGCGAGACGTTGAACGAGGACGCGAGCAGCAGGACGACGAAGGCCGCGCCGCGCGGACGCCAGTCGCGGAGCGAGAAGACGAGGACCGCGAGCGGGATCGCGACGTAGCGCAGACGCACGACGTTCTCCCCGACCGCGGACGGAACCACGTAGAGGCCGACGCACGCGACGAGGTAGACGGCGAAGAAGTAGCGGAGGACGCGCGCCCGCTCGACCCGCCACGTGAACACGATCCCGAGCGCGCAGAAGAGCACCGCGGCGGCCGCCTCGACGAACGAGAACGGGAACTGCCCGCCGCCGGGGAAGAGCCGCCAGAGCACGAGCTCGACGAGCGCCGCCGCGACGACCGCCGCGACCGGGACGAGCCGCGGCCGGCGTGCGAGCGCGACGCCGCCGAGAACCACCACGAGCAGCAGGAAGGCGACGGGGCTCGCCGCGAGCGTCAGCGCCGCGAGCCCGCAGAAGCGCCAGCGGGCCCCCGCCTGCAGCGCCCACAGCCCGACCAGCGCGAACGCGATCCCGAGCGCGAACGGGAAGGCCGCCGAGAGGACGATCCCGGCCCACACGACCGCGAACGTCCGCCCCGACCATCGCGTCGCCGGGCCCCACTCGTTCCACAGCACGACCGCGAACGCGAGCGCCGCGAGCGCGATCGTCGCCACCGCGAGCAGCTTGATCCCGAGCAGCGCCGCGAGCGGGTAGTAGAGGAGGCTGTAGGTGACGAAGCTGTACCGGCCCGCGTACCAGAAGTTGTTCCAGAGCGTGAAGCCGTGGTGGAGGAAGAGCGTGCGCTGGTACGCGTGCGCGGCGAGGTCGGTTCCGGGCGGGCCGAGCCAGGCGAGGAGGGCGGCGAGCGTGCCGGCCGCCGCGGCGGAGAGCAGTGCCTCCCGTGCGAGCGGGTGCCGGGCGGTCACGGCTCGAGCGCGGGCTTGGCGGGAACGAGCCGCCGCAGCACGGGCACCGCGAGCATGCGGTGCAGCACCCCGGCCTCGACCGCGAACAGCGCGGTGAGCCCGCCGATCATCACGGGCCCGGGGGAGTCGTTCACGAGCAGCGACGCGAGCAGCCCGCCGAGCAGCGCGAGCACGGCCGCGCGCTGCGCCCGCGTCGGCGCGAACCGCCCGGCGAGCGCGCCGACGGCGAGGACGAAGAAGAGCGGCACGAGCAGCCACCACTGCTCGAGCATCCGGTCGTACGCGAGCGGGACGCGGTTCGCGGCGACGTGCATCAGTCCCTGGACGCCGCCCTGGAGCGCGCCGCGCAGGTGGTCGGGAGTGCTGGACGCCGCGTCGAGGTTCGCGAGCCCGAGCACGACGAGCGCCGCGCCGCCGAGCGCGGAGACCGCGTAGCGCGGCCGCGCGCCGGCCATGCGCACGCCGAGCAGGGCGAACGCCACGCCGACGACGATCGCGCCGCCGCCGTCCGAGCCGAGCCGGTTCTCCGCGATCACCGCGAGCGAGAGCGCGCCGATCGCGGCGAACGCCGTCCAGCCGAACCGCTCGGTCAGCAGCCGGGCGCCGACGAGCGCCGGCACGAGCAGCAGCGTCTCGAGCAGGTTCGAGATCCCGAAGAAGCGGCTCGTCAGCTCCGGCCCGATCGGCGCGAGCGCGAGCGACCACGGCTGCACGATCATCGTCACCGCGTACGCGACGAGGACGCCGACGAGTGCCAGCCCGAGGGGCGTCCGCCGCCGCGGGCCGACGAGGGCCCCGGCCACCGTGCACGCGCCGACGAGGGCGACGCGCGACATCGTGTCGCCGGTCGGGTGCCAGCCGAGCGCGAGGTTCGCGAGCAGCGCGGCGCCGACCGCCGCGGGGGCGCCGGCCGGCAGCAGCAGCGCGACGAAGACGAGCAGCGAGAGCACGAGCACCGACGTCGGCATCGTCGTCGTCCGTGCGACCTCGATCTGCGACTCGAGCCGGTACGAGCTCGCGACCGCGCCGCCGTCGCGCCGCCATTCGAGCGCGTGCGGCGTCTGCAGTGCCGTGCGCGCGACGTCCGCCATCGAGACGAGGCCGGGGAGCCGCGTCAGGCTCGAGACGAGCAGCCCGTGGTAGCCGTGCCCGATCACCGCGATCGGGAAGCGGCGGTCGTTCGCCGTGCGACCGCCCTGCGGCAGCCCGACGACGATCACCGGGCCGGCCGACGGGATCTCGGTCGACTTCTGCACGTGGATCAGCACCGAGTCCTTCGGGCGCGGGAGCCGCGTGTTGTAGAGGATCCCGCGCACCATCCCCGCGAACGCGTCGCCCTGACTCGTCCTCGGGCCGGCGTTGGGCACGAGCAGGCCGACCGCGCCCTCGGTGGCGAGCTGAGGCAGGTCGCCGAGCGTCAGCCCCGGCACGACGACGACCCGGAAGACCTGCCGGTGGTGGCCGGCGAAGTCGGACGAGACGTCGGCGCGCGCGGCGCCGGCACCGAGAAGCGCGGCCGCGCAGAGGACGAACAGCACGCGGACCACCTTCACGGGCTGAGGTTAGACGAGCGGCACCAGCACGGTGGCGCTGAAGGCGGCGGCGACGCCGGCGGCCGAGGCGGCCAGCGCGACGCGGCGGACGAGCGGCGACCGTCCCGGTGCGAGATAGAGGACGCTGAGGGTGCCGACGAGCAGGCCGACCGCGATCTCGCCGGCGTGGAAGGCGATCCCGGCGGCGATCCCGGCGTCGAACGAGACGCCGTGGGCGCCGAGCGCGAGCGCAACCGCCCCCGAGGTGACGCCGATGTTGCCCGGCGTGACGGGGAAGATGCCGGCGAGCTCGAGCGCGGGAAGGACGATGATCGCGGCGGCGAACGGCGCGTGGATCCCGACCGCCGCGCAGCTCGCCGCGGCGGCGACGAAGCGGGCGGCGGTGGAGAGCGCGAGCCAGCCGAGCAGCCGCGGCACGTCCCGTCGGTCGGGGAGCCGGCGGCGCGCGAGCCGGGCGGCGACGAGCGCGAGCGTGGCGACGCCGCCGAGCACGGCGAGCGGCCAGAGGGGGACGGCGCCGACGGCGGCGCCGACCGCGACGAGCGCGGCGAGCACGGTGCAGCGCGCCGCCCCGACGGCCGCGAACGCGGCGGTCGTCCGGCGGACGCGGTGCTCCGGCGGGATCAGCCGGCTGAAGAGCCCGACCCGGACCGCGTCGCCCGCATGCGCGGGCACGAACGTGTTCGTGAGCGAGCCGGCGCCATAGCGCGCGGTCGCGTCGAGCAGCGTCGTCCTGCCGCCGAGCAGCGCGACCGCGGAGCGCCAGCCGCCCGCGGAGCCGACGAGCGCGATCAGGAAGCCGAGGCCCGCCAGCCAGAGCCAGCGCGGGTCGGCCTCCGCGAGGGTGTGGAACAGCCCGCGCAGCATGTCCATCTCTTACGCTCAACGGATGAGATGGCGGTGAGAGGTGCGGTCGCGGCGGGGCATCCGCTCACACAGGCGGCCGGGTCGAGGATTCTCGAGGCCGGCGGGTCGGCCGTCGACGCATGCGTCGCGGCGGCGCTCGTCTCCTGGGTCGTCGAGTCGCCGCTGACGGGGCCCGGCGGCGGCGGCTTCCTGCTCGTGCACGCCGAGGGTCGGACGGTCGTGCTCGACTGCTTCGTCGCCCTGCCCGCCCGCGGCGCCGGCGGGCGCGAGCAGCTGCTCGCCCTCGCGGTCGACTTCGACGGCGACACGCAGCAGGTCTTCCGCACGGGGCCGGCCGCGGTGGCGGTGCCGGGCAGCGCGCTCGGCCTCGCGGAGGCGCACGCCCGCTGGGGGCGGCTGCCGTGGGCGTCGCTGTTCGAGGACGCGGTGGCGGTGGCGCGGGGCGGATTCGTGCTCAGCGAGGCCCAGGGCTACCTGCACGAGATCCTCGCGCCGCTGCTGCGCCACTCGCCGGAGGGCGACGCGATGTACGGCTCGGCGCGGGCGGGCGACCGGCTCGCGTTCCCGGAGCTGGCGGCGACGCTCGAGGTGCTCGCCGTCGACGGCGTCGACGAGCTCTACCGCGGCTCGCTCGCGCGCGCGATCTGCGCGCACGTGCCGTTGACGCCCGAGGATCTCGCGTCCTACGCGGTCGTCGAGCGCGAGCCGCTGTCGGTTCGCTTCAGGGGACACGAGGTCCGGACGAACCCGCCGCCGTCGAGCGGCGGCCGGCTGCTCGCCGTCGGCCTCGGCGCGCTCGCGGGCGGAGCCTCGGTCGTCGAGGCGATGCGGGCGATGGAGGCCGAGCGGTCGGCGGCGGTCGGCGGGACGACGCACATCTCCGTCGTGGACGGCGACGGGTGCGTCGCCGCACTGTCGGCGTCGCTCGGGAGCGGCTCCGGCGTCGTCGTGCCGGGCACGGGCATCCACCTGAACAACATGCTCGGCGAGGCGGATCTCGCCGGCGTCGACGCCGGGCCGGGCGAGCGGTTGACGTCGATGATGGCGCCGACGCTCGTGCTGCGCGGCGGCTCGCCGAGGCTCGTCGTCGGCAGCGCCGGCTCGAACCGGCTGCGCGGCGCGATCCTGCAGGTCGTGGAGAACGTCGTCGGCCGCGGGCTGCCGGTGCGCGAGGCCGTCGACGCGCCGCGCGTGCACTGGGAGGCGGGGCAGACGCACTGCGAGCCGGGCGCTGCGGGCTGCGAGGGCGAGGACGTCGTCCGCTGGCGCGGGCGGAACCTCTTCTTCGGCGGCGTCGCCGCCGTCGAGCTGCGCGACGACGGCTCGCTCGCCGCCGCCGGCGACCCCCGGCGCGGGGGAGCGCCGTGAGCGCCGGGCGCGACTTCGTCGTCCGTCCCGCAGATCCCGCGGACGCCGAGCCGCTGACTCGGCTCGCCGAGGCCGTCAGCGCCGAGCCGGAGGCGTGGCTGATCTCGGCGGACGGCGAGTGGCGCAGCGTCGGCGAGGAGCGGCGGTACCTGAAGGCGGTGCGGCGGTATCCGCACGCGGCGGTGTTCGTCGCGGAGCGCGTGCACGACGGCGCCGTCGTCGGGCGCCTGTCGCTCGCGCGCGACACGCACCCCGCGTCGGCGCACGTGGCCGACCTCGGCCTGATGGTCGCAGGCGACTCGCGCCGCCAGGGCGTCGGCCGCGCGCTGCTCGAGGCCGCCGTCGAGTGGGCGCGCGGCGCCGGCGTGCGGAAGCTCGAGCTGCACGTGTTCCCCTGGAACGAGCCGGCGATCGCGCTGTACGAGGCGTTCGGCTTCGAGCGCGAGGGCTACCGGAAGGCGCACTACCGGCGCGCGGACGAGTACGTGGACGCGATCCTGATGGCGTACGCCGTCTGACGCGCGCACCTGCGCGTTTGCACGACATCCGCGTTCGTGCTTGGATCGGCCGAGCGGGGTCCGGAAAGGGGAGGCATGAAGAGGTTGATCGTGGCCGTCGCGGCGGGACTCGCGGCGGCAGTGTTCACGGCGCCCGCCGGCAGCGCTGCGTGGTGCAGCGGAAGCGTCAGTGTCGCGAAGGCGCGAACGAGCGTCGGCAAGGTCGTGCGGGTGAAGGCGAGAGTGGCGAGCGCGTACTACGCGCGTGCGAGCAACGGCTCACCCACGTTCATCGACCTGCAGTTCGCGTATCCCGACAGCCGTCGCCTGACGCTCGTGATCTGGCGTGAGAATCGCGGCAACTTCCCGTCCGCGCCCGAGCGGATGTTCCGACGCGGCACCCTCGTCTGCGTGCGTGGAGTCGTCGGGCGCTACGGCGGAGCGGCCCAGATCGAGGTCAGCGCTTGGAATGCGCCCGGCAGGTTGATCCGCTAGGTCGCGGCGACGAAGCGCTCGTACCGCTCCGCGAGCCGGTCGCGGTCGGGTCGCCATGCGTGCGTCGCCGGCACGACGATCGGCTGGCCGTGGAAGCCCTTCAACAGCTCGAGCATCGGGCCGTCCTCCTCCTCGAGCAACTGCGTCGCGACGTGGACGCGGTAGTCGGGCGAGACGCCGACGAGGTTCTGGTCGAACGCGCGGTGGTGGATCGAGCAGAGGCTGAGCCCGTTCGGCACGATCGGCTCCCCGTGCGCCTCGAGGTCGCCCGCGATGTGGGCTGCGTCGAGCAGCCGGCCCTCCTTCAGCCGGCAGATCGTGCAGGTGCTTGCGTACGCGCGCAGCACGCGGCCGCGGAAGACGGCCTGGTGCAAGCGCACCCGCGTCTCGCGGACGGCGTAGCGGCGCTCGACCTCGTCCTCGAGCGGGACGGGCTCCGGCTCGTCGAGCGGCCCGATCATGCGGCCTGGTGAGACGAGCACGCGCTCATGTGCCGGGTCGTCGGCGGTGACGTAGGACGGATACAGCGGCCGGTACCACCCCGGGCGCGTCGCCACGAAATAGACGATCGGCACCTGGAGCGCATTGGCCTGCCGCAGCGCGCGGTTGTCCGGCTGGTCGATCGTGCCGGAGCGGTAGGCGTACAGGTAGCCGTCCTCGACCTCTGCGTCGCCGTACGGCGACTTCGAGGACGTGTTGATCGAGAGCGCCGCCGGGCCTGTCTGTGCGGCGGCGCGGAAGATGCCCTTCTGCGGCGAGAGAAACGGCACGCGGACGCCGGCGTGCGGGAAGCCGCGGTCGAGTCCGCCGCGGTACGGGACGTCGTCGCCGAACTGCGCGCAGAGAACGTCGAGCGAGGCGAAGCAGGCTGCCCGCAGCATCTCGTCGCGCATCGAGGATGGATCCTACGACGCGGTCAGGAACGACGGTTCTTGCGCGCCTGGTGTGCCATGCAGTACACGAGCCCGCCGAACCGTCCGGGCCGGTCCAGGCAGAACTTCTCGACGCCCGCAGGTACTCGGTCACCACAGTGCGCGCAGTGCTTCGTGTCGAGGTCGGGCTGTTCACCCTCGGCGTGCTCGGCGATGCGTCGGCGATCCCAGACCTCGATTCCGTAATACCGGGCGCGCTGTTGCGCCTCGCTCGTCAAGAAGCTGTTCGTGACGAGGAGTCCGGCAGCGCAGTCGTACTGCTCCATGCCGTCGCGCAGTTGCAGGACGGCGTCCTTCCTGACCGAGGAGGACCGGCGCTTCACCTGCACGGCGGTGCGGACGCCGTCGCGAACCGCAATCAGGTCCGCGCCCTTGTCGAACCGCGGGGTCAGCTCGACATCCGTGAAGCCGAGCAGCTCGAGCAGTTCCTTCACCGACTCCTCGAACTCGAGGCCGTCCATCTGATCGATGCGCTCGAGGCGGGGATCCGGGGCGAGCATACTGGGACACTCGGCAGATGCCGGCGCGAACTTGAGGGGAACACCCGCTCGTGGCGATCCGGGCGGCACGGGCCCAAGCACGCGGTTCCGCCGCCCGGACAGAGGTCGTCCAGGGCCCGGTCTACGATGGTCGAGCCGTGCCCGAAGCCGTCCCGTTCGTCCACCTCCACGTCCACTCCGAGTACTCGATCCTCGACGGGGCGTGCCGGATCCCCGACCTCGCGAAGCGGGCCGCGGAGCTCGAGATGCCGGCGGTCGGCCTCACCGACCACGGCTCGCTCGCCGGCGCCGTCGACCTCACCAAGGCGGCGGCGAAGGAGGGCGTCAAGCCCGTCCTCGGCTGCGAGGTGTACGTCGCGGACGACCGCCACGCCCAGCAGAAGGGCTATGCGCACCTGACCCTGCTCGCCGAGGACAACACCGGCTACGCGAACCTGATCAAGCTCAGCTCGCTCGGCTATCTCGAGGGCTACTACTACAAGCCGCGGGTCGACTGGGAGCTGCTCGACCGCTACTCGGGCGGGGTCGTCGCGCTCTCGGGCTGCCTCTCCGGCCGCGTCTGCCGCGCGCTCGAGGAGGGCCGTGCCGACGACGCCGAGGGGGAGCTCGACCGGCTGACGACGATCTTCGGCCGCGACAGCGTCTACGTCGAGATGCAGAACGCGCACCTCGACGTCCAGCAGCGGATCAACCCGCTGCTCGTCCGGCTCGCGCAGCGGCGCGACCTGCCGCTCGTCGCCACCGGCGACGTCCACTACCTCCGCCACGAGGACGCGCGCGCCCACGAGGCGCTGCTCTGCATCCAGTCCGGCGACTCGCTCAAGAACCCGAACCACTGGAAGTTCGAGACCGACCACTTCTACTTCAAGACGGCGTCGGAGATGCTGCTCGACTTCCCCGGCCACGAGGGCGCGATGCGGCGCACGCTCGAGGTCGCCGAGCGCTGCAACATCGAGATCGAGCTCGGGAAGATCCTGCTGCCGAAGTTCCCGGTGCCGAACGACGGCGACGCGTTCGAGTACCTCGTCGAGCTGTGCGAGAAGGGGCTCGCGCGCCGCTACGACAGGATCGACGCCGACCTGCGCGAGCGGCTGCAGTTCGAGCTGAAGACGATCCGCGAGATGGGCTTCGCGGACTACTTCCTGATCGTCGCCGACTTCATCGGCTTCGCGAAGCGCAACGGGATCAGCGTCGGCCCCGGCCGCGGCAGCGCCGCGGGGAGCCTCGTCGCCTACTGCCTCGAGATCACCGACCTCGACCCGATCCGCTACGACCTGCTCTTCGAGCGCTTCCTCAACCCCGGCCGCAAGTCGATGCCGGACATCGACATCGACTTCGCCGTGGAAGGCCGCGAGCGCGTGATCAACTACGTGCGCGAGAAGTACGGCAACGACCGCGTCGCGCAGATCATCACCTTCGGGACGATGGCCGCCCGCGCCGCCGTCCGCGACGCCGGCCGCGTGCTCGAGATCCCGTACGGCGTCGTCGACAAGATCGCGAAGATGATCCCGGAAGGGCCGGGGCAGACGCTCGACGAGTGCCTGAAGCCGGGCGCCGAGCTGAAGCAGGCGTACGACTCCGACCCGATCGCGCGCGAGATCGTCGACCTCGCGAAGCCGCTCGAGGGCTTGACCCGCCAGGACGGGATCCATGCGGCCGGGGTCGTGATCGGCGCCGAGCCGCTGATGAACGTCGTCCCGCTGCAGCAGAAGGGCGACGGCCAGGAGATCGTCACCCAGTTCGACATGACGACGATCGAGGCGCTCGGCCTGCTGAAGATGGACTTCCTGGGGCTGCGCAACCTCGACGTGATCGACAAGGCGTGCGCGCTCGCCGGCGACCTCGACATCGGCGCGATCCCGATGGACGACCGCAAGACGTACGCGATGCTGCAGCGCGGCGAGGCGACCGGCGTCTTCCAGTTCGAGTCCTCGGGGATGCGCGAGGCGCTGCGCTCGGTCAAGCCGACGGTGTTCGAGGACCTGATCGCGCTCGTCGCGCTCTACCGGCCGGGCCCGATGGCGTACATCCCGACGTACGCGAAGCGGAAGAACGGCCAGGAGCAGGTGATCTATCTCGACGAGCGGCTGAAGGAGATCACGACCTCCACGTACGGCATCTGCATCTACCAGGAGCAGTACATGGAGATCGCGAAGAAGGTCGCCGGCTTTTCCCCCGCGGAAGCCGACGACCTTCGCAAGGCGATCGGCAAGAAGATCCACTCGCTGATGGCCTCGTTGAAGGGCAAGTTCCTCGACGGCTGCGCGTCAAACGGCGTCTCCGCGCAGACGGCGAACCAGCTCTGGGCGGACATGGAGCAGGCCCAGGACTACTCCTTCAACAAGTCGCACGCCGCCTGCTACGCGCTGATCGCCTACCGCACCGCGTGGCTGAAGGCGAACCATCCGAAGGAGTACATGGCGGCGCTGATCTCCTCCGTGATGAACACGAAGGACAAGGTGCCGTTCTACGTCGCCGCGTGCGACGAGCTCGGGATCGAGGTGCTGCCGCCGGACGTGAACGCGTCGATGATCGATTTCGCCGTCGTCGAGGGGAAGATCCGCTTCGGCCTCAACGCGGTGAAGAACGTCGGCGAGTCCGCGTGTCGCGCGATCGTCGCCGCCCGCGAGGAGGGCGGCACGTTCACGTCGATCTGGGACTTCACCGAGCGCGTCGACCCGTCGGTCGTCAACAAGCGCGCGCTCGAGTCGCTCGTCAAGTGCGGCGCGCTCGACTCGACGGGCGCGACGCGGCGAGGGATGCTCGAGTGCCTCGAGCAGGCGCTCGCGTGGGGCCAGAAGCAGCAGGCCGACCGGCTGCTCGGCCAGGGCTCGATCTTCGACCTCGGCGAGCCGGCGGGCGGCGACACGGCCCCGCGCCACCATCCCACGATGGTCGTGCTGCCCGAGTTCGAGAAGGGCGACCTGCTCAAGCTCGAGAAGGAGACGCTCGGCCTGTACGTGTCGGAGCATCCGCTTGCCTCGATCCGCGACCAGCTGCGCCGGAAGACCGAGTGCACGCTGAGCGAGCTCGCGCTGCGCCGCGACGGCGAGATCGTCACGATCGGCGGGATCGTCGCCTCGCTGAAGCAGATGACGACGAAGAAGGGCGACCCGATGGTGTTCGTCGGGATCGAGGACGTCACGGGCGCGTGCGAGGTCGTCGCCTTCAACTCGGTGTACGCGATCTCGCGCGAGCTGCTCGTGCAGGACAAGGTGCTGATCGTCCGCGGACGCGTCGATCAGAAAGGCGCGGGGGAGACGAAGCTCGTCGCGATGGAGATCACCGCGTTCGAGGCGGTGCCGGAACGCCGTGAGGTGCGGCTGAAGGTGGACGCGCGGCGCGCGCCGGCTGGGCTGATCCGCGACCTCGCGGAGATCGTCGAGCGGTACCCCGGCGACGCGCCGGTCTACGTCGAGACGGTGACGTCGCTCGGGCCGAAGCTGCTCGAGCTGGGACGGAAGGTGCAGCCGATCCCGGACTTCTTCGCCGAGGCGCGGACGCTGCTCGGCGAGGCCGCGGTCGCCTGACGGCGATCGACCGGACCACCGGTACGCGCAGCCTGATTATCGGTCGCGTGTCGCGGTACTAGAGTCCCGGTGAAGGTCGCGATCGTCACCGGCGCGAACACGGGCATCGGCCTGTCGATCGCGGAACGCTTCCTCGCCGACGGCTGGACGCTCGGCTACGCGACCGCCGGCGACGACGAGAAGCACACCGGCCCGCTCGAGGAGCTCCGGAAGCAGTACGGCGACGACCGGATCGTGTGGGTCTACGGCGATCTCAGCGACGCGAAGGTCCCGCCGCAGCTCGTCCGGCAGGTCGCCGAGAAGGCCGGCCGGCTCGACGCGCTCGTCAACAACGCCGGCCTCAGCACCGCGAAGCCGTTCCTCGAGCTCACCGTCGAGGACTTCGACGTCACCTTCAACGTGGACGTCCGCGCGAGCTTCCTGATGGCGCAGGAGGCCGTCCGCCACATGACCGACGGCGGCTCGATCGTCAACATCACCTCCGTCCACGAGCACATCCCACGGCCCAACTTCGCCGTCTACGCCGCTGCGAAGGCGGCGCAGGGGATGCTCAGCCACGCGCTCGCGCTCGAGCTGGCGGAGAAGAACATCCGCGTCAACTCCGTCGCGCCCGGCGTGATCGCCACCCCGCGCAACGAGCAGGACGCCGAGACGCTCGACCCGGAGGTCCCCCTCGGCCGGCCCGGCAAGCCCGAGGAGGTCGCCGCGCTCGTCGCCTGGCTCTGCTCCGACGAGGCGGCCTACGCCACCGGCCAGAGCTACGTCCTCGACGGCGGCATGACGCAGCAGGTCGTCAAGCTTCCGGCCGGCTGAGCTCGATCCCCTTCGCACGCAGCTCCGCGAGCGCCCGCTCGGTCTTCTCCAGCCCCGCCGCGCCGAGCGTCCGCAGCACCTCCGGCGCCTTCGTGAACTGGATCTCGCGGTAGTCGACCACCTGCACGGCGTTCCCCCACGGGTCGCGGAACGTGCAGTCCGGCGCCCGCGTCAGCTCGACGCCCGCCTCCTCGAGCGCCCGCCGCACCGCCGCCTTGTCGTCGACGACGAGCCCGAAGTGCCGTTCCGCGTCGCGCGCGGCCGCGGAGCCGGAGCCCACGCACGCCAGCGCGAGGAACTGGTCGCCCATATCCAGGAACGCCATCCCGCCGCCGCGTCCGCGCAGCTCGAACGAGAAGAACCGCCCGTACCACGCCAGCGCCTCCTCGACGTCGCCGACCTCGAGCGCCACGTGATTGATCCCGAGCAGCCGGGCAACGGCCATGCCAGTACCCTGCCTGCCCCCGATGGCACTCCGCAACGACATCCGCAACGTCGCGATCGTCGCGCACGTCGACCACGGCAAGACGACGCTCGTCGACGCGCTGCTCTGGCAGTCCGGCAGCTTCCGCGAGAACGAGACCGTCGCCGAGCGCGTGCTGGACTCGATGGACCTGGAGCGGGAGAAGGGGATCACGATCCTCGCCAAGAACACCGCCGTCCGCGTCGGCGAGACCAAGCTGAACATCGTCGACACGCCCGGCCACGCCGACTTCGGCGGCGAGGTCGAGCGCGGCCTGACGATGGTCGACGGCGTCCTCCTGCTCGTCGACGCGAGCGAGGGCCCGCTGCCGCAGACGCGCTTCGTCCTCCGCAAGGCGCTGCAGGCGCGGCTGCCCGTCGTGCTCGTCGTGAACAAGATCGACCGCGACGACGCGCGCCCGGAGGAGGTCGTGAACGAGGTCTACGAGCTCTTCCTCGACCTCGACGCCGACGAGTCGCAGATCGAGTTCCCGATCGTCTACGCGAACGCGCGCGCCGGCAGGGCGGGCCTCGACCCGCACGAGCTCGCCGACGACCTGCGCCCGCTCGTCGACACGCTCCTCGAGACGATCCCGGCGCCCGAGTACGACGAGGCGCACCCGCTGCAGGCGCTCGTCACCAACCTCGACGCGAGCCCGTACGTCGGCCGCCTCGCGCTCTGCCGCATCCGTCACGGCAGCCTCCGCAAGGGGCAGCAGATCGCCTGGTGCCGTGCGAACGGCGACATCGACCGCGCGAAGATCACCGAGCTCTACGTCACCGAGGCGCTCGACCGCGTCCCCGCCGACGAGGCCGGGCCGGGGGAGATCGTCGCGATCGCCGGCCTGCCCGAGGTGACGATCGGCGAGACGATCGCCGACCCCGACGACCCGCGCCCGCTGCCCGTGACGCAGGTCGACGAGCCGAGCCTCAGCATCACGATCGGCATCAACACCTCCCCGCTCGCCGGCACCGAGGGCGACAGGCTGACGGCGAGCATGGTCAAGCAGCGCCTCGACCAGGAGCTCGTCGGCAACGTCAGCCTGCGCGTCAACCCGACCAGCCGCCCCGACGCGTGGGAGGTGCAGGGACGCGGCGAGCTCCAGCTGGCCGTGCTCGTCGAGCTGATGCGGCGAGAAGGCTTCGAGCTCACCGTCGGCAAGCCGGAGGTCCTGACGAGAGCGCTCGACGGCAAGCGGCACGAGCCGGTCGAGCGCGTCGCGATCGACGTCCCCGAGGAGTACATCGGCGTCGTCACGCAGCTGCTCGCGCTCCGCAAGGGACGGCTGCAGCAGATGGTCAACCACGGCACCGGCTGGGCGCGGATGGAGTACGTCGTCCCCGCGCGCGGCCTGATCGGCTTCCGCACCGAGTTCCTGACCGAGACGCGCGGCACCGGCATCCTCCACCACGTCTTCGAAGGCTGGGAGCCGTGGCACGGCGAGATCCGCACCCGCCCGACCGGTGCGCTCGTCGCCGACCGCCGCGGCACCGCCACGAGCTTCGCCATCCTCAACCTGCAGGAGCGCGGCAGCCTCTTCGTCAAGCCCGGCGACGAGCTCTACGAGGGGATGATCGTCGGCGAGAACTCGCGCGCGGAGGACCTCGACGTGAACGCGAGCAAGGAGAAGAAGCTGACGAACATGCGCTCGAGCACCGCCGAGGAGCTCGTCCGCCTGATCCCGCCGCGCCCGCTCGCGCTCGAGCAGGCGCTCGAGCTGATCCGCGAGGACGAGTGCGTCGAGGTGACGCCGGAGAGCATCCGCCTGCGCAAGGTCGAGCTCTCCGCCCAGAAGCGGCAGACCGCCGCGAGCCGGGCGAAGCGCGCCGCCGCCTCGGTCGGCTAGGCCCGGACGGCTCTATACCTCCGACGGGTGTAAACCGGTCCGCGATTCCTCCCGAAAGTGAGAGGGTAGAAGGGAGACAGCACATGCCTGCGGTCGAGGACATCGTCGAGACGGAGCTGGAGCGCGTCGAGCGCTGGCGGGCGGAGGAGCTGATCCGCGCCGGCTACGACCCCGACGCCGCCGCGAAGCTGGCCGCCCGGCACGACGTGGACATCCACCGCGCGGCGACGATGCTCGCCCAGGGGTGCCCTGCCGACCTGGCGCTCCGGATCCTCCTCTAACCTGAACGGCGGCATGCTCGCCGCGATCCCGTCGCCGTCGACCGGCGTCTACCACCTCGGCCCGTTCACGCTGCACATGTACGGCGTGATGCTGCTCGTCGCGATCGCGGCGTGCATCGCGCTGACGGGGCGCCGCTGGGTGCGCTGGGGCGGGGACTGGGACCTCGTCTTCCGCTGCGCCGTCTACGGCGTCATCGCCGGGATCGTCGGCGCGCGCATCTACCACCTGATCACGAGCTGGAACCAGGACCCCGCGATCCACGAGCACTGGTACGGCCCCTTCGCCGTCTGGCAGGGCGGGCTCGGCATCTGGGGCGGGATCCCGTTCGGCGTCGCCGCCGGCGCCTGGGTCGTCCGCCGCTCCGGCAACAGCATCCGGCTGATGATGGACGCCGTCGCCCCCGGCCTCCTGCTGGCGCAGGGGATCGGCCGCTGGGGCAACTACTTCAACCAGGAGCTGTACGGGAAGGCCACCTCCCTGCCCTGGGGCCTGAAGATCGACGCCCGCCCCGGGCAGACGTTCCACCCGACCTTCCTGTACGAGTTCACCTGGGACGTGCTCGGCGTCCTCTTCCTGCTCTGGGTCGACCGCCGCTTCCGGATCCGGCGGCCGGCGCTCTTCGCCCTCTACATCTCCGTCTACACCGCCTTCCGCACCTTCGAGGAGACGCTCCGGATCGACCCCTCGAATTACTTCCTCGGCATGCGGGTCAACTTCTGGGTCTCGCTCGGGATCTTCGTCCTCAGCACGGCCTTCTTCGTCTGGTGGCAGTTCCTGCGGGCCGAGTCGAGCGAGCCGGCGCCGAAGCCGCGCCCGGTCGCGAAGGGGCCGACGATGGCCGTCCCGCGCAGCCGCGTCCGGTAACGCCGATACGGTGGGCGGATGATCGTCCGCGAGCTCGAGCTCGACCTCGACGCGTTCGAGGGCCCGTTCGACCTGCTGCTGACGCTCGTGCTCAAGGAGGAGCTCGAGCTGCGCGAGGTCGACGTCGCCGGCATCGTGCTCGCCTTCCTCGAGCGCCTGGCCGAGCAGGACGCGCTCGACCTGGACGCGTGCGGTGAGTTCCTCGTGCTCGTCTCGGCGCTGCTCGAGCTGAAGGCGCGCGGCCTCTTCCCGGAGGAGGCGGCCGAGCTGCTCGAGCTCGAGCCGGAGGTGGCGGCGGAGGAGCTGGCGCGCCGGCTCGCCGAGTACCGGCGGATGAAGGACGCCGCCCGCTGGCTGCGCGAGCGGCTCGAGCGGGAGGGCGAGCGCTTCTTCCGGCTCGGGCCGGCGCCGCTCGCGCCGAAGCCCGAGACGCCGCTCGCGCCGCAGGAGCCGGAGCGGCTCGCCCGGGTGATCCGGCTGCTCGCGAAGGAGCCGGCGCAGGTGTCGCTCGCCCACATGGCGCTCCGCTTCCCGCCGGTCTCGCAGTTCCTCGAGCGCTTCCGCGCCGTCCTGCGCCGCCGCTCCCGGTTCGACTTCGACCAGGAGCTCGGCGGCCTCTCGCGGGTCGAGCAGGCGGTCGCCTTCCTCGCGCTGCTCGAGCTGCGCCGCAACGGCGAGATCGCGATCGAGCAGGCGGCGCCCTTCGCGCCGATCAGGATTTCCGCCACCGACGTCGAAAGAGAGGATTCGTGGACGCTCCGCTCCGCCTGATCTCGACCAATCCGCTCGACCAGCTCGCCCGGACGCTCGAGGCGCTGCTCGTCGTCGCCTCCTCGCCGCTGACGGTGGAGGAGCTCGCCGAGGCCGCCGAGGACGACGCGGAGCGCGTCGAGGCCGCGCTCGGGCTCGTCGGCGAGCGCTACCGCGAGGGGCGCAGCGGGATCGTGCTCGAGCACGTCGCCGGCGGCTGGGCCTTCCGGGCCTCGCGCGACGCGGCGCAGGCGTGCGCGCGGCTGTTCGAGAAGCCGGCGCAGCGGAACCTCTCGCAGGCGTCGCTCGAGACGCTCGCGATCGTCGCCTACCTCGGCCCCTGCTCGCGGCCGGACATCGCCCGCATCCGCGGCGTCTCCGCCGACTCCGCCGTCGCCAACCTGGTCGAGCGCGGGCTGATCGCCGAGGCGGGCCGGGAGGAGGCGGGCGCGATCCGCTACCGGACGACGCCGCTCTTCGAGCGCGTCTTCGGGCTCGAGTCGCTGTCGGCGCTGCCGCGTCTCGACGACGTCGGAGCGGACGCCGATGCGATCCGCGACCGGTTGCACGCGGTCGCCGAGCAGCGCTCCGCCTAGACTCGGACGGTGCAGGGACTGATGGCCCCGCCCGGCCCGGTGACCCACCGGCCGCTGATGGCGCCCGCCGAGGGCGCTTCCGCGCACGCCTGGCACGGGCCGCACGTCGAGCTGCGCCGGCTGCTGTGGACGTACGCGGCCGTGCTCGCGGTCATCGTGCTCGCGCTGCAAGCCGACTGAGCCTGCGCGCGACGAGCACGAAGAGCGCCGTGAACCCGAGCGCGACGCCGTAGAACGCGGGCGAGAAGTGCCCGACGATCGCGGCGCGGACGCCGACGGCGAGCGTGACGCCGAGCAGCCAGGTCGGCAGGAAGCGGCCGCGCGTCAGCCGCGCGAGCGCGAACCAGGCGAGCTCGAAGCAGAGGAAGTCGCGGACGAACGCCGTCGCCGACGCCTCGTGCGTGGCGACGCCGATCGCGACGAAGACGGCGAGCGCGACGGCGTCGGCTACAGCTTGCGAACGATCTCCTCGGCCTCGTCGCGGGTGAAGGCGCGCAGCGTCTCCGTCTCGGCCGAGCCGGTCCGCTGCAGCTTCGTGATGATCTCGAGCGCCGCCTCGTCCGTGTCTGCCTCGAAGATCTCGACGACGTCGTAGCGGCCGAGCGTGACGTAGACGCCGACGAGCCGGCCGCCGCCCTCCTGGATCATCCGCTCGCCCTCCTCGACGCGGTCGCGCCAGGCGGGAAGGCCCATCCGGCCCTGCGACGTCCAGCGCATCAGCGTGATGTAGTGCGGCACCGCGCCTATCTTCCCATTCGTGCGCCTCAATGCCTATCTCGCACGCGCGGGCGTCGCCTCGCGGCGCAAGGCGGACGAGCTGATCAAGGCCGGACGGGTGACCGTGAACGGGGAGCCGGGGCAGCTGAACACGTTCGTGGAGTCGCGCGACCGCGTCGAGGTGGACGGCGAGCCGGTCGCGAGGCAGCGGCTCGCCTACGTGCTCCTGCACAAGCCTGCCGGCGTCGTCACCACCGCGCACGACCCGCAGGGCCGCCGGACCGTCGTCGAGCTCGTGCCGCGCGAGCCGCGCGTCGTCCCGGTCGGACGGCTCGACGCCGACACGACGGGCGCGCTCCTGCTGACGAACGACGGCGGGCTCGCGCACAGGCTCGCGCATCCGCGCTACGGCGTCGAGAAGACCTACGTCGCCGAGGTGGACGGCGACCCGGACGGGGCGGCGCTCGCACGGCTCGAGCGCGGGCTGGAGCTCGAGGACGGCGTCACCGCGCCTGCCCGTGCGCGCAGGCTGCGTCGCGGCGTCGTCGAGCTGACGATCCACGAGGGCCGGAACCGGCAGGTGAAGCGGATGCTCGACGCCGTCGGGCTGCCGGTCCTGCGGCTGCACCGGAGCGTCTACGCCGGGCTCGGCGTCGACGGGCTCGAGCCCGGCGGCTGGCGGGAGCTCACGCGCGACGAGGTGTCACGGCTTCGTCGCGGCATCTGAGCAACTTCGCGACAACCCGAAAGGGACACTTTCGCGTGGGCGGCGGCGGCGGATATCACGGTCGACGACCTGTCCTCGACCCCCGGAGCTGCCCATGTTCAGGATCGTCCTGCCCCTGCTCGCCGTCGCGCTGCTCGCGCTCGCGCCGGCGGCGTCGCCCGCGCCGTCCGCCGGCCTCGTGCTCGGCCAGGTCTACGCCGGCGGCGGCAACGCCGGCGCGACGTACACGAACGACTACGTCGAGCTCGTCAACCGCGGTTCCTCGTCGGTCGACCTGACGGGCTGGAGCGTCCAGTACGCCTCGAGCGCGTCCACGTCGTGGAGCGCGACGCCGCTGGCCGGGACGGTTCCGGCAGGCGGCCACTACCTCGTCGCGCTCGCGGACGGCACCGTCGGCGCCGCGCTGCCGGGCGCCGACGCGACCGGCACGACGAACCTCGCCGCCTCGGGCGGCAAGGTCGCGCTCGTCTCCTCCGCGACCGCGCTCACCTGCGGCGCCGCCGCGGGCAGCTGCGCCGCCCAGGCGTCGGTCGTCGACCTGCTGGGCTACGGCAGCGCGACCGACTACGAGGGCTCCGCCGCCGCGCCGGCGCTCTCCGCGACGACGGCCGCGGTCCGCGCGGGCGGCGGCTGCACCGACACCGACGACAACGCGAAGGACTTCACCGCCGCGGCGCCCACGCCGCAGAACAGCACGAGCCCCGCGGCCGCGTGCGCGGCGCCGCCGGCCGGCGGCCCGACCTCGACCGTCGGCGTCGGGCTCGACCTGCAGCCCGCGATCGCGCTGTCGCTCGACCGCTCGAGCGTCAGCTTCGGCAGCGTCCTGCCCGGCTCGACGCCCGCGCCGGTCACGGTCGCGGCGACCGTCGTCAGCAACGACGCGGCCGGGTACTCGCTGACCGTCCACCGCTCTGCGTTCACGCCTGCCGACCTGCCGCTCGCGATCGCGCGCTCCGGCGGCTCCCTGACCGCGATCCCCGTCGCGCCCGCCGCCGACCTCCAGCTCGTCTCGACGTCCGCTGCGAGCGCGCCCGCGGGCGACGTCTGGCCGACGAGCCTCGGCTTCGTCTCCGCGCTGCCGCTGCTCACGCCCGCGCACTACGCGGCGACCGTCACGTACACGGTGATCGGCCGGTGATCGTCGCGCCGCCCGCGCCGCCGCCCGTCGCCCTGGCCGTCTCGCCCACGCGGCTCGTGCTCGCCGCCGGCGAGACGCGCACGATCGAGGTGACGAACCGCGGCACCGGCGCGGCGACGGTCGACGCCCTCCCGACGGGGCTGGCGTTCGGGCTGCGCGGGCGGCCCCGGATCCTGCTCCGGACGGCGGCCGCCGTCGCCGTCCGGCCGCGGCGGCTCGTCGTCCCGCGCGGGGAGACGGCGACCCTTGCCGTCTCCTCGCCGCGGCGGCTGCAGCCGGGCGACCGGCCCGCGCTCGTGCTCGTCTCGACGCGCGGCCGGGCCCGGGGCGTCGGAGTGGGGCTGCGGGTCGGCGTCGTCGTGCTCGTCCGCGGCGGCGGCCGCGTCGTCCGCCGGCTCGTCCCGCTCGCGCTGCACGTGCGCGGCCGCCGCCTCGAGCTGCTGCTGCGGAACGCGGGCAACGTCTCGGAGCAGCTCGCGCCCGCGACGGTGCATGTGCGCCTGCTCCGGCGCGGCCGCGTGGTGGCGCGGCCGTGGGTCGAGCAGCGGGAGCTTCTCCCGCACACGCGCGGGATCGTCCGGCTCCGGCTCGCGCGCCGTCTCCGGGGTGACGCCGTCGCCGTCGTACGCGTGCTCGCGACGACGCGGCGCTTCAGGGTGAAGCCGGCCGGGCGGCGCTGAGTGCGCCGCCCGGCCGCGAGCCGCCTAGCCCAGGCGCGTGATCCGGTTCAGCTCCGGATACGCGATCGGGTCGTGCTTGAGCAGGTACTGCACGAGCGCGTCGAGGTCGACCTCGCCGCCGAGCACGTTCGTGCCCTGCTTGAAGACGGCGAAGCCGTCGCCGCCGTCGCCGATGAAGTTGTTCATCGCGACGCGGTACGACGCGAGCGGGTCGATCGGCGTCCCGTTCAGCGTCACCGAGCCCGGGATCACCTTGTCGCCCGGCAGGGTCAGGTCGTACCGGTAGGCGAACCCGTGCGACACCTGCAGGATCCGCCGGCCGGCGACGCTGTTGGTGCCCGACCACTGCTGCTCGAGCGCGGTGTAGATCTGCGCGCCGGTCAGCGTCTTCACCTGCATGACGTTCGCGAACGGCTGCACCGCGAACGCGTTCGCGTACGTGATCTCGCCGGGCTGCCGGCCGGTCTCGCCCGGCTGCAGGGCGTAGTGCAGCCCCGCACGGACGCCGCCGGCGTTCATGAACGCGATCACCGCGCCGCCGAAGTCGGTCGGCGCCGTCGCCTCGAGCTGCGCGTCGGCGATCACGTCGCCGACCGGGATCTCGCCCGCGAAGGTCACGCCGTTCGGCGCCGTGTCGCGCGCCGAGAGGATGTCCTGCGTCAGATGCCCGATCACGCGGTTGCCGACCGGCGCGGCGAGCTTCTCCCACTTCTCGACGATCTTCGTCTCGACCGGGTCCTTCGGCAGCGTCTGCTTGACGACGAGGTTGGTCGCCGTCTTCGCGGTCACGTCCTTCGTCTGGTGGTCGATCGTCAGGTCGATGCTGGTGACGAGCCGGCCGAACGAGGCCGCGCTCGTCATCAGGATCTTCGTGCCGGCGAAGTTCGGGCACACGTACGGCTGGTGCGTGTGCGCCGAGACGACGACGTCGACCTGCGGGTCGAGGCCCTGGACGATCGGCGTGATGTCGCCGCTGAAGTTCTCGCAGCCGTTGACGTCGGCGAAGCCGCTCGGCTGGTCGGCGAACTGCCCGGCGTTCGCGAACGGCGGGTTCTGCTGCCCGCCCTGGTGGATGAGCACGACGAACGTCCGCACGCCGTCGTCGGCGCGCAGCTTCTTGACGAGGGCGTTCACCGTCGCCACCTCGGGCCGGAAGTCGAGGCCCGCGACGGCGGTCGGCGTCACGATCAGCGGCGTCCCCTCGAGGGTCAGGCCGATGAACGCGATCTTCGCGTTGTCGATCTTCACGAGCTTGTACGGCGGGAAGATCGTCTGGTCGGTGCCCGAGAAGACGACGTTCGCCGCGAGATAGCGGTAGAGCGCGCCGCCGAACGGCCCGCCCGCGCACGTCGTCGGGTCGGAGGCGACGCAGCCGCCGTTCTGCATCCGGTACAGCTCGTCGATCCCCTCGTCGAACTCGTGGTTGCCGACGCCGGTGACCTGCAGGCCGAGCGCGTTCAGCGCCTCGACCGTCGGCTCGTCGTGGAAGAGCCCCGACACCAGCGGGCTCGCGCCGATCATGTCGCCGGCGCCGACCGTGATCGTGTTCGAGTTGCGGTCCCGGAGCTGCTTGAGCAGCGTCGACAGATACTCGACGCCGCCCGCCGGCGCGTTCACGTCGACGAGCTTGCCGCTCGCGTCCCTGTCGACGTAGCGGATCGTCCCCGGCGTGCTGGGCTGGATGTGCCCGTGGAAGTCGTTGATCGCCAGCAGCTGGACGTGTGTGTCGTTGTCCTTGTTCGTTCCCTTGCCGTTGCCGGGATCGGCGAACGCGGGAGCGCACAGCAGCAGCGCGACGAGCGCGGCCGCGAAGACCAGCCATCTCCTCACCGTGGTACCCCTCTCTTGACTCGGTTTTCCCCTTGAACCGGTACGAGGGCGACGATACAACGTCGGAGGGCCCGGCTCCAGCCGAGCCCTCCGAGTCGGATCGGACTACGAGCCGGCCAGCGACGCCGCCTGCGCGAGCAGGCCCTGCGCGTCGTGGATCAGCTGCTCGCGATGGCCCGTCGAGCTGCCGTCGAGCACGCTCCGCATCTGCGCGGCGAGCGCGTCGCGCTGCGTCGCGAGCGACTGGATCGCCTGCTCCGTCGACAGGTACGTCGCGTCGTCGGACTCGATCCCGTGCGTCGACGCGACGATCAGCGAGTGGTCGAACGCGCCGTACGGCGCGTCCAGCTGCTTGTACACGTCGCCGAGCTGCGTGAACGACGCGCCGTTGTCGCCCTTCGCGACCGACGGCGTCAGGATCTGCGTGATCACGCGGCCGTCCGGCGTGTAGTCCGGCCGCAGCCCGAGCAGCGCCGTCATCGTCGGGACGATGTCCGTGTGGTCGGTCCAGGTCGTGTCGTCGCGGCCGTCGTTCCGGATCCCCGGCCCGACCATCCCGAGCCACGTCTGGCCGACGTCGTTCGAGTAGTCGCCGTGGATCCAGGCGAACTTGTCGCTCAGGCAGCCCTGGCTCGAGCCGGGGCACGTGCCCGTCGGCTGGAAGTAGTAGTCGGGCTGCGCGAACATCGTGAACGACATCGTCCGCTGCGGATCCGCGTTGATCATGTGCAGCGCCTTCAGCGTCGGCGCGTCGACGAGGTACCGCGCGACCGGCGTCGTCGCCGTCGAGTCGATGTACGGGTCGTACGCCTTCAGCGAGGCGACCTTCGTCTCGTAGTCCCGCAGCACCCGGTTGACGACGACGTTGCCGTTCGCGTCCACCGCCTGCGGCTGTCCGTAGATGTAGAAGCTCGGCGCCGAGTCGAACGAGATGTCGTACTTCACCCCGTCGATCGTGCTGCCGCCGAGCAAGGTGTTCATGTTGTAGCCGATCTCGCCCACGAGCGGCCCGTTCGTGCCGGCCGGCGGCCACTGCGCCGGCGTTGTGCTCGTGCCGCCCTGCGTCAGGTCGTAGATCCCGTGCTGCGGGTTGCCGGCGGCCTGGTTGTAGACGCACGGCGTCGTGACGCCGTCGCAGCCGGTCGCGGCCTGCCCCGCGTAGTGGTCGTTCTCGTCCGCCGTGAAGACGAACAGCGTGTTGCTCTTGTCGATCCCGTCGCTCGCGAGGCGTGCGAAGAACTTGCCGAACGCGTCGTCGTAGCTCTTCAGCGCCGCGACGTACCCTGCCTCGCCCGGGCCGTACGCGCCGCCGCCCGCGTGGTTGTCGTGCACGTCCGAGATGTAGGCGAACGTGACCGGGATCCCGGCCTCCTGCATCTGCGCGACGTACCCGAGCGTGTTCGCGGCCGACATCGAGTCGAAGCCCGGGAAGCCCGGGTTGCCCTGCGGGTCGGTGATCGGGTTGCCGTTCATGTCGTCGACGGCCGCGGAGCCGCCGCTGATCGCCGGGTCGACGTACTTCGCCCCGAACAGCGCCTGGTAGCCGCTGTAGCCGCCGGGCTCGTCCGGGAGCAGGTCGGGCCGCGCCCCCGTGGCGCCGTTGCAGATGCCGCCGCCGGCGCCGCAGTGCACGGCGATGCCGACGAAGTCGGCCTGCGGCTGCGCCTTCTGCTTCGCCGTCGCGGTCGGGGCGTTGTCGGTCGTCACCTCGTTGAACTCCGGCGAGCCGGGCCCGAAGACGGTGTAGATGTCGCCGCCGGCCGAGCTCGTGCTCGTGTTCTCGAGGACGGTGTTCGCGACCGAGACGTTGCCGACGTCGCAGCCGTCGCGGGTGTACGTCACCCACGGGGCCGGCGTCGTCTTGGGCGTCCCGGAGTCGCCGTTGACCATGTTCGGCGTCGTGTCCGCCGGGGCGGCGACCGGGTCGTTCCAGTACTTGAAGGCAGACGAGAACGTCGGCGTCGTGTCCGGCTTGTAGTAGTCGTAGGAGTTCGAGACGGTGATCCCCTGCCGGTCCGGGTACAGGCCCGTCAGCGAGCTGAGGATCCCGCCCGCGGTGTGCGAGATGAGGATCGTGTACTGCTTGCTCAGCACCGTCCCGTTGCCCTCCAGGAAGTGGAGCAGGTTCGGCATCTGCTCCAGGTCCGACGGGACGTTCGGAATGTCGCGGGTCAGGTGCGTGTTGTCGAACTGGACGTAGATGACGTGCTTGATGCCGTTGCCGAGGCGACAGCTCGACGCGCTGCTCGCCGTTGGCCGTGCATCGGTGCGGGCGCCCGCCGTCGTGACGGCGAACGCGGCGACCACGGCTGCGACGACGGTAGCCGTGACGGCGGTTCTTCCTCTCACTTCTCCTCCCCTCCGGCTCGTGGACCCTGCGGTGCCGCAGGCGCCCGAAGGCGCACCTGCTCTTATAACCCGCGGGGCCGCGCGGCGCCGAAGAACCGGCCCGCCGCCGCCCGGACGAAGCCCATCCGGTCGTACATCGCCTCGAGCGTCGGCTCGGCCGCCCGCCGCGCCTTCTCGGCGCCGACGGCGAGCAGCCGCTGCAGCTCCCGCTCGTCCGCCCGCAGAGCCTCGAAGCGCTCGCGGATCGGCGTCAGCAGCTCCACGACCGACTCGCCGACCGCCTGCTTCAGGTCGCCGTAGCCCGCGCCGTCGAACTGCCGTTCGAGCGCCTCGATCGGCTCGCCGGTCGCCACGGACATGATCTCGAGCAGGTTGGAGACGCCCGGCTTGGCCTGCGGGTCGTAGCGAATCTCCCGCTCCGAGTCGGTGACGGCGGACCTGAACTTCTTCCGGATCTGGTCGGGCGTGTCGGCGATGTAGACGGCGCCCTGCTCCGAGGAGAGCGTCGTCGACATCTTCTTCGTCGGCTCCTGCAGGTCCATGATCCGGCCGCCGATCTCGGGGTACCGGCCCTCCGGCACCCGGAAGATCTCGCCGAAGCGGTGGTTGAACCGCTCGGCGACGTCGCGGGCGAGCTCGAGGTGCTGGCGCTGGTCGTCGCCGATCGGGACGACGTCGGTCTGGTAGAGGAGGATGTCGCCCGCCATCAGCACCGGGTACGTGAACAGGCCGGCCGAGATGAACTCGCTCGAGCTCGACTTGTCCTTGAACTGCGTCATCCGGCCCAGCTGGCCGTAGCCGGTCACGGCCGAGAGCAGCCACGCCGCCTCGGCGTGCGCGGTCACGTGGGACTGGCAGAACACGGTCGAGCGCTCCGCGTCGAGGCCGGCGGCGAAGAGCATCGCCGCCAGGTCGAGCGTCGAGCGGCGCAGCTCCTCCGGGTCGTGCTCGACCGTGATCGAGTGCAGGTCGACGATGCAGAAGAAGGCCTCGCCCGCCGCCTGCGTCTGGACGTACTGGCGGAAGCCGCCCGAGTAGTTGCCGAGGGTCTTCCGGCCGGTGGGCTGAATGCCCGAGAACACGCGTGTCTTTGTCTCTGTCATGAAAAAACCTCCCAGTGGGAGGTCTCGGGGAGCGGGCACGGGCAGACGGCCGGGCTACCGCTCGGTCGACCACCACCAGTTCGAGTTGTCCCGCGAAGTCACGAGTCGAAGCTTACCCGGCTCTACACTGAGCGCAAGATGGCCGTCACGGGCGCACCCGAGCTGCTGATCGTGATGGGCGCGACCGCGACGCCCGAGCAGATCGACGACGTCGTCGCGCGGCTCGAGGAGGCGGGCTGCGGCGCCGTCGTCACCGGCGGCCGCGAGGCGACCGTGGTCGGCGCGATCGGCGAGCGGGAGCTGCTCGCGGCGCTGCCGCTCGAGGGCTACGCCGGGGTCGAGCAGGTGCTGCCGATCCTGAAGCCGTACAAGCTCGTCTCGCGCGAGCTCTCGCCCGACCCGACGCTGATCACCGCCCGCGGCCGGCGGATCGGCGACGGCTACTTCGGCTTCATCGCCGGCCCCTGCACGGTCGAGTCGCGCGAGCAGACGCTCGAGTCGGCGCGCGCCGTCGCGGCGGAGGGCGTGACGATGCTCCGCGGCGGCGCCTTCAAGCCGCGCACCTCGCCGTACGCCTTCCAGGGGCTCGGCGACGTCGCGCTGGAGATCCTCGCGGAGGCGCGCGAGGAGACGGGCCTGCCGCTCGTCACCGAGCTGATGGACCCGCGCCACGTCGAGGCGGTCGTCGAGACCACCGACGTGATCCAGATCGGCGCCCGCAACATGTCCAACTTCTCGCTCCTCTCCGAGGTCGGCCGCGCGCCGAAGCCGGTGCTCCTGAAGCGCGGCCTCTCCTCGACGGTCGAGGACCTGCTGATGGCGGCGGAGTACATCGTCAAGGAGGGCAACTCCGAGGTGATCCTCTGCGAGCGCGGGATCAAGACGTTCGAAACGGCGACGCGCTTCACGCTCGACATCGGCGCGATCCCGGTGCTGAAGCAGGAGACGCACCTGCCGGTGATCGTCGACCCCTCGCACCCGGCCGGCCGCCGCGACCTCGTGCTGCCGCTCGCGCGCGCCGCCGTCGCGGCGGGCGCCGACGGGATCATCGTCGAGGTGCACCCCCGGCCCGAGGAGGCGCTCTGCGACGGGCCGCAGCTGATCCCGACCGCGGACTTCCACGACTTCGCGGACGAGATCCGCGCGCTCGCGTCCCTGATGGGGCGCACGATCGGCTGACCGATGTTCATCGAGCCTGCGGCGCGCGTCACGGGACACGTCGCGGTCCCGGGCGACAAGTCCGTCTCCCACCGCTCCGTCCTGATCGGCGCGCTCAGCGAGGGGCAGACTCGGATCCGCGGCTTCGGCCGCTCCGGGGACACCGAGTCGACGATCGCCGCCGTGCGCTCGCTCGGCGCGTTCGTCGACGACGGCGACGACCGCGAGCTCGTCGTCCACGGCGCCGACTTCCGCGACGCGGCGATCGACTGCGGCAACGCCGGCACGCTGCTCCGGCTGATCACCGGCCTGCTCGCCGGCCGCGACGGCACCTGGACCCTGACCGGCGACGAGTCGCTCTCGACGCGGCCGATGGAGCGCGTCGCGGGGCCGCTGCGGCGGATGGGCGCGCGGATCGAGACGAGCGACGGCCACCTGCCGCTGACGATCGAGGGCGCCCGCCTCCGCGGCGTCGCCTACGAGCTGCCCGTCGCGAGCGCGCAGGTGAAGTCGGCCCTCCTGCTCGCCGGGCTGCGGGCGGAGGGCGAGACGACCGTCGTCGAGCCGACGCCGACGCGCGACCACACGGAGCTGATGCTCGAGGCGGCCGGCATCCGCGTCCGTCGCCGGCCGACGTCGGTGACGGTCGAGCCGGGCACGCCGCGGCTGCCGGCGGTGACCGTGCCGGGCGACATCTCGAGCGCCGCGCCGCTGCTCGCGGCCGCCGCGCTCCTGCCGGGCAGCGACCTGACCGTCCACGACGTCGGCCTCAACCCGCGCCGCACGGGACTGCTCGACGTGCTCGAGCGGATGGGCGCGCGCATCGCGATCTTCGAGCGCCGCCGCGAGGGGCGGGAGCCCGCGGGCGCGGTGCAGGTCCAGTACGACGAGCTCGTCGCCACCGAGGTGCGGGCGGCGGAGGTGCCGGCGCTCGTCGACGAGCTGCCGCTCGTCGCCCTGCTCGCCGCGCACGCGCGCGGGGAGACGCGCATCCGCGGCGCGCAGGAGCTGCGCGTCAAGGAGTCCGACCGGATCGAGGCGGTCGCCGACGCGCTGCGCGCCTGCGGCGCGCGCATCCGCTCGCACGAGGACGGCTGGACGATCACCGGCGTGCCGGCGCGGCTGCGCGGCGGCCGTGTCGACGCGCGCGGCGACCACCGCATCGCGATGCTCGGCGCCGTCGCCGGGCTCGCCTCGCGGGAGGGCGTCGAGGTCCGGGGCGCCGAGACGGTCGCTATAAGCTTCCCCGGCTTCTACGAGCTCCTCGACTCCGTGACGCACAGATGATCGTCGCCATCGACGGCCCGGCAGGCGCCGGCAAGAGCACCGTCGCCCGCGCCCTGGCCGAGCGGCTCGGCTTCCGCTACCTCGACACGGGCGCCATGTACCGCGCGCTGACGTGGCTCGCGATGCAGCGCGGGATCGACCTGAGCAACGCGGCCCGGCTCGCCGAGCTCGCGCAGGCCGAGCCCGTCACCTTCGAGGGCGAGAGCCGCGTCCGGATCGCCGGCGCCGACGTCACCTCGTCGATCCGCGAGCAGCGGATCGACCGGATGGTCCCCGTCGTCGCCCGCCACGCCGCCGTGCGCGAGATCATGCGCGAGCGGCAGCGCGAGCTCGGCCGCGAGGGCGACGTCGTGATCGAGGGCCGGGACATCGGCACCGTCGTCGCGCCCGACGCGGAGGTGAAGGTCTACCTCGTCGCCGACCGGAGCGAGCGCGCACGCCGGCGGATGGCCGACCGGCCGGGCATCGGCGCCGACGCGCTCGCGACCGACCTGCGCGTGCGCGACGAGAAGGACGCAGAGCGGATGAAGCGCGCCGACGACGCGACCGAGATCGACACGACGAACTCGAGCGTCGACGAGGTCGTCGGGCAGATCGAGACGCTGGTCCGCGCCCGCCGGGCGGCGTGAACGTCGACCTCGCCTACCGCTTCGGCCGCCCGCCGATCGGCGGGGCGGCGGCCCTGGCGACGCGGCTGCGCGCCTACGGCGTCGACCGGATCCCGCCCGAGGGCGGCGTCGTGCTCGCGCTCAACCACTTCCACTGGATCGACATCCCGCTCTTCGCCTGGTCGAACCCGCGCAGCACGTACTTCGTCGCGAAGGTCGAGGCGCATCGCGTGCCGGGGCTCGGTCAGTTCATCCGCCTCTTCGGCACGATCTCGATCCGCCGCGGCGAGTCCGACCGCGACGCCGTCCGGCGCATGCGCGAGGTCGTGCGCGACGGCAACGTACTCGGGGTCTTCGTCGAGGGCACGCGGCAGCGGTCGGGGGTGCCGGGCGAGGTGCAGCCCGGAGCGTCGCTCGTCGCCGTACGCGAGCGCGTGCCGGTCGTCTGCGCGGCCGTCCACGGCACGCAGACGTGGAACCTCGGCAACCTCGCGCCGTGCTCGATCGCCTACGGCGAGCCCTGGAGCGCCGACGGCCTCTCGCGCGACGAGGTCTCGGCGCGGATCACGCGCGAGCTCCGCACGCTCTGGGAATGGCTCGTCGAGCTGCACGCGGCCGGGCGGCCGCGGCACGCTACGCCGCCTGCGGCTCGAGGAGGCTGAAGCGGACGCAGGACGCGGTGCACGCGGCGGAGCACCGTGTCGCGGCGTTCCGCGCGGCGAGCAGGGCACACTTGCGCGGTGGAGCCCGTCGGCACCGTCGCCATCGTCGGCTTCCCGAACGTCGGGAAGTCGACGCTCGTCAACCGCCTGACCGGCACGCGCGCCGCCGTCGTGCACGAGACGCCGGGGGTGACGCGCGACCGCAAGGAGCTGCTCGGCGAGTGGCGCGGCAAGCAGTTCCTGCTGATCGACACCGGCGGCGTCGACATCGCCGACGCCGACCCGATCACCCGCTCGATCGCGGACCAGGCGCGCGAGGCGGTCGCCGACGCAGACCTCGTCCTCTTCGTGCTCGACGCGCAGACGGGGATCACGCCCGGGGACGAGGAGGTGGCGCAGATCCTCCGCGAGGCGCGCAAGCCGGTGCTCGTGCTCGCGAACAAGATCGACGACCCGCGCCACGAGGCGCTCGCGCTCGAGCTGCACCGGCTCGGACTGGGCGACCCGATCCCGATCAGCGGCCTGCACGGGCACGGGACCGGCGACCTGCTCGACGAGATCCTCGACCAGCTGGAGGTGCACGGGAGCGGCGCGCGCCCGGAGCTGCCGGAGGACGCGATCCGCGTCGCGATCCTCGGCCGCCCGAACGTCGGCAAGTCGTCGCTGCTCAACCGGCTGGTCGGCCGCGAGCGGGTGATCGTCTCGGAGATCCCCGGCACGACGCGCGATGCGATCGACACCGTGCTCGAGCGCGACGACCGCATGTTCGTGCTCGTCGACACGGCGGGCCTGCGCCGCAAGCGCCGCCACCGGCAGGGGATCGAGTACTACAGCGAGCTGCGCGCGCTCGAGGCGGCGGAGCGCGCGGACGTCGCGCTCGTCCTGATCGACGCGTCGCAGGGGATCGTCGACCAGGACCTCGCCGTCGCCGACGTCGCGCGCAAGGCCGGCTGCTCGACGCTCGTCGTCCTCTCGAAGTGGGACATCTCCGAGGTGCAGATCGAGGACGTGCGCGGCCATCTCCGCCGCCGGCTGCGGCAGCGGCCGCCGTTCCTCGCCGTCTCCGCGAAGACGGGCCGCGGCATCGACCGGCTGCTCGACACGATCGTCGACCTGTACGACCGGCACGTCGCGCGGATCCCGACGGCGGAGCTGAACCGCGCGCTCGAGGAGCTGCGCGAGCGGCGGCAGCCGCCGTCGCGGAACGGCAAGCGGCTGAACATGCTCTACGGCGCGCAGATCCACCGGCGGCCGCCGCGGATCCGCATCTTCGTCAACGACCCCGGCATCGTCACGCGCGACTACGGCTACTGGGTCGAGAACGAGCTCCGCGAGCGCTTCGGCCTCGAGGGCGTGCCGGTCAACATCGACTTCGTCCGCCGCTCATGACACCTGCCACGAAACCGTCACGACTCTCGAAAATGGGGACACTCCCCGTCAACGAGTTGTGCCGGCTGTGCGTCGAGAGATGAAATTCCTCGTCGCCGGCGCCGGGTCGTGGGGGACCGCGTTCGCGCACGTGCTGCTCGAGCGCGGGCACGACGTCGTCCTCGGCTGCCACCACGCCGACGACGCCGAGGCGATCGCGTCGACCGGCCGCAACCCGCGCTACCTGCCCGTCGTCGACCTGGGCCGGGCGACCGCCGTCCCGCTCGCGGACGCGCCCGCGGACGTCGACGTCGCCGTCGTCGCCGTGCCCAGCCGCGCCTTCGGCGCGGTCGTCGACGCGCTCCCCGGCGACGCGCCCGTGCTCAGCCTGACGAAGGGCCTCGACCCGGCGACCGGCGAGCGGCTGTCGACGCGCGTGCGCGGCCGCGGCGTCGCCGTCCTCTCCGGCCCGAACATGGCCGAGGAGATCGCCGTCGGCCAGCCGACCGCGGCGGTGATCGCGAGCGAGGACGGCTTCCTCGCCGGGCAGCTCCAGCACGCCGTCAACTCGACCGTCTTCCGCGCCTACGTGAACCAGGACGTCGTCGGCGTCGAGCTGTGCGCCGCGGCGAAGAACGTGATCGCGCTCGCCGCCGGCGGCGTCGACGGGCTCGACCTCGGCGACAACGCGAAGGCCTCGCTGATCACGCGCGGGCTCGCCGAGATGGCGCGGCTCGGCGAGGCGGCGGGCGCCCGGGCGGAGACGTTCTCCGGCCTCGCCGGCATGGGCGACCTGATCGTCACCTGCTGGAGCCGCCACGGCCGCAACCGCCGCGCGGGCGAGCTGATCGCGCAGGGCCGCAGCGCCGAGGCGGCCGTCGCCGAGATCGGGCAGACGGTGGAGGGGATCACGACGGCGCCCGTCCTGCAGGAGCTCTCGCACCGGCTCGGCGTCGAGCTGCCGATCACCGAGGGGGTCTGCTCCGTCCTTTCGGGGAGGAGCCTGAACGACCTCGTCGGCCGCTTGATGGGTAGGCGGCCGACCGAGGAGTAGCTACCCTCGCAGCCATGGCTGCCCGTTCGTTCTCCTTCACCTCCGAGTCGGTCACCGAGGGCCATCCCGACAAGATCGCCGACCAGATCTCGGACTCCGTCCTCGACGCGGTGCTCCGCGACGACCCGACGGGACGCGTCGCCTGCGAGACGCTGATCACCACCGGCCTCGTCGTCGTCGCCGGCGAGATCACCACCGAGACCTACGTCGACATCCCGCGGCTCGTGCGCGAGCGCGTCCGCGAGATCGGCTACACGCGCGCCAAGTACGGCTTCGACGCCGACACGTGCGGCGTCGTCGTCGCCCTCGACGAGCAGTCGCCCGACATCGCGCAGGGCGTCGACGCGTCGTTCGAGACGCAGCACGGGGACGACGACCCGCTCGACAAGGTCGGCGCCGGCGACCAGGGGATGATGTTCGGCTACGCGTCGAACGAGACGGAGGAGCTGATGCCGCTGCCGATCATGCTCGCGCACCGGCTCGCCCGCCGGCTCGCCGCGGTGCGCAAGGCGGACGAGCTGCTGTACCTGCGTCCCGACGGCAAGACGCAGGTGACGGTGCGCTACGAGGAGGACGAGCACGGCCGCCGCAAGCCCGTGGAGATCGAGCGCGTCGTCATCTCGACGCAGCACCGCGAGGGCATCGACATCGAGTCGCTGATGAAGCCGGATCTCGCACAGCACGTGCTCGAGCCGATCCTGCCGAAGGAGCTGTACGACCCGAGGCGGCTGGAGGAGAAGGGCTTCTTCTACTGCAACCCCACCGGCAAGTTCGTGATCGGCGGGCCGATGGGCGACTCCGGCCTCACCGGGCGCAAGATCATCGTCGACACGTACGGCGGCGCCGCCCCGCACGGCGGCGGCGCGTTCTCCGGCAAGGACCCGACGAAGGTCGACCGCTCGGCGGCGTACGCGGCGCGCTACGTCGCGAAGAACGTCGTCGCCGCGGGCCTCGCCGACCGCTGCCAGCTGCAGGTCGCCTACGCGATCGGCGTCGCGCACCCGATGTCGATCCTCGTCGAGACGTTCGGGACGGAGACGATCCCCGTCGCCAAGATCGAGGAGCTCGTCCGCGAGCACTTCGACCTCCGCCCGGCGGCGATCCTGCGCGATCTCGACCTGCGCCGCCCGATCTACGCGAAGACGGCCGCCTACGGCCACTTCGGCCGCGACGACGGCGACTTCACGTGGGAGCGCACGGACAAGGCGCAGGCGCTCGCCGAGGCGGCCGGCCTGCGTCGCGCTACGACGACGGTCTGACGAAGAGCCCGGCCGCGGCCTTCTCGGAGATCGCGCGGTCGCCGTCGGCGAGCGCGACCGTGAACTGGTCGGCGGCCGGCTCGGCCGTCCGCACCTCGAGCTCGGTCCCGGGCACGAGGCCCTGGTCGTAGAACCAGTGCAGGAGCTCGCCGTCGTGCTCGGCCATGCGGACGATCGTCGCGCGCGCCCCCGGCCCGAGCGCGGCGAGCGGCGCGAGCTCGGCGTTCTCGGCCTGCTCGACGTCGGGGTCGACCGGCCAGCCGTGCGGGCAGCGGGTCGGACGACCCAGCTTCTCGTCGATCCGCTCGATCATCTCGTCGTCGAACGTGTCGCCGAGCGCGTCCGCCCGCTCGTGCGCCTCCGCGCCCGTGTAGCCCATGAAGTCCGTCAGCAGCCGCTCGATCAGCCGGTGCTTGCGGACGACGCGCTCGGCCCGCTCGCGGCCGGACGGGGTCAGCAGCGCCTCCTTGCGGGCGCCCCGCTCGATCAGCCCCTCCGCCTCGAGCCGCTTGAGCATCTCGCCGGCCGACGCGCGCGAGACGCCGAGCATCTCCGCGACGCGCGAGGCGAGCGGCGGCGAGCCGGCGCCGCGCGGGGTGTACTCGCCGATCGGGAAGGCGAGGAAGTAGATCGTCTCGAGGTACTCGTCGACGGAGTGACGCTCGGCCATAGCGGGAATGGTAGTTCTGTAAGGTGACCCTTACAGCCATATGAGCACAGGCCACGTCCTCATCCTCGGCGCGATCGCCGGCGGCACGATCTTCCTCGGCCTGCCGGTCGGGAGGCTGCAGAGCCTCGGCGCCGCCGCCCGCGCGGGCCTCTCCGCGCTCGCCACCGGCATCCTCATCTTCCTGCTCTGGGACGTCCTCTCCGGCGCCGTCGAGCCGATCGAGCACGGGCTCGAGGCCCGGCACTGGGGCCGGTTCGCCTGGCTGGCGGCGCTCGGGATCGCCGGCTTCGCCGCCGGGCTGATGGCGCTCGTCTACTACTCCGAGTGGATGCGGCGCCGCTCGAGCCGGCGGGCGACCGCCCTCGTCGGGCCGGGCGCGGCCGCGGTGGACGAGTTCGAGACGCGCGGCTGGCTCGACTCGCTGACGCCGGGCAAGCAGCTCGCGCTGCTGATCGCGGTCGGGATCGGCGTGCACAACTTCGGCGAGGGGCTCGCGATCGGCCAGGCCGCCGCGACCGGCGCCGCCTCGCTCGCGGTCACGCTGATCGTCGGCTTCGCGCTCCACAACACGACCGAGGGATTCGGCATCTGCGGGCCGCTGACGGGCGAGGGGACGGTGCCGAGCTGGGGCTTCCTCGGCCTGATGGGACTGATCGGCGGCGGGCCGACCTTCCTCGGCACGGTGCTCGGTCAGGCCTGGTCGAGCGAGGCGCTCTCGGTCGTGTTCTTCGCGATCGCGGCCGGCTCGATCCTCTACGTCGTGCAGGAGCTGTTCTCGGTCAACCGCAAGTACGGCCACGCCGTGCTCGTGACGTGGCTCGTCCTCGTGGGCGTGCTGCTCGGCTTCGCCACCGACTTCATCGTCGACGCCGCCGGGCTGTGACGCCGGACCGGCTGCGGGCGATCGCGGCCGCGGCGAAGGGACACTGGGGATACGACGCGCAGCTCGTCGCCGGCTGGGCCGCCGAGATGGCGCTGCCCGACGAGCCGATCCTCGCCGAGCGCGACGGCATCGTCGTCGGCTGGGCATCGGTCGAGCGCCGCGGCGACGTCCTCTGGCTCGAGGACCTGTGGGTCGAGCCGGCGGCGATGGGGCAGGGCGTCGGGCGCGAGCTGTTCGAGCGGGCGAGGGCGCTCGGCGCCGGCTGCGGACGGATGGAGTGGGAGGCCGACCCGAACGCCGTCCCGTTCTACGAACGGATGGGCGCGAGCTACGTCCGCGACTCCGACCCGTCGGAGTGGGGGCGTGTGCTGCCCGTGATGGCCATTAGCCTCGCTGTGTGAAGTTCGCCTCCGTCTATCCGCTCGTGACCGCGCGGGCGGTCGCGCGGCCGTTCACGTACGAGGTTCCGGACGAGGTCGAGCGCGGTGCGATCGTCGACGTCCGCTTCGGTAACGCGCGCCGGCGCGGGATCGTCACCGAGGTCGGCGTCTCGCCGCCC
>DASSSR010000049.1:0-12984 GCA_035708345.1 Gaiellaceae bacterium
GTGGAAGAACTCCTCCTGGATCCGCTCCTTGTGCTCGAAGAACTGCACGTCGTCGATCAGGAGCACGTCGTAGGTGCGGTAGCGCTGCTTGAACCCCTCGATGCGCTTGTCGCGGAGCGAGTTGATGAAGTCGTTCATGAACGTCTCGCTCGTCACGTAGCGGACGGAGAGCGAGCCGCTGTGCTCGCTGACGTACTGCGCGATCGCCTGCAGCAGGTGCGTCTTGCCGAGCCCGGTGCCGCCGTAGATGAAGAGCGGGTTGTACGCCTGGGCCGGCGCCTCGGCGACCGCGAGCGCGGCCGCGTGGGCGAAGCGGTTGGACGAGCCGATCACGAAGGAGTCGAAGGTGTACTTCGCGTTGAAGCCGCCGCTCTCGGGCCGGCTCGGGAGCCGCTCGACGACCGGCCGCGGCCGCGTCTGCTCCCGCAGGTCGTCGAGGAGCGTCGGCGCCTCGGGCGCCTCGGCGGCGCCGGCGACCACCTGCAGCTCGATCGGCCGCTCCGCGCCGGTGATGTCGCGGATCGCCGCGCCGATCAGGCTGAGGAAGTGGCCCTCGATCCAGTTGCGGGTGAAGTCGTTCGGGACGCCGAGCACGAACGGGCCGCCGTCGGCGAGCTCGACGCCGCGCGCCTCGCCGAACCAGGTCGAGTAGGTCGTCTCGTTGAGCGAGCTGCGGAGCCTCGCGGCGACCTCGTCCCACAGGCCCTCGGCCGTCAGGCCGCTTCGTTGCTCCCCCGCCTCCATCACCGGAGCGCCCACCCTACCAACCTGCCGATCGGCTGCAAATCTAGGGTCTTTGCAGGTATTTTCGCGGCGTCCGAATCCCTCCACACCTGTGGAGAACGGTGGGGGTAACTCGCGGATCCGGCTTGCCTGTGCGGAGTCCGCCTGTGGACAAGCCGGTGGACAGGCGACGGCTATACTGCGCGCCCCGTTCCGCCCCTTTCCCGTCGAGATGAAGCGCACCTACCAGCCAAACGTCCGCCGGCGCAAGCGCAAGCACGGCTTCCGCGCGCGCATGCAGACGCGTGCGGGGCGGCTGATCCTGAAGCGGCGCCGCGACAAGGGTCGCACGCGCCTCTCGGCGTAAGCTGCCTTCCGTGAAGCGTCCGAACCGCCTGTCCCGCTCGCGGGACTTCGACGCCGTCTACCGTCACGGTCGCTCGGTCTCCTCGCGCTTCCTCGTCCTCTACTGGTTTCCGCAGCAGGAGGCCGCCGCGCCGCGGTTCGGCTTCTCCGTGCCGAAGGCCGTCGGCGGCGCGACCGAGCGCAACCGGATCAAGCGGCAGCTGCGCGAGGTCTGGCGGGAGCGGCTCGAGCGCGTGCCGGCCGGCTGCGACTACGTGCTGATCGTCCGCCCCGGCCTCCCCGAGGCGGTCGAGGCGAACGGCTTCGAGTGGCTCGGCGGCCGCGTCGACGAGGTGCTCGCGCAGGCCGGGTCGGAGAAGGGCGCGGCCGCCTGATGTACCGCGCCGGCGTCGCGCTCGTCTGGCTCTGGCGGCTCACCTTCGGGGCGCTCTTCCCGACGACCTGCAAGTACCACCCCTCCTGCTCGCAGTACGCGATCGACGCCGTCCGGGCCCGCGGGCTCGTGCGCGGCTCGCTGCTCGCGGGCTGGCGGCTGCTCCGCTGCAACCCGTGGTCGCGCGGCGGCTTCGACCCGGTGGTCAAGTGATCCACGCCGCCCTGATCCTCGGCTCGCCGCTGACGCCGCTCGAGCACGCCGCGCGGCACGTCCTCAACTGGCTGCACCTGACGATCGGGCTGCCCTGGGCGTGGTCGATCGTGGCGCTGACGGTGATCGTGCGGATGATCCTCGTCCCGCTGACCGTCAAGCAGATCCACTCGATGCAGAACCTGCAGCGCTACGCGCCGCAGATGAAGGAGATCCAGAAGAAGTACAAGGGCGACAAGCAGAAGCAGAACGAGGAGCTGATGAAGTTCTACCGGGAGAACAACATCAACCCGGCCGCCTCGTGCCTGCCGATGCTCGTGCAGCTGCCGGTCTTCATCGCCCTCTACTACTCGCTGCGCGCGTTCGCGAACGAGCCCGCGTCACAGCACCCGGGCTCGCTCTCCTTCCTGCACTTCATCCCGTCGATCGCCGACCACACGACCTCGCACTGGGGCGGCTTCGTGCTGCTCGTCGTCTACGTCGGCTCGCAGATGGCGTCGACCCTCTTCATGTCGGCGACCGCGGACAAGCTCCAGCGCACGCTCTTCATGGTGATGCCGCTGGTCTTCGTCTTCGTGATCGCCCACTTCCCGGCCGGCCTCGTCCTCTACTGGGTGACGACGAACCTGTGGACGGTCGGACAGGGGCTGATCACGCGCCGGCTGATCCCGAAGACGCCGCCGCCGGAGCTCTTCAAGCGCAGCTCGCGGACGCCGCCGAAGGAGCCGGAGCCGACGTCGGGCAACGGCGCCGCGCCGCAGCGGCCCGCGAAGTCGGGCGGCCAGGCGGCCGGCCCGCGGAAGGTTCGCCGCAAGAAGAGCGGCGGCCGACGATGAGCCCGGAGGACGCCACCGTCGAGGCGACGGGCGAGACGGTCGGCGAGGCGAAGTGGGCGGCGCTGCGGGAGCTCGAGAAGCTCCATCCGGGGCTGGACAAGTCGGCCGTGCGGTTCGAGGTCGTCTCGGAGGGCGAGCGGGGGCTGCTCGGCGTCGGCTACGAGCCGGCGCGGGTGCTCGCCCACGCACCCGTCGAGGCGCTCGACGGCGGCGGGCCGGTCGACGACTCGGGCGAGGCCGGCGAGGCGCGGGCGCTCGCGCAGCGGATCATGGACGCCGTCGGCGTCGAGGGCCGCGCGGACGTGCGCGAGGACGACGACGCGATCGTCGTCACCTTCCACGGCGACGACGTCGCGCTGCTGATCGGCCGGCACGGGCAGACGATCGACGCGGTGCAGTACCTGCTGAACGCGATCTCGCACCGCGCGTACGGCGCCGAGCGCAGGGAGGTCGTCGTCGACGCCGCCGGCTACCGCGAACGGCGCCGGGCGACGCTCGAGTCGCTCGCGGTGCGGACGGCGCGCGACGTGCTCGACACCGGCCGCCGCGTCGAGCTCGAGCCGATGACTGCGGTCGAGCGGAAGGTCGTGCACCTGCGCCTGAAGGAGTTCGAGGGCGTGCAGACCGCCTCCGAGGGGACGGAGCCGAACCGCTACGTCGTCGTCCTCCCGGACTGAGGAGTGGCTTGCCGCGGTCCTGGCCACGCCGGGGCTGACCGCGATCAGCGACGCGGCGGCGGCGCGGGCGATGCTGCTCGACGACGCGCTGCGGGCGCTGCCCCTGCTCGAGGCGCTCGACGGGCCGGTGGTGGACGTCGGCTCCGGCGGCGGGTCGCCCGGGCTGCCGCTCGCGTACGCGCTGCCCGAGCGGGCGTTCACGCTCGTCGAGGCGGAGCGGCGCAAGGCGGACTTCCTGCGCGGGTGGGCGCCGCCGAACGCCGAGGTCGTCTGGGGCCGGGTCGAGGAGCAGGAGGTCGACCGCTTCGGCGTCGCGACCGCGAAGGCGCTCGCGCGGCCGGCGACGGCGGTGGAGTGGGTGCTGCCGCTCGTCGCCCCCGGCGGCGCGGCCGTCCTCTGGCTCGGGCCGAGCGCCGACCTCGGCGTCGTCGGGGCGGTCGCCGCGCGGGTCGGCGGCGGCGAGCCGCGGGTCGAGAGCGGGCTCGTCGTCGTGCCGAAGCTCGCGCCGACGCCGGCGGGCTACCCGCGCCGGGTCGGCGTCGCGAGGAAGCGTCCGCTGGCGTAGCGACAATGGCGCGGTGGCGAAGATCTACGCGCTCGCGAACCAGAAGGGCGGCGTCGGCAAGACGACGACGGCGATCAACCTCGCCGCCTGCCTCGCGGAGGCGGGCGAGCGGGCGCTCGTCGTCGACCTCGACCCGCAGGCGAACGCGACCTCCGGGCTCGGGATGCGCGCGAACGGGACGTCGAGCTACGACCTGCTCGACGGCGCCCCGCTGACCGAGCTCGCGAAGGCGACGAGCTTCGCGAACCTCGACCTCGTGCCGGCGAAGCCGGAGCTCGCCGGCGCCGTCGTCGAGCTCGCGCAGCGGCCGAACGGCGAGCGCTACCTCGCCCAGTCGTTGACACAGTCGCTCGCGTCGGGTAGCTCCCGGTACCGCTTCGTCTTCCTCGACTGCCCGCCGTCGCTCGGGCCGCTGACGGTGAACGCGCTCGCCGCGGCCGACCGCGTGCTCGTGCCGGTGCAGGCCGAGTACTACGCGCTCGAGGGCCTCTCGCAGCTGATGCACTCGATCGACCTGATCCGGCGCCGGCTCAACCCGCAGCTGGGGATCGGCGGCGTCCTGCTGACGATGGTGGACGCGCGCACGCGGCTCGCCGCCGACGTCGAGGCGGAGGTGCGCAGGCACTTCGGCGAGCTCGTCTTCACGACGACGGTGCCGCGCTCGGTGCGGCTCGCGGAGGCGCCGAGCCACGGCCTGCCGGCGATCGCCTACGACCGCAGCTCGCGCGGCGCCGACGCGTACTGGAAGGTGGCGATGGAGCTTGTCGAGCGCGCCTAGCCGCCGCGGCCTCGGTCGCGGGCTCGAGGTCCTGCTCGGCGGCCCGGAGCCGGGCTCGCCCGAGCTGCTCGACCTGCCGGTCGACGCGATCCACCCGAACCCGAAGCAGCCGCGGCGCCGGTTCGACCAGGAGGCCGGCTCGGGGCTCGCCGAGTCGGTCAAGCACCAGGGCGTGATCCAGCCGCTGCTCGTCCGCCCGCGCGCGGCCGGCGGCTACGAGCTCGTCGCCGGGGAGCGCCGCTGGCGCGCCGCCCGCGAGGCGGGCCTGGCGACGGTGCCGGCGCTCGTGCGGGAGCACGACGACCGCGACACGCTGCTCGTCGGCCTGATCGAGAACGTCGCGCGCGAGCAGCTCTCGCCCGTCGAGGAGGCGCGCGCGTACGCGGTGCTGCTGGACGAGTTCGCGCTCTCGCTCGGCGACGTCGCGGAGCGCGTCGGCCGCTCGAAGCCCTCCGTCTCGAACCGGATCCGCCTGCTCGACCTGCCCGACGACGTGCTCGGGATGCTCGAGCGCGGCCAGCTGACGGAGGGGCACGCGCGCGCGGTGCTCGCGGTGCCCGACCACGAGGGCCGCCGGCGGCTCGCGCGCGAGATCGTCGAGAAGGGGCTGTCCGTGCGTGCGGCGGAGCAGCGGGCGAAGTGGGCGGGCGCGAGGCAGCGGCCGCGCGTGCGCAGCGCTCCGGTCGACCCGGCGCTCGCCGCCCGCGCCCGCGAGGCGCTCGAGCGGCTGACCGGCTTCCGCCCGCGCGTCGGCGCGTCGCGCGTCGAGATCCCGTTCGCGGACGAGCACGAGCTCGCCGAGCTCGTCGAAGCGCTCGAGCGCTTGTAACGTCGCCGCCGTGGACGCGCTGATCCACGCGCGCGGGCTGACGAAGCAGTTCGGCCCGCTGCGCGCCGTCGACGGCATCGACTTCGACGTCCCGCGGGGCGAGGCCTTCGGCTTCCTCGGCCCGAACGGCGCCGGCAAGAGCTCGACGATGCGGATGATCGGCTGCGTCTCGCCGCCGAGCGGCGGCACGCTCCGCATCCTCGGCCGGGACCCGGTGGACGACGGCCCGTCGATTCGCGCCCGGCTCGGCGTCGTCCCGCAGGCGGACACGCTCGACAACGAGCTGACCGTACGCGAGAACCTGATCATCTACGGCCGCTACTTCGGCCTCTCGCGCGCCGACGTGCGCCGCCGCTCCGACGAGCTGCTCGAGTTCGTGCAGCTCGCCGAGCGCGCCGACTCGAAGGTCGAGCCGCTCTCGGGCGGGATGAAGCGGCGGCTGACGATCGCGCGCGCGCTCGTCAACGAGCCCGAGATCATCCTGCTCGACGAGCCGACGACCGGGCTCGACCCGCAGGCGCGGCACGTCGTCTGGGACCGGCTCTTCCGGCTCAAGCAGCGCGGCGTGACGCTGATCCTGACCACGCACTACATGGACGAGGCCGAGCAGCTCTGCGACCGGCTCGTCGTCATGGACCGGGGCAAGATCGCCGCCGAGGGATCGCCGCTCGAGCTGATCCGGCGCTACTCCTCGCGCGAGGTCGTCGAGCTGCGCTTCCCGAACGAGGCGCCGCAGATCGAGCCGGAGGCGTTCGGAGGGCAGGTGCAGCGCGTCGAGGCGCTGCCGGACCGGCTGCTCCTCTACACCGACGACGGCGACGCGCTCGTGCCGGTCGCCCACGAGCGGCTGCACCCGCAGAGCGTGCTCGTCCGCCGCTCGACGCTCGAGGACGTCTTCCTGCGGCTGACCGGCCGCACCCTCGTCGACTGATGGCCTACGCGCTCCGCTCGTACGAGTACTGGCTGACCGTCTACCGGCGCGTCTGGCGCGGCACCGTGATGACGAGCGTCCTCAACCCCGTGCTCTACCTGGCGGCGATGGGGATCGGGCTCGGGACGATCGTGCGCAAGCAGCAGCTCGGCCTCCCGTACCTCGACTTCGTCGCGCCGGGTCTGCTCGCCGCGGTCGCGATGCAGGTCGCCTCGGTCGAGTCGAGCTTCCCGGTGCGCGGCGCGATCCGCTGGAACCGGCAGTACTTCGCGATGCTCGCGACGCCGCTGCGCGTGCGCGACCTCGTCGCCGGCCACCTGCTGTACGTCTCGACGCGCGTCGCGATCTCCGTGTCGCTCTACCTCGCCGCGCTCGCGGCGTTCGGCGCGCTGCACTCGTACTGGTCGATCCTGACGATCCCGCTCTGCGTGCTCGTCGGGCTCGCGTTCGCGGCGCCGATCTCCGCGCTCTCCGCGTGGGCCGAGGACGAGGTCTTCAATCCGCTCTTCCGCTTCGCGGTGACGCCGATGTTCCTGTTCAGCGGCACGTTCTTCCCGGTGACGCGGATCCCGCACGGGCTGCGCGAGCTCGCGTACGCGACGCCGCTCTGGAACGGCGTCGACCTCGCGCGCAGCCTGACGCTCGGCGGCCCGAGCCTCTGGCGCGCGCTCGCCCACGTCGGCTACCTGCTCCTCTGGGTCGTCGGCGGCGTCTGGCTCGCGCGGCTCGCCTACGCGAAGCGGCTCGTCACGTGAGCACGTTGGCGTTCGCGTTGAGCCGTCTCGGCGGGGGCCGCACGCGCGGCCACCTGCTCTTCGAGCGGAACGTGATGGTCTACCGCCGCGCGTGGATGACCATCTTCAGCGGCTTCTTCGAGCCGCTCTTCTACCTCTTCTCGATGGGCTACGGGCTCGGCCACTTCGTCGGCCGGGTGCACGGCGTCTCGTATGCGAGCTACATCGCGCCGGCGCTGCTCGCCTCGTCGGCGATGAACGGCGCCGTCTACGACGCGACGACGAACGTCTTCTGGAAGCTGCGCTACGGGAAGGTCTACGACTCGATGCTGGCGACGCCGCTCGGCCCGATCGACGTCGCGGTCGGCGAGACGGCGTGGGCGCAGTTCCGCGGCCTCCTGTACGCGATCGGCTTCCTCGTCACCGCGGCCGCGCTCGGGACGATCCACTCCTGGTGGGGGCTGCTCGCGCTGCCGGCGGCGCTCGCCGTCGGCTTCGGCTTCGCCGGCGTCGGCATCGGCGTCGCGACGTTCCTGCGCTCGTGGCAGGACTTCGAGCTCGTGCAGGTCGTGCTGCTGCCGATGTTCCTGTTCAGCGGGACGTTCTATCCGCTGTCGGTCTACCCGCTCTGGCTCGAGTGGCTCGTCCGCTTCTCGCCGCTCTACAACGCGATCTCGCTCGTCCGCTCGCTGACGCTCGGGCACGTGACCGGCTACTGCGCGCTGAACGCGGCGTACCTGCTCGTCCTCGGCGTCTGCGGCATCCTCGTCGCGCGGCGGCGGATGGCCGGCTTGCTCCTGACCTGATCCGGGCAAGCGCCCCCCCATGGCGGGGGAGCGCGAGCACGAGAAGACGGTCTGGATCGCGCTCGCAGCGAACGCGGGGATCGCGATCGTCAAGGGGCTCGCCGGCGTCCTCGGCGGCTCCTCGGCGCTGCTCGCCGAGGCTGCGCACTCCGTCGCCGACACGTCCAACCAGGGCCTGCTGCAGGTCTCGCTCAGGCGCTCGCGCCGGCCGCCCGACGAGGGGCATCCGTTCGGCTACGGGACGGAGCGGTTCTTCTGGGTGCTGCTCGCGGCGCTGCTGATGTTCCTCGCCGGCGGCGTCTTCAGCATCCTCGAGGGCGTCTACCGGATCGTCGGCTCGTCCGGCGGCGGCGAGACCGGCTTCGCGTGGTCGTACGGCGCGCTCGCCGCCGCGGCGCTGCTCGAAGGGGCGTCGTGGGTGCGCGCGATCCGCCAGACGCGCCGGTCGGCGCGCGACGCGGGCATGCCGCTGATCCGCTTCTTCCGGGAGAGCAAGGAGCCGGCGGTGAAGACGGTCGCGTCCGAGGACAGCGCCGCGCTCGGCGGGGTCGCGATCGCGTTCCTCGGCGTCGGGCTGCACCAGGCGACCGGCAACGACGTCTACGACGCGGCGGCGGCGATCGCGATCGGCGTGCTGCTCTGCGTCGTCGGCTTCCTGCTGGCGAACGACACGAAGGGGCTCCTGCTCGGCGAGGCGGCGCGGCCGGAGCTGCGCGAGCGGCTGCGCGACGCGATCCTCGCGCACGACGAGGTGGCCGACGTGGTCGAGCTGCTGACCATGTACGTCGGGCCGGAGAGCCTGCTCGTCGCGGTGCGGCTCGACCTGCGCGACGACGTCTCCTCCCGGCGGATCGAGGAGCTGGCGGACGCGATCGAGCACGACCTGCGCGAGGCCGTGCCGGCCGTGGATCAGGTGTTCCTCGACCCGACGCCGGGGAGGAGAGTGGGCGATCGTGGATTCGAACCACGGACCTCCGCCTTATCAGAGCGGCGCTCTAACCAACTGAGCTAATCGCCCGTCCGCGGCGGGCAGTGTAGCGGCGTGCGCGGGCTCCTAGTGGAGCCGGCTCGTGCGCTGCAGGTAGTCCTCGACCGCGGCGAGGAAGGCGTGGTCGTTCGCGAGCTCGGTCAGCTGGCCCTTCGTCTGCTCGTCGAGCTCGTCGTCGCGCTCGATCTCCGCGATGAAGCTCGGCAGGCGCCCGGCGTGGGACATCGCCGCCATGCGCAGGAAGATCCGTCTCGCGACGTCGTCCTGGGAGATCGCCTCGAGCGATTCGAGGTCGTGCCACCGCCCGTCCACTGTGGCTCTAACGAGTGACGGCGAGCGGGGGATACGGCTGCGCGGCCCGGGCGCCGATCGAATCCGGACTGCGGCATGGAGATCGGCGACGTGGTCATCCACGGCGACCGCGAGGTCGTCCTGCTCGGCGTCGAGCCCATGAGCGTGCCGGACCGGCTCGCTCGGGTTCGGGACGTCGCCACGGGCGCGCAGAGCGACGTCCCCGTCGACGAGCTCGAGCCGCGAGGTTTGCCGCCGGAACGCTGAGCTATATTCGCCAGGAGGTCCGGCTTGCACGAGATGGTCATCTACGGGGTCAGCTTCGACCTGGTTGGCAAGCAGCCGATCGTCTTGTTGAAGACCGCGGACGGGAACAAGTTCCTGCCGATCTGGATCGGCCACCCGGAGGCGGCGGCGATCCTGATGAAGCTGCAGAGCCAGTCGCCGCCGCGGCCGATGACGCACGACCTGATGAGCGAGCTGCTCGAGCAGCTGGAGGCGCAGGTCGTCCGGATCACCGTCACGGAGCTGCGCGAGAACACGTTCTACGCGCAGATCACCGTGCAGCTCGAGGGCCGCGAGATCGAGGTCGACTCGCGCCCGTCCGACGCGATCGCGCTCGCGATCCGCGCCGAGGCGCCGATCTTCGCCGCCGACCGCGTGATCGAGGAGTCGGCGATCGAGTTCGAGGGCGAGGACGTCGACCAGGAGCAGCTCGAGGCCGAGGTGGCGAAGTTCAAGCACTTCCTCGACGAGGTGACGCCCGAGGACTTCGCGGCCGCCGAGTCCGAGGAGGACGACGACTAGCTGAGCACGGACGCCGCGATCGCGGCGCCGTTGAAGAGCGCGTGCACGAGCATCCCCGGCACGACGCTGCCGGTGCGCTCGCGCAGGTACGAGAGCCCCCAGCCGAAGGGCACGAGCACGAGCAGCGCCACGAGCAGCCCGTGCCAGATCCCGAAGAAGAGCCCGACGACGACGACCGCGGGACCGGCGCCGACGGCGCCGCGCCAGAGCGACTGCCCGACGCCGCGGAAGGCGATCTCCTCGACGAAGGGCGCGATCGCGACGAAGAGGACGACGTTCGCCGCGAACGCGCCGGCGTGCGCGGGCTCCCAGTGCGTCGGCGTCAGCCCCTGCTCCTTGCCGGGATCCTCGATCGGCAGCGCCGTGACGACGTACTCCCACACGATGATCGCCACGATCACGCTCAGGCCCATCCCGGCGGCGCGGCCGAACGCGCGCGGCACGCGCAGCGCGAGCAGGTCGAAGCGGTCGATCGCGATCAGCAGCACGAGCCCGAGCACGACCGCGTAGAAGATCGTCCCGTCCGCGAACGCCGACCAGCTGTAGATCTCGTCGCGCGTCGCGCCGCCGCTCGTCTTGCCGTACGCGGCGTAGTTGAGGGCGGCGACCGCGCCGATCAGGCCGACCCAGCAGGCGAGGCGGGTGATCACGCGAGGATCCTCCGTGCCGCGTCGGCCAGCGGCGCCGGCTCGAAGCGCATCCCGGCCGCGGCGGCGCCCTCGCGGTCGGCGTCTGCGTCGCCGACGTGGACGGCCCGCTCCGGCGCGACGTCGAGGTGCGCGAGCGCGAGCCCGAACACGTCCGGCGCCGGCTTCGGCGCCCCGGCCGCGGCGGAGGTGAAGACGGGCAGCTCGAGCCCGAGCCCGGCGAGGATCCCGCGCAGCCCGACGTCCCAGTTCGAGACGACGGCCACCCGCACCCCCGCAAGTAACAGGCTGTTACTTGCGGCGAGCGCGCCCGGGAGGAGCCGGAAGCGGAGCGAGTCGACGAACGGGAACTCGTCGGGATCGAGCTCCGCCGCGCCGGCGGCCTCGAGGAAGACGGCGGCGCAGTCGCGCCGGAGCAGCGCGAGCGTCGCCTCGTCGCGGCCCTCGTGCGACCGCGGCACGTAGTAGGCGACCTCCGCCTCGAAGGCGCGCCGCACCGCGTCGAGCTCCCGCTCGACCCCGAGCGCCGCCAGCGCGGCGCGCAGCGCCGGCGCCGGGTCGTCCAGCCCGACGAGCGTCCCGAACGCGTCGATCGTCACGCCCTCCACGTCCACGGCTGCATAGGGTTGCAGCCGTGCGCCACTTCACCCCCGACGAGGCGAACGCGGAGCTCGAGCAGGTGCGCCCCCTCGTCGAGCGGATGGTCGAGCAGCGCCGCGCGCACCTCGAGGCGCTCGAGCGCCAGGAGGAGCTCGAGGCCCGGATCCGCGGCAACGGCGGCGGCATCCCGCCCGCGACGCTCGCGGACACGGCGGCCGAGGTCGAGCGGCTCGCGCGCGAGCTCGCGCGCACCGTCGACGAGATCGCCTCGCACGGCGCGCAGGTGAAGGACGCCGACGAGGGGCTGATCGACTTTCCCGCGCTCCGCCGCGGCGAGACCGTCCTGCTCTGCTGGCGGCTCGGCGAGGACGAGATCCGCTACTGGCACACGCTCGAGGGCGGCTTCGCCGGGCGGCAGGACCTCCCGCTCGAGTAGTCGAAGAACGCGCCCATGGCCTTCTGGCAGCGGGTGATCATCGCGGCGGTCGTCTTCGTCGTGGTCAGCCTGCTCGCGCGCTTCGTGGACTGGCGGCTCTCGCGCAGGCAGCTGCCGCCGGAGATGGTGACGCGCTACCGGGTGCTGCGCCGCAGCGTCACCACCGGGATCGTCGTCGTCGGCTTCATCTCGGCGCTGCTCGTGATCCCGCAGGTGCGGGCCGTCGCCGGCGGGCTGCTCGCCTCCAGCGCCGTGCTCGGGATCATCGTCGGCTTCGCCTCCCAGCGGACGCTCGGCAACTTCGTCGCCGGGCTGCTGATCGCGATCACCCAGCCGGTCCGGCTCGGCGACCGCGTCACCTACGCCGGCGAGCACGGCGTGATCGAGGACATCGGGCTCACGTACACGTTCATCCGGGTCTCCGACGACGCCCGACTCGTCGTCCCGAACGAGAAACTGGCCTCCGATACGATCCGCAACTCCACGATCCGCAGCAGGAAGTCGTTCGCAGAGGTCACCGTGCAGGTCCCGCTCTCAGCAGATCTCGGCGCGGCGGTCGAGGGGCTCAGGGACGAGGTCGCGCGCGAACGCAACGCGGCCGTCTACGTGAGCGGCCTCGACGGCAGCGCCACCGTCACCGTCCGCGCCGAGGCTGCGGACGAGGATGCCGCGCTCCGGCTCGAGCGCGAGCTGCGCCTGCGCGTCCACGGGCGCCTGCGCGCGGCCGGGCTCTGGGCATGACGCAGCGCCGCCGCCCACCGACGCCGGCCGGCTCCGGCCGCCGCCGCCGGCGGCGCGAGCGCACCCGCCGGCAGCGCCGCAAGCGCGCGATCCTGCTGACGCTGCTCGTCGGTATCCCCGTCGCCGTCGTCGCCGCGGGTGCGATCGGCGGCACCGTCGCCCTCGGCGCGCGCTGCGACCTGAAGACGCTGACGCCGGTCGCCGTCGGCCAGAACTCGTTCGTGTACGCGGCGGACGGCTCCGAGCTCGGCGTCATACCCGCCGAGCGCAACCGCACCCCCGTCTCGAGGAGGCAGATGAGCCCGTGGGTGCCGAAGGCGACGGTGGCGATCGAGGACCGGCGCTTCTACTCGCACGGCGGCGTCGACCCCGTGGGGATCCTGCGTGCGGTCGTCGCCGACGTGAAGGCGGGCAAGGTCGTGCAGGGCGGCTCGACGATCACGCAGGAGCTCGTCCGCAACCTCTACCTCTCGCGCGAGCGCACGTTCAAGCGCAAGCTCGTCGAGGCGTGCCTCGCGATCAAGCTGTCGCGCGAGTGGTCGAAGGACAGGATCCTCACCGCGTACCTGAACCAGGTCTTCTACGGCAACCACTCGTACGGGATCGAGGCGGCCGCGGAGACGTACTTCTCGAAGCAGGCGCG
>DASSSR010000050.1:0-19000 GCA_035708345.1 Gaiellaceae bacterium
ATGACGCCGCCGACGATCCTGTCGACGAACTCGTAGTCGGTGCCGTCGCCGTTGCGCAGCGGCTCGATCACGATCTCGCAGTCGCCGAACTGGCCGCGGCCGCCGGTCTGCTTCTTGTAGCGGTGCCGCGCGCGCGCCTCCTTGCGGATCGTCTCCTTGTACGGCACGCGCGGCGGGTGCAGCTCGACGTCGACGTGGAACCGGCTGCGCAGCCGGTCGACCGCGACCTCGACCTGCATCTGCGTCAGGCCCGAGATCAGCTGCTCGCCGGTCTGCGGGTCGCGACGCAGCTGCAGCGTCGGGTCCTCCTCGGAGAGGCGGCGGAGGCCCTGCGCCATCTTCTCCTCGTCGCCCTTCGCCTTCGGCGTGATCGCGAAGCTCATAACCGGCTCGGGGAAGTCGATGTGCGGCGGCTCGACCGGCACCTCGTGGTCGACGAGCACGTCGCCGGTGACGACGTCCTTCAGCTTCGCGATCGCGCCCAGGTCGCCGACGCAGAGCGCGTCGACCGCCTGGCTGTCCTTCCCTTCGAGCACGAGGATCTGCCCCAGCCGCTCCTTCGCGTGTGTGCGCGGGTCGACGAGCGTCGTGTCGCCCGTCACCGGGCCCGCGAGCACCCGGAAGCAGCTGATGCGGCCGGCGAACGGGTCGGCGATCGTCTTGAAGACGAAGACGGCCTGCTTCGCGTCGCCGAACTCGATCGTCGTCCCCTTCTTCGCCGGCGAGGGGACGCCCTCGACGAGCAGGTCGAGGATCGCGTGCGTGCCGAGGTTCTTCGTCGCGACCGCGCAGCCGACCGGGTAGAGCTCGTCGCGGGTGACGGCGTCCTTCAGCGCGGCGGCGACGTCGGCCGCCGGCAGCTCCTCCCCCTCGAGGTAGCGCGCCATCAGCTCCTCGTTCGTCTCGACGACCGCGTCGAGCAGCTTCTCGCGGTACTCCTGCACCTGGTCGGCCATCGAGTCGGGGACCGGCTGGGGTCCCCCCTCCTTGCCGCCGGCCGGGTCGATGTACGCGCACATGTGCAGCAGGTCGACGACGCCGGTCAGCTCGTGCTCGCTGCCGATCGGCAGCTGGATCGCCACGCAGCGGTCGGAGAGCTGCGTCCGCGCCGCCTCGAGCACGCGGAAGAAGTCGGCGCGCTCGCGGTCGAGCATGTTGACGACGAGCACCCGCGAGAGCTCGTACTCGTCGGCCCGCCGCCACACGCGCGAGGTCGTCACCTCGACGCCCATCACGGCGCTCATGACGACGAGCGCGCCCTCGACGACCCGCAGCGCGGCATACGTGTCGGCCTGGAAGCCGGGGTCGCCGGGGCAGTCGACGAGGTTGATCTTCCGGTCCTGCCAGTCGAGGTGCAGCAGCGACCCGGAGAGCGACATCTGCCGCTTCTGCTCGTCGTCGTCCCAGTCCGACGCCGTCGTCCCCGCTTCGATCGTCCCGAGCCGATTCGTCTTCCCCGCCTGGAAGAGCATTGCCTCGACGAGCGAGGTCTTCCCGACCCCGCGATGGCCGACGACGGCGATGTTGCGGATCTTCCCGGGCTCGCTGACAGGCACGATTTCAGTCCTCCTGGGCGCGGTTTTCGCTCAGGAGAGACTGTATTACGTCTCGAGCGCGGCCCGGGACGCAGTGCCGGAGAGGCGGGCTTTCAGGCGCAGGATCGCCTTCGTGTGCAGCTGCGAGACGCGCGACTCGGTGACGCCGAGCACCTCGCCGATCTCGCGCAGCGTCAGCTCCTCGTAGTAGTAGAGCGTGACGACGAGCTTCTCCCGCTCGGGCAGGCGCGCGATCGCGTCGGCGATCGCCTCCTTCATCTCCGTCTGGGAGAGCTGGTGCTGCGGGTCGGGCGCGTCGGCGTCCTCGATCGTGTCGATCAGGGCGATCTGGTCGCCGTCGCCGCCGGACGGGCTCCACAGCTCGTCCAGGGCGGCGATCGAGGAGCGCGCGATCTCGGCCAGGCTGTCCTCCAGCTCCTCGACCGTGATCCCGACCTTCGCCGCGATCTGCTCGTCCGTCGGCGCCGTGCCGAGCTTGCTCTCGAGCTCGGCGATCGCACGCTCGATCTCGCGCGCCCGCGAGCGGACGGAGCGCGGCACCCAGTCCATCGCGCGCAGCTCGTCGATGATCGCGCCCTTGATCCGCGCGATCGCGTAGGTCTCGAACTTCACGTCCCGGTCGGGCTCGTAGCGCTCGATCGCGCCCATCAGCCCGAGCAGCCCGTAGGAGACGAGGTCGCCCTCGTCGACGTGGGCCGGCAGGCCGCTGCCGAGCCGGCCGGCGACGTACTTGACGAGCGGCGCGTAGGTGAGGATCAGGCGGTCGCGGATCGCCTGGTCGCCCGTGCGCCGGTACTCGAGCCAGAGGCTCTGCGTGTCGTCCGCCCGACTCACTCCGCAGAGAATACGGCGCGGAGGCCGATTCTCCTCAGCGGCGGAGGGCCGAGAGGGCGATCGAGCCGAGCCAGGCGGCGAGCGCGAGCGCCGCGAACGCGATCACCCAGCGGGCGGCGCCGTGCGCGCCGGCGAGCGCCGCCACGGCGACGACGATCAGCGCGACGAAGAGGACGGAGAAGAGGAACCCGAGCGCGCGCCGCTGCACGCGCCCACGTTATTCCTGTTCGCCCTCCGGAAGCGCCTGCTCGCGCTCGCCCTCGTCCTCGCCGTAGCCCTTGCCCTCCTGCTCCTCCTCGAGGACCTCGGTCTCGTGCTCGCGCTCCTGCTCGGTCATGCGCTCAGGGTGCCCGTTTCGGCCGGGCTACAATCCCGTCGACCCAGGGGCGTAGCTCAGTTGGTAGAGCGGCGGTCTCCAAAACCGTAGGCCGGGGGTTCGAGTCCCTCCGCCCCTGCTGCACGCGCACTCCCCCTTTCGAGCCATTTCGACGGGGTGAGGGCGCGGCGACCATGGACATGTGAGGGCTCTGCGGCTGCTCGCGGTCTCGGCCGCGCTCCTGGCGTGCTGCGCCGGCGTCGCGCGCGCCGACGTCGCGACGATCGTCGACGACGGCTCGCAGCCGTGGGACGGCGGCGCCGCCGTGACGACCCCGATCGAGGCGCTCGCCGGCCGCATCGCCTCGTCGATCGCCGGCCGCACGGTCGCCGTGCGGTGCGAGAGCGACTCCGACTGGGCGGCGCTGACCGAGCCGAGCTTCCTCGGCTTCGTCTCCTTCTGGGGCGGCCGCCCCGGGGACGTCGCCGAGCTCTCGCCGGACGTCTGCCGCTCGCTCGAGTCGTTCGCGCTCGCGACGACCAAGCCGACGAAGTGCAGCCGCACCGTCCGCGTCGCGCGGACGAGCGTCCGCGTCGTCCGCCGCCGCCTGATCCGCACGACCACGTACGTGGCCGCCGCACGGCCCCCGGCCCCGTGCTTCGCGGGCGGGCAGCAGCTCGCGGGCGACCAGACGTTCTGGAACGGCTACTTCGCGGACGCCGAGGCGCTCCAGACGCTCGCGCACGAGGCCGTCCACCTGAAGGGCGACGCCGTCGAGGCCGACGCCGAGTGCTACGGGATGCAGGCGGTCGCGTCGGTCGCCCAGCAGCTCGGCGACACGCTCGACGACGGCCGGGCGATCGCGCAGTACTACGCGACGCTGCTCTACCCGCAGCGGCAGACGCAGTCGCCCGCCTACTGGTCGGCCGAGTGCCGGCCGGGCGGCGCCCTCGACCTGACGCCGGACGACGGCGTCTGGCCGTAGCGGCGCCCGGCGGAATCCCCTCCGCCAGGACGGCGAAATCCGCACTCGATCGTGCTAGGACGCAAGCGGCGTGCTGCGGCTGCTCCTCTCGACCGCGCTCGCGGCAGCGCACGGCGCCGCCGGCGCGAACCCCGTCTCGCTCGAGAACGCGCGGGCCGGCACGCACGCCTGGGCCGCGGCCCCGACCTCGGCGGCCGCGCTCTACGCGAGCGAGATCAGCGCGCGTCCGGGCGACTACGTCCACCTGCACGTCTCCGCGCCGGCCGGCTCCCGCTACCGGATCGAGGTCTACCGGCTCGGCTGGTACGGCGGCGCCGGCGGGCGCCTCGTCGAGTGCCTGCCCGGCTGCCGCACGGACGAGCCGGGCACGCCGCAGGAGCCTGCGGCCGCACCGAGCTCGGACCCGTCCGCGCCCCCGGTCCGCGCGCGGTGGCCGATCACCGACACGTTCGTCGTCGGACGGCGGTGGCCGAGCGGCTACTACCTCGTCCGCGCCGACGTGACCGCCGGCGCGGCGACCGGGCCGAGCCCTCCGACGTACGTCGTCGTCGAGGCACCGCCGGGACGGCAGTCGCGGATCCTCGTCCAGGTCCCGGTCAACACCTGGCAGGCGTACAACGACTGGGGCGGCGTCAGTCTCTACGACACCCCGCAGCACGCGCGCGCGTACCGCGTCTCCTTCGACCGGCCCTACGGCGCCGACGACGGTCAGCTCCCCCCGGTCTGGGAGCTGCCGCTCGTGCGCTTCCTCGAGCGCTCCGGCTACGACGTCTCGTACCAGACGGACGTCGACACCGACGCGCATCCGGCGTCGCTCCTCCGGCACCGGCTGATCGTCGTCGCGGGGCACGACGAGTACTGGACGAAGTCGATGCGCGACGCGTTCGAGCGCGCCCTCTCCCGCGGGACGAACCTCGCGTTCATGGGCGGCAACGTCGGCTTCTGGCAGATGCGCTACGAGGACGACGACGGCTTCGTCGACATCGACGAGTACCGGAGCGCGGCCGGCGACCCGAGCCCCGACCAGGCGACGAAGACGACGCGCTTCATCCGCCTCGACCCGCCGCGGCCGGAGTGCGCGCTGCTGGGGATCGGCTACACCGGCGGGATCGGCGCGGGGGGCGCCTACGTCGTCACGGCCGCGGGCGCCGCCGACCCGTGGCTCGCCGACACCGGTCTCACCGCCGGCGCGACGATCCCCGGCGCGGTCGGGGGCGAGTGGGACGGGCTCGACCCGCGCTGCCCGCCGAACGGCGAGACCGTTCTCTTCCACGCCGACGTCGCGCCGCAGCCGGCGGACGCGATCCGGTACACGTCGCCGTCCGGGGGCACCGTCTTCAGCGCCGGATCGCTCACCTTCGCGCAGACGCTCGACGACGACGGGCGCATGCGAACGTTCATGCGGAACGTCGTGGCGGCGCTCGCAGCCCCGCGGCGCTGATCACGGCTGCAGCCGCCGCAGCCGCCAGCCCGCGCCGTCCCGCCGGTACTCGAACCGGTCGTGGACGTAGTCCTCGTCCACCTCCCAGAAGTCGAATCGCTCGGGGACGACGCGGTAGCCGACCCAGAAGTCCGGCCGCTCGGGCTCCTCGGGCACCGCCGCGAGCAGCGCGAGCAGGGCCTCCCGGGACGCGACCGGCTCGCTCTGCCGGAAGGCCGCCAGCTGCCGCTTCCCCTCGCGTGCCCGCCAGTGCCGCTCGTTCTCCTCCTCGGAGACGGGCTCGACCGTCCCCTCCACCCGCGCCTGCCGGCCGTCCCACAGCCAGACGAGCGCCGCCCGCGGCCGCGCCGCGAGCTGGCGGCCGGTCGGGCTCTCCGAGGAGGTCCAGAAGCAGAAGCCGCGCTCGTCGAAGCTCTCGAGCACGACCGCCCGCGCCGCCGGGCCCTCCGTCGCCAGCACCATCGGCACCGCTTCGGCCGCCCACCAGGCGGCGAAGCGGCGCATCGGATTCTCGTCCACGGGCGTTCTCTACCCATGGCATACGGAATCCTCTTCCTGCGCGTGATCGTCGGGCTGACCCTCGCCGCCCACGGCGCGCAAAAGCTCTTCGGCTGGTTCGGCGGCGGCGGGCCCCGCGGCACGGCCGGCTTCTTCGGCTCGCTCGGCTTCCGCCGGCAGCACGCCCTGCCGATGGCGCTCCTCGCCGGCCTCTCGGAGGCGGCCGGCGCGCTCTTCGCTCTCGGCTTCCTGACCCCGTTCGCGGCGCTCGGGCTGGCCTCGGTGATGGTCGTCGCGGTCGGGACGATCCACTACAAGAACGGGTTCTGGTCGACCTCGGGCGGCTTCGAGTACAACCTGCTGATCTGGGCGGTCGCGGTGGCGGTGGCCGCCTCCGGGCCGGGCCGCTTCTCGGTCGACGGCGCGCTCGGCTGGGTCGACAACCTCTCCGGCGTCTGGTGGGGCGTCGGCGTGCTCGTCGCCTCGATCCTCGGCGGCCTGCTCGTGCTCGCGCTCCGCGAGCGGCAGCCGCAGGGCGAGGACACGGACGCGGCGCTCGCCCGCGACACCGCGACGGAGCTCGAGGCCGAGCGGGACGACCTCTGGGTCGCCTGACCGGCTAGACCGCCTCCAGCGTCAACTGCCTGTACGCACCGAGCCCGGAGACCCCGACGCCGACGAGGCGGAGGGCTCCGGGCCGGTCGCGCAGGCCGCGGTCGAGCAGCCGGCACGCCAGGTCGCCGATCGTCTCGGCGTCGTCGACCCCGTGCTCGAGCGACGTCGAGCGGCTGCGGATCGAGAAGTCGGCGTAGCGGAGCTTCGTCGTCACGGTGCGCGCGACCTCGCCGCGCCGCTGCAGCGACTCCGCGACCTCGCGCGCCTGGCGGCGGAGCTCGCCGTGCAGCCACGCGCGGTCGACGACGTCGCGCTCGAACGTGTTCTCGGAGGAGATCGACACGCGCTGGACGTCGAGCTCGAGGCCGCGCGGGTCGATCCCGCGTGCGCGCTCGCGCAGCGCGACGCCGACGCTGCCGGGCAGCAGGCGCCTCAGCTCCGCGTCCGGGAGGGCGGCGAGCGCGCCGACCGTCTCGACGCCGGCGGGCCGGAGCCGCGCCTCCGCCTTCGGCCCCACTCCCGGCAGCCGGCGCACGTCGAACGGCGCGAGGAACGACGCCTCCTGACCGGGGACGACGACTGTCAGGCCGCCGGGCTTGCGCGCGTCGCTCCCCACCTTCGCCACGACCTTGCAGGGCGCGACGCCGAGCGAGCAGGTCAGCGACGTCGCGGCGCGCACCGCCGTCTGCACCGCCTCCGCGACGACGCGCGCCTCGAGGAAGTCGGAGGCGACCTCTGCCAGGTCGAGATACCCCTCGTCGAGGCCGGTCTGCTCGACGGTGGGCACGATCCCGCGCACCGTCGACCAGACGTGCCGCGAGTACTCGCGGTAGAGCGTGTGCCGCGGCCGCACGAACACGGCGTGCGGGCAGCGCCGCAGCGCCTCGGCGGCGCTCATCGCCGAGTGGATCCCGAACCGGCGCGCGACGTAGTTCGCGGTCGCGACGACGCCGCGGCCGCGCGGGTCGCCGCCGACGACGAGCGGCTGCGCGCGCAGCGCCGGGTCCTCCAGCTCCTCGACGGCCGCATAGAACGCGTCGAGGTCGAGATGGGCGACGATCACCCGAACAAATGTACGGACGTCATCGGGCGTAGACCGCGAACGGCCCGACGAGGTGCCTGCGGTAGCCGTGCGCGGCCAGCTGCCGCCGCGGCATCGGGTCGTGGCGGAAGACGACGAAGGCGTGCGGCGACCGCTCGACGCGCCGCTGCCACGGCGGATAGCGGGTCGCCGGCCGCGGCTCGGGGACGAGCTGCCCGCCGCGCGAGACGAGGCTCGTGTACGGGTACTCCGTGCCGATCACGCGCTCGCGCGAGTCGAACGCGAGCTTGTACGCGATCCAGTAGTTCGCGTAGACGTCGTGGACCCCCAGCCGCTCGAGCTCGGACGCGAGCGGCGCGAACGAGCGCGGCACGTTCGGCGGCCAGTGATCCGGGTCGGTGCGCGCCCAGACGTCCATCCGGTGCAGCGTCACGACCGAGACGGCACAGACGGCCGCGACGACGGCGATCGCCCGCAGGTCGCCGCGGGCGAGCTGCGCGAGCAGGAGCGCGGCGACGGGCGAGATCACGACGAGGTAGACCGGGTGCGAGGTGAGGAGCGTCACCCGGTGCGACACCGGCCACACGAGCAGGAACACGGCCGCGACGACGTAGAGGAGCGACGCGTGCGTGTGCCGCGTCCGCCAGGCTCCGAGCGCGAACGCGGCGGCGAGCGCGACGTAGACGAGATAGTCGAGCGCCTTCGGCAGCAGCAGCTGCGCGCTCAGCGGCGCCCGCAGCCCGAGCAGCATCGGCACGAGCGGCGACGCGAGCAGCCGCAGCCCGTGCGCGTAGGCGGATAGGTCGGAGCGCGTCAGCAGCGAGCCCCAGTCGTTGCGCACGTTCCAGAGCAGCCACGGCAGCGCGCCCACGACCGCGCAGCCGACGCCGGCCCACGCGTGCCGGAGCGCGCGCGGCGCCTGCCACGCCGTCCACGCGATCGTCGGCAGCGCGACGGGGATGATCTGCGCCGTCTGCCAGAACGCGAGCCCGAGCACCAGCCCGAACACGGCCACGCGCGCCGGCGACGGGCGCTCGACGATCCGCAGCGCCAGCAGCAGCAGGAGCGCCGCGTAGACGAGGTTGCTGCCGTAGAACCCGTACTCGCGCATCGTGTGGGCGATCGTGTACGGCGGCCAGAGCCAGAGCACCGCCGCCGCGACGAGGCCGACGCGCTCGCCGCCGAGTCGCCGTCCGACGCGCCAGACGAGCACGCACGCGACGAGCACGAGCGCGATCGGCACGACGCGCATGGCGGCGAGGCTCGTCCCGAAGAGCGCGAACAGCGGCGCGACGAGGAACACCTCCTGCGTGCCGCCGTACGGCTGGCCCCAGTAGAACGTCGTCACCTCGCCGTGCAGGAGGTGGCGCGCCATCAGGCCGACGATCGCCTCGTCGGAGTCCGGCGCCGCGACCTGCGTGCCGTAGACCCAGATGCGGAGCGCGATCCCGCCGGCGAGAACGAGCGCGGCCGCCGCCCAGCCTGCGTGTCTCCGCATGGGGCGGCAGGTTAGTCTCCGCGCGTGACCGTTCTGTCGTCGCAGGTCGCGCGCGACTCCGAGGAGGTCACGCGGCGGCGCGAGCGCATGGCCGCGCTCGTCGCGGAGCTGCGCGAGCGCACCGCGCAGGTCGCGCGCGGCGGCGGCGAGCGCGCGGTCGAGCGGCACCGCTCGCGCGGGAAGCTGACCGCACGCGAGCGGGTCGACCGGCTCGTCGACCCCGGGACGGCGTTCCTGGAGCTGAACGCGCTCGCCGCGTGGGGTCTCTACGACGGCGACGCGCCGAGCGCGGGCATCGTCACGGGCGTCGGCGTCGTCGAGGGGCGCGAGTGCGTCGTCGTCGCGAACGACGCGACGGTCAAGGGCGGCTCCTACTTCCCGCTCACCGTCAAGAAGCACCTGCGGGCGCAGGAGGTCGCGGGGCAGAACCGGCTGCCGTGCATCTACCTCGTCGACTCGGGCGGCGCGTTCCTGCCGCTGCAGGCGGAGGTCTTCCCCGACCGCGAGCACTTCGGCCGGATCTTCTTCAACCAGGCGCAGATGTCGGCGCGCGGGATCCCGCAGATCGCGGTCGTGATGGGCTCGTGCACGGCCGGCGGCGCGTACGTGCCCGCGATGAGCGACGAGACGGTGATCGTCCGCGGGACGGGGACGATCTTCATCGGCGGCCCGCCGCTCGTGAAGGCCGCGACCGGCCAGGACGTGACCGCGGAGGAGCTCGGCGGCGCCGACGTGCACACGCGGCGCTCGGGCGTCGCCGACCACTACGCCGTCTCCGACGAGCACGCGCTCGCACTCGCACGGAGCATCGTGCGCAACGCGCACCGCCCGCCCGAGACGCCGCCGTGGGAGCTCGCCGAGCCGGAGCCGCCGGCGCTCGACCCCTCCGACCTGTACGGGCTGATCCCCGAGGACTTCCGCCACCAGGTCGACCCGCGCGAGCTGATCGCCCGCATCGTCGACGGCTCGCGCCTGCAGGAGTTCAAGCAGCTGTACGGCGAGACGCTCGTCTGCGGCTTCGCCCACGTCGAAGGGCACCCGGTCGGGATCCTCGCCAACCACGGCGTGCTCTTCGCGGAGTCCGCGCAGAAGGGCGCGCACTTCGTCGAGCTCTGCTGCAAGCGGCGGATCCCGCTCGTCTTCCTGCAGAACATCACCGGCTTCATGGTCGGCACCGAGTACGAGGCGGGCGGGATCGCGCGCGACGGAGCGAAGCTCGTGATGGCGGTGGCGAACGCGCAGGTGCCGAAGTTCACCGTCGTCACCGGCGGCTCGTTCGGCGCCGGCAACTACGCGATGTGCGGCCGCGCCTACGAGCCGCGGCAGCTGTGGATGTGGCCGAACGCGCGCATCTCCGTCATGGGCGGCGAGCAGGCGGCGACGGTGCTGAAGATGGTCGGCGACGTCGACGAGGACGAGATCCGCGCCACCTACGAGCGCGAGGGCAACCCCTACTACTCGACCGCCCGCCTCTGGGACGACGGGATCGTCGACCCGCTCGACACCCGCCGCGTGCTGGCGCTCGGCCTCGCGGCCGCCCGCAACGCGCCGGTGCCGGAGACGACCTTCGGCGTCTTCCGGATGTAGAAAGAACTAGCCGCCGGCGGCCTTGACGCGGTAGCCGTCCGCCGCGAGCCTCGCGACGACCTTCTCGCGGTGGTCGCCCTGGATCTCGACCGCTCCCTCCTTGACCGCGCCGCCCGCCCCGCAGAGCCGCTTCAGGTCGGCGGCGACCGCCCGCAGGTCGGCGTGCGGCAGCCCCCGCACCACCGTCACCGTCTTCCCGCGGCGGCCGCCCTTCTCGCGGAAGACGCGGACGACGCCGTCGTCCGGAAGCTGGGGCGCGGCGCCACGCGGCACGCCGGGATGGTAGAAGGGGCTGGGTCCTGGTCGTTCGCATCCTGATCTGGAACCTCTACGACTCGAAGACGACGCTCGAGGAGCTGCGCGAGCACCTGCCGCCGCTGCCCGAGGGCGCCCACTGGATCTCGAACGAGGCGCAGGAGCGCTTCGGCCTGATCGTGCTCGGCGACGACGAGCTCCCCGACCTCGGCGCCCTGCCGCAGCTGATCGGCGCCGACCCGGTGATCGGCGAGGAGTTCGACGTCGAGTGACCCGGGCCCACCGGCCGCCCGAGGCGGCCGGGACGTTCGGCCGGGCGCCGGGCGCCCTGCCGCCGCCCTTCTCGCCGCTGTCGGCGCTCGGGGCGGCCGCGCTCGTCGTCGTCGTCTGGCTCCTCCTCCACGTCGGCTGGTACCCGCACGGGCAGATCGTCGACTACCCCGTCTACCGGGCGTACGGCGACGCGATCGTCCACCGGCACGCCGTCCCCTACCGCGACTTCCGGCTGGAGTACCAGCCCGCCGCGCTGCCCTTCTTCGCGATCCCGGCGGCGCTCGAGGGGCACGACTTCCGCACCGTCTTCCAGGCGCTGATGGCGCTCTGCCACCTCGCGCTCGTCCTCGCCGTGCTGCGGACGCGGGGGCGCGCGGCGGCGGCGGCCGCCGCGCTCGCGCCGCTCCTGCTCGGCTCGGTCGTCCTCTCCCGCTTCGACCTCTGGCCGGCGGCGCTCGCGGCCGGCGCGCTCTGGCTGCTCGTACGCGGGAACCCGCCGGAGTCGGCGGTCGTGCTCGCGACCGGCTTCGCCGCGAAGCTCTGGCCCGCCGTGCTCGCGCCGGTCGTCTGCATCTGGCTGTGGCGCCGGGAGGGCCGCCGCGCCGTCGCGGTCTGGGCAGGCACGGCGCTCGCGACCGCGGCCGCGTGGTTCCTGCCGTTCCTCGTCGTCGGCGCGCGGGGCGTCGGCCACAGCTTCTACCTGCAGCTCGCCCGGCCGCTGCAGATCGAGAGCCTCGGCGCGACGATCTTCGTCGCGTTCCACAACATCGCCGGCATCGGCACCGGCGTCGTCTCGAACTTCGGCTCGCAGAACGTCGCCGGGCCCGGCGTGCACGAGATCACGCTCGCGACGACGGCGCTCGAGCTGCTCGCGATCGTCGCGTGCTGGGTCCTCTTCGTGCGAGGGGAGCCGACATTCGACCGGCTGCTCGTCGCGTGCGCCGCGTCGACGACGGCGCTGCTCGCGTTCGGGAAGGTGTTCTCGCCGCAGTACATGATCTGGCTGTTCGCCCTCGTCCCGCTCGCCGGCCGGCTCGTGCCGCTGGCCGTGTACGGGATCGGGCTCGTGCTGACGCAGGTGTACTTCCCGCGCCGCTACTGGGAGCTCGCGACGGGGCTCTACCGGCTCGAGGTCGGGATCGTGCTGCTGCGCGACCTCGCCGTCGTCGCGCTGCTCTGCGTGCTGCTCTACGCGCTCCAGGGCTCGAGGGCGACCTCGAGGGAGGCGGCCTCGGCCGCCGTCAGCTGACGCAGCGGCGCCCGGACCTCCGCGGTCATCGGGACGCCGCGCCCGGCCGCCACGTGCTTGAGCGCCGCGTGGCGCGGGAAGCGCTCGACCGCGGCGCGCAGCTCCGCGAGCCCGTCGCTGCGTTCCCGCACCGCAGCGGCGACGCGCTCCGGGAACGCGCTCGCGAGCGCCGAGACGGCGCCGACCGCCCCGCGCTCGAGCCCGCGGCCGATGAAGCCCTCGGGGCCGACGAAGACGTCGAGCCCGACGTCGAGGTAGCGGGCGAACGACTCCCACGGCGTGTCCGACACCTTCATCCCGGCGAGGTTCGGCGCCGCCTCGCGCAGCCGCTCGAGCACGTCGCGCGAGACCGCGTAGCCGCTCGTCCGCTCGAACTCGTAGACGTAGAACGCGACGGGCGCGCACGCGCGCGCGGCGGCCGTCAGGTGCGCGAGCAGCGCGTCGTCGTCGAGCGGGAAGTACGGCGGCGGGATCACCGCGACCGCGTCGGCGCCGATCGACGCCGCATGCTCCGCGAGCGCGACGGTGCTCTCGGTGCTCTGCATGCCGGCGTGCACCGCCACCTGCAGCCGGTCGCGGCCCGCGTCGACGAACGCGCTCGCGATCTCGCAGCGCTCGTCGAGGTCGAAGAGCATCCCCTCGCCCGTCGTGCCCATCGCGAGCAGGCCGTCGAGGCCGCCGGCCTCGAGGAAGCCGACGTACGGCTCGACCGCGTCCTCGTCGAACGCTCCGCCGCGGAGCGGCGTCAGGGCGGCGGCGATCGCTCCACGCAGCGGCATTAGTGTGCGCAGTGTGGCGAATCTGACGGCCGAGCGCGACGGCGGCGTCCTGCGCATCACGTTGACGCGGCCCGACCGTCGGAACGCGTTCGACGCCGCGCTGATCGCCGAGCTCGCGGAGGTGTTCGTCGACGTCGGCCGCGCGCGCGCCGTCGTGCTCGCCGGCGAGGGCAAGAGCTTCTGCGCCGGCGCGGACGTCGACTGGATGCGCGCGTCCGCCGGTCTCTCCTACGACGAGAACGTCGCCGACGCGAACGCGATGCGGCAGATGTTCGAGGCGATCGACCGCTGCCCCGCACCCGTGGTCGCCCGCGTCCAGGGCCATGCCCTCGGGGGCGGCGCCGGCCTCGTCGCCGCCGCCGACGTCGCGATCGCCGAGCCGCGCGCGCAGTTCGCGTTCTCCGAGGTGAAGCTCGGGATCATCCCGGCCGTGATCTCGCCGTTCGCGCTCGCGAAGGTGGGCAGCGGCAACGCGCGCCGCTACTTCGTCACGGGCGAGCGCTTCGACGCCGCGACGGCGCTGCGGATCGGTCTCGTCGGCGAGGTGGCGGAGGATCTCGACGGCGCCGTCGAGCGCGTCGTCGGCGAGCTCCTCGCCGCCGGGCCGCAGGCGGCGCGCTGGGCGAAACGGCTCGTGCGCGAGCGGCCGGACGGCCCGGAGACCGCCCGCTGGATCGCCGAGCGGCGCACGAGCGAGGAGGGCCAGGAGGGCCTGGCCGCGTTCCTCGAGAAGCGTCCGCCGCGCTGGCGCGGCGGACGAGGCTAGAAGCCGGGGCCGCCGAAGAAGAACTTCGGCGCGCCGATCTGCATCCGCCGCCGCTCGCGCGCGCGCAGGTGCTCGGCCCACTTGCCGCTCAACCCGAGCGCCTCGACGATCTCGTCCAGCGTCATCCCCGCCTCGCGCGCGCGCTCGTAGAGGGCGAAGACCTGCGACCGCCACGCCTGCTGCTCGGCGGCCAGGCGCCGGGCCTCGGCGCGGGCCGCTTCCAGCTCGCCGCGGATCTCGTCTGCGCTCACCGGGGTGATGGTGACAGATGCAGCAGCCCGCGTCGACGGTGCGCGGTCAGATAGCGCGCGCCGTCCGGGCCGGCGGCGACCGAGCGGCGGACGTCCCTGGGGACGATCGTCGCCTCCCCCGCCCTCAGCTCGCGCCGCTCGCCGTCGACGGTCAGCACGATCGAGCCGCCGAGGACGGCGTAGACGACGTCGAGGGCGGCGACCGTCTCGCCCGGGCCGGCGCCGGGCGGCCACTCGAGCACCGTCGCGTTCAGCTCCTCGCTCTCGGCGCCCCAGACGGGGCCCCGGGCGCCGGAGCCGGCTGCGTCCTCGCCGGTCATATCTCAGTAGCCGAGCGAGGCGAGCAGCCGCGACGTCACGTGCACGTCCGCGCTCGCGGACGCGTAGCGGCCGTCGTCGGCGACCTGGACGCGGTAGTCGCCGCGGTGCAGCCGCAGCGGTGTGCGGAAGGTGCCGTCGCCCGCGACCTGCGGCCGCGCGACGAGCTTCCACGCGCCGTCGACGCGGCGGAGCACGGTGACGGCGCCGTCCGTCGCCGGCTCGATCGTGCCCGCGAGCTCGTCGGCCCCCGCCGGCGTCACCGAGAGCCGCGGCGCGACGTCGACGCCGACGACCGGGCCGGTGACGGCGCCCGCCGTCAGCCGGTACAGCGTGTTCGCGCGCGGCTCGACCGTGACGGTGCGCGCGCCGCCGACCGTCGCGAGCTGCTTCCACCGACCCGCACCGATCCGGCGCTCGAGCCGCGCCGGCCCGAGCCCGCGCACGCTCGCGCTCAGCGTCAGCTTGCCGCCGAAGCGCACGCGCGGCGAGCCGGCGTCGAGCGTCAGCGTGCCGACGTCGAACCAGGTCGACTGCAGGCCGAGCCGCTGCCGGAACGCGTTCGGGTCGATCCTCTTGCCGCCGGCGACGATCGCGGTGACGCGCCCGTCCTTCGCGCGCTCGAGGCTGAGCGCGCCGTCCGCCGGCAGCTTCGCCGCCGGCACGACCACCTGCCACGAGTGGTGCGGCGAGGCGCCGTCGTACGGGTCGGCGACCGAGCGGAGGTACGGCACGGCGCCGAGCGCCGGCCACACGTCGGCCACGTTCGCCGTGCGGCCGCCCGAGGTGGAGAAGAAGAACGTCGTCGCGACGCGGCCGTTCCACGTCAGCACCTTCCCCGCCGTGCGCTGGACCGCGAAGTTCGTCTGCGGCGTCTCGTACGCGATCCCGCCGTACACCTGGCTGCGCGTGTCGGAGAAGAGGTCGAAGTGCTTGCTCGGATGCAGCGTCGCGAGCGCGTACGAGCGGGACGCGACCGCCTGCGCCTCGAGCGCGGCGAGGCTCCACGTGTGCGGCATCTCGCCTGCGACGACGCCGCGCACGTAGTCGTCGAGCGCGAGCGAGTTGACGACCGAGACACGCGCTGCGCCCGCGCGGACGACGAGCAAGCCGTGGTAGGCGCGGCCGTTCCAGGTCAGCGGCGCGCCGGGACAGTCGAAGACGGCCGGCGAGCGCAGCATGTGCCGCACGGGCACCTGCGCGTACGACTCGTGGTGCGCGTGCCGCTTGCCGTCGACGCGCACCCGCTTCGTCCCGACGACGAGCTTCAGCGACGCGTTCACGACGTAGCTCCGGCGCGGCAGCGACCAGCTGCGCCCCGTCGCGTCGCTGACGCGCATCGGCGCCGCGCAGGCGACCGCCGCTCGGGGCTGCCCGGTGGCGAGGAGCACGCGCACGCGCGAGACGGGCGCCTGCGCGAGCCGCGTCCCGGGGTAGTAGTGCGCGAGGATGCGGTCGTAGCGCCAGCCGTGGCGCGCGAAGCCGTACGCGCCCCACTGGCTCATCCCGACGCCGTGGCCCCAGCCGTGGCCGGCGATCACGACCTTCGTCGCGGCCCCGGCCGGCGCGGCGGTCAGGAGAGCGAGGACGGCTATCAGCCCGCAGCGTCTCACAAAGACGCGGCAGGGTACCGCAATCTAGGGTTCCTGGCCGTGCAGACCCTGCTGGTCGCGAACCGCGGCGAGATCGCGCTGCGGATCATGCGCGCGTGCGCGCTCGAGGGGATCGAGCCGGTCGCCGTCGTCGCCCCGGACGACCGCGGCGCGCTGCACGCGCGCAGCGCCGGCCGGGTGGTCGAGATCGCGTCCTACCTCGATCCGGCGGAGCTCGTCCGGGCCGCGCAGGAGGCGGGCGCGGACGCCGTCCATCCCGGCTACGGCTTCCTCTCGGAGAGCGCCGAGCTCGCCGAGGCGGTGCTCGCGGCCGGGCTGACGTGGGTCGGGCCGCCGCCCGCGGCGCTGCGGGCGGGCGGCGACAAGCTGGCGGCGAAGGCGACGGCGGCCGCCGCCGGCGTCCCCGTGCTGCCGACCGGCTCCCCGGAGGAGATCGGCTTCCCCCTGCTCGTGAAGGCGGCGGCGGGCGGCGGCGGCCGCGGCATGCGCGTCGTGCGCAGCCCGGACGAGCTCGACGACGCGGTCGAGGCCGCACGGCGCGAGGCGGCGGCGGCCTTCGGCGACGACACGGTCTTCTTCGAGCGGTACCTCGAACGGCCGCGGCACGTCGAGATCCAGGTGCTCGCCGACGCCCACGGCGCCGTCGTCGCGCTCGGCGAGCGCGACTGCTCGATCCAGCGCCGCCACCAGAAGGTGCTCGAGGAGTCGCCGTCGGCGGCGCTCGACCCGGAGCTGCGCGCCCGGATGAGCGAGGCGGCGGTCGCGTTCGCCCGCGCGATCGGCTACGTCGGCGCCGGCACCGCCGAGTTCGTGCTGGACGGGCGCGACTTCTTCTTCCTGGAGCTGAACGCGCGGATCCAGGTCGAGCATCCGGTGACGGAGCTCGTCACCGGCGTCGACATCGTGCGCGAGCAGCTGCGCGTCGCCCGCGGCGAGCCGCTGCAAGTAACAGGCTGTCACTTGGTCGGGCACGCGGTGGAGGTCCGGCTGTACGCGGAGGATCCGCGCAGCTTCCTGCCGCAGGCGGGGACGATCGAGCGGCTGCGGCTGCCGGAGTCGATCCGCGTCGACGCGGGCGTCGCCGAGGGCGACGAGGTCGGCACCGCCTACGACCCGCTGATCGCGAAGCTGATCGCGCACGGCGCGACGCGCGCGGACGCCTACGACCGGCTCGCGGCGGCGCTGCGCGAGACGGAGGTCGCCGGCGTGACGACGAACCTGCCCTTCCTGCGCTGGCTCGTCTCGCACCCGCTCGTGCGCGCCGGCCGCGTCACGACGGCGTTCCTGACCGAGCACCCGCCCCTGAGCGAGCCGCCGCCGCGTGCGCCCGACGCCGCCTGGAGCGGCGCCTGGCGGCTCAACCTCGCGCCGCCGCCGCCGCGGCCGGTGCCGACGGTCGACGACGCGACCGCCTCCCGCGGCGGCGAGACCGAGCAGGCGGCGGTGACCGCGCCGATGCCCGGGACGGTGATCAGGGTGCTCGCGGAGCCGGGCGCGCGCGTCGCCGCGCGGCAGCCGCTCGTCGTGCTCGAGGCGATGAAGATGGAGACGCCGCTCGTCGCGCCCTACGAAGCGACGGTGCGCGCGGTGCACGTCGCCGAGGGCGACCGGGTCGCCGGCGGCGCCGTCCTCGTCGAGCTGGACGAGTGAGCGCGGGCGCTACCAGTGCATCGCCGCGTCGCGCCACGACGCGTTCGCGTAGCGGCGGAGCGAGCGCAGCGGCACCGAGCGGTGCGCGTGCCGGAAGCCGAAGAGGCGCTTGAGCATGCGTGAGCTATCGGCGGCGACCGGCGCCCGCTTGAAGCCGGGCACCACCCGTTCGAGTCAGAACAGCTTCTGGAGCTTCATGGCCGCGCCCATGTCGCCCTTGATCTTCAGCTTGCCCGTCATGTAGGCGCTCGTCGGGTTCTGCTCGCCGGCGATGATCTTCTGGAAGACCTCCTGCGAGGCCTGGATCGTCGCGTCGGCGTCGCCGTCGCCCTCGGAGACGCTGACCTTGCCGTCGTCGACGTCCACCTTCCACCGGCCGGCGCCCTCGATGTCGAAGAGGTACGAGTTGCTCATCCCGGTGGTCTTGGAGGTGTCGGCGCGCGACGGGAGGTTCTGGAAGAACTCCTGCACGGACTCGGCCATCTTCGGCTCCTTCGTCGTTGAACGGCGATTCAGGCGGCAACTGTAGATAGCATCGCGCCGCCAGTGACTGCGGTGCCGATCGAGATCACCGGGGACGCCGACACCGTCGGCGTGCTCGTCGCCCGCGGACTGCCGGACGGGCTCGACGCCGGCCTCCGCGACCGGCTCGCGCCGCTGCTCGAGAGCGGCGAGCTGCGCGGCGACCGCGCCGAGGCGCTCGTCGTCCACGGCAGCCCGCGAATCGTCGCCGCCGGGCTCGGCCCGCGCGGGCAGGTCGACGCCGAGCGGCTGCGCACGGCCGCCGGCGCCGCCGCCCAGGCGCTGGCCCGCGTCGGCGGCAGCCTCGCCTGGCGGCTCGACCCGTCGCTGCCGGTGCCGCTCGCGGAGCAGGCGGCGGCGCTCGTCGAGGGCACCGTCCTCGGCGGCTACTCCCCCGGCGCCTGGAAGACGCAGGAGCCGGAGCGGGCTCCCCGCGCCGTCGACCGGATCGCCTTCGCCGAGCAGGAGGTGCAGGAGGCGGCCGAGCGCGCGGCGCTGCTCGCCGAGCGCGCCAACCGCGCGCGCGACCTCGCGAACATGCCGCCGAACGAGCTCACCCCGCACGTGCTCGGCGAGAAGGCGAAGGAGCTGGCGCGCGAGCACGAGCACCTGACCTGCGACGTGCTCGCGACGCGCGAGCTGGACGAGCTCGGCATGGGCGCGCTCACCGCCGTCGGCCGGGGCAGCCGCAACGAGCCGCGGCTGATCGTGCTGCGCTACGAGCCGCCGGAGGCGCGCGACGGGATCGTGCTCGGTTTCGTCGGCAAGTCGATCACCTTCGACACCGGCGGGATCTCGCTCAAGCCCGGCGCGAAGATGGAGGACATGAAGGGCGACATGGCCGGCGGCGCCGGCACGCTGCACGGCATCGGCGCGATCGCCGCGCTGAAGCTGCCCGTGCGGGCGATCGCCCTGCTCGCCGCCGCCGAGAACATGCCGGGCGGCGACGCCT
>DASSSR010000051.1:0-5917 GCA_035708345.1 Gaiellaceae bacterium
CCGCGGCGCAGGCGCCGGATCCGCAAGCTTCGCCTGCTCGCGCTGCTCGCCGTCCTCCTCGTGCTCGCCCTGACGGCGTTCTCGTACGGCGTCGTCGTCGCCGTCGGCGAGCAGCTCCAGGGGCTCGACCCGGCCCGCCAGCCGCAGCAGCAGGTGGACGGCTACGTCTACGCGGCGGACGGCCACACGATCCTCGCCGTCCTGCGCGGCAGCGAGAGCCGCGTCCTCGTCAGGAGCGACCAGATCTCGCCGTGGATCAAGCAGGCGATCGTCGCGGTCGAGGACCGCCGCTTCTACGAGCACCGGGGCATCGACCTGCGCGGCATGCTCCGCGCCCTCTGGGCGGACATCCGGCACGAGAGCGCCGTGCAGGGCGGGTCGACGATCACGCAGCAGTTCGTCAAGAACGAGCTCGTCGGCAGCCAGAAGTCGATCACGCGGAAGCTGAAGGAGGCGGTGCTCGCGCACGAGCTCGAGGCCGGCGCCCACAGCTGGACGAAGGACCGGATCCTCACCGCGTACCTGAACACGATCTACTTCGGCAACGGCGCCTACGGGATCGAGCGCGCCGCCCGGACGTACTTCGGGCACGGCGCGCGCAAGCTGACGCTCGCGCAGGCGGCGCTGCTGGCAGGCATCCCGAAGGACCCGAGCCGGTACGACCCGGTCGCGCACCCGCGCGCGGCGGAGGAGCGGCGCACGACCGTGCTGCGCCTGATGCTGCAGCAGCGGATCATCGACGCGAAGCAGTTCCGGACGGCGATGCGCACGAGGATGCCGCGGCCGCAGGACGTCCACCTCTCCGGCGTCGTCGGCCAGGCGCCGTACTTCGGCGAGTACGTCAAGCAGCAGCTGCTCGCCCACTTCAAGAGCTCGAAGCTCGTGTACGGCCGCGGCTTCCGGGTGCACACGACGATCGACCTCGGCCTGCAGCGGCTCGCGCGCGACGCGATCGACAAGTGGCTGCCGAGCCCGGACGGCCCGCAGGCGGCGCTCGTCGCGCTCGACCCGACGAACGGCGCCGTGCTCGCGATGTACGGCGGCCGCAACTTCCACGCGAGCCAGTTCAACCTCGCGGTGCAGGGCGAGCGGCAGCCGGGCTCCTCCTTCAAGCCGTTCGTGCTCGCGACGGCGCTGCGACAGGGGATCGCGCCGCAGACGACGTTCGTCTCGAAGCCGATCTCGATCTTCCTCGGCGACAAGTACTGGCCGGTCAACAACTACGAGGGCGAGTACCTCGGCACGATCGACCTGAACAAGGCGATCTCCGCCTCGGACAACTCCGTCTTCGCGCAGCTGACGAAGGTCGTCGGCCCGGCGAACGTCGTCGCGACGGCGCACCGGATGGGCATCACGGGCCACCTCGACCCGGTGTTCTCGATCGGGCTCGGCACCCAGATCGTCAACCCGCTCGAGATGGCGCGCGCGTACGGGACGTTCGCGAACGGCGGCTACCGCGTCGACGGGAAGGTCTTCGGCGACAACCCGCGCGTGATCACGCAGATCGACGGGGTCGACGGGAAGCCCCTCTACCGGAACGCGCCCGTGCGCAGGCAGGTGCTCTCCTCGGCGCAGGACGAGATCCTCACGCACATGCTCGAGGGCGTCGTCACGAGCGGGACCGGCCGGAACGCGGCGCTGCCCGGCTACACCGTCGCCGGCAAGACGGGCACGACGGAGAACTACGGCGACGCCTGGTTCGTCGGCTACACGCCGCAGCTCGTCACCGCCGTCTGGGTCGGCTATCCCGACCGGCTGCGGCCGATGCTGACCGAGTACCACGGCGGGCCGGTCGCCGGCGGCACCTTCCCGGCGCTGATCTGGAAGTCGTTCATGCAGGCGGCGCTGAAGCGGATCGGCGCGCAGCCGCAGCCGTTCCCCTCTCCCCCGTACCTCTCGACGACGCCCGAGCGCGTCACCTACCGCGACGGCCGCATCGAGCGGGACAACGGGCTGTGCAGCGACACGAGCTACCTCGTCTACTTCAGCGGCGACGGCCCGGCGAAGACGGCCGACTGCAAGCACGACGAGGTCGAGGTGCCGAACGTGGTCGGGCTGAGCGTCTCGCGCGCGCGCGGGCGGCTGCGGGCGCAGCCGCTGACGGCGCAGCTGATCTACAAGCCGGCGGCGCCCGGCGAGCGGCCCGGCGTCGTGCTGAAGCAGTTCCCGGCGAGCGGGACCCTCTCGTCCTACGGCCGCGTCACGCTCGTGCTGGCGAAGCCGCTGCACGGCACGGTGCCGAAGATCGTCGGGCTCGACCTGCCGCTCGCGAAGTCGCGGCTCGCGGAGCGGAAGCTGAACGTCGACGTCCGCTACGCGAAGGGCACGGCCGGGCGCGTGCTCGAGCAGCGGCCGTCCGCCGGCGCCGCGGCGGCGCCGGGGATGACGGTGCGGATCACCGTCGGATCGGCCGGCTGAGGAAGCGCGAGCCGGCGAGGCCGTAGCGCCACGGCAGCTCCGCCGCGCGCGTGATCCCGATCCGCGGCCCGGTCGCGACCTCCGGCTCGTGCGCGCGGGCGCGCAGCTCGAACGGCGGCGCGTCGAGGGAGAGGCCGTCGTGCGCCCGGGTGACGCCCAGCGCCTCGCAGAGCTTGCCGGGGCCGGAGCAGAGCGCCCGCGGGTCGTCGAGGCCGCGCCGGGCGCGCATGACGTCGAGCCCGTGCGTCGGCTCGAGCGCACGGATCAGGACCGCCTCGGCGCGGCCCTCGACGTCGCAGACGAGGTTCAGGCACCAGTGGATCCCGTACGAGCGGTAGACGTACGCGCGCCCGGGCGGACCGAACATCGCCGCGTTCCGCGGCGTCGGGCCGCGGAAGCCGTGGCTCGCCGGATCCTCCTGGTCGTAGGCCTCGACCTCGACGACCGTGCCGCCGACGCCGTCGACGAGCAGCGTCGCCCCGATCAGCTCCGGCGCCACCTCGTGCACGGAGCGGGCGAAGAAGTCACGCCGGAGCCGGTCGGCCACGTCTGTACCTGAGCAGGGCGGGAAACGCGGCCGCGAGCACCGCGCAGCCGACGACGCAGGCGATGCCGCCGGAGACGACCGACGTGCGGACGCTCGTGGCGGAGGCGAGCGCGCCCGCCTCGAGGTTGCCGAGCGAGGGCGCGCTCGCGACCTGCGCGAACTCGATCCCGATCACGCGTCCGCGCATGGCGTCGGGCGTCAGCTCGAGCAGCATCGTCCCGCGCAGGACGGCGCTGATCAGGTCGGCGCCGCCGGCGAGCGCGAGCAGCAGGAGCGCGAGCCAGAGCTGCGTCGCGAGGCCGAAACCGGCGATGCACGCGCCCCACGCGGCCGCCGCGACGACGACCACGAGCCCCTGCCGGCGGACGTGCTCGACCCAGCCGCCGAGCGCGGAGAAGACGAGCGCGCCCGCCGCGGTCGCGGCGAAGAGGTAGCCGACGTAGCTCGCGTGGTGGTAGCGGTGCGTGGCGATCGCGGGGAAGAGCGCGGTCGGCATGCCGAAGATCATCGCGTTCGTGTCGACGAGCATGAAGCCGAGGATCACCGGGCTCCGGCGCGCGAAGCGGAAGCCCTCGACGACCGAGCGCAGGCTCGGCCGCGCGTCCTCGCCGCCCTCCGGCACGAGCGGCGGCAGCAGCCAGACGGCCACGAACGTCGCGAAGAATGTCGCGGTGTCGATGCAGTACGCGGGCAGCACCCCGACCGTCCCGATCAGGACGCCGGCGAGCGCCGGCCCGGCGACGGCGCCGAAGCTGCCGATCAGGTTGTTCAGGTTGTTCGCCGCAATGAGCTGGTCGTCGCCGACGATGCGCGGGATCAGCGCGTTCTGCGCGCCGACGCCGAACGAGTAGGCACCGGAGGCGATCGCCATCGCCGCGTAGCACGGCCACACCTGCGGGTGCGGGAGCGCCGCGTTGACGACGGTGAAGGCCGTCCCGACGATCATCCCGCCCTGCTGCCACAGCATCAGCCGCCGCCGGTCGAACCCGTCCGCGAACGAGCCGCCGAGGATCGTCAGCGTCAGCAGCGGCACCAGTTGCGCGAGCGAGAGCAGGCCGACCTGCAGATTGGAGCCGGTCAGCCGGTAGACCTGGAACGAGACGGTGACGAGGCCGATCTCGCTGCCGAGGAACGAGACGGACTGTCCGAGCCAGAGCCGGCGGAAGTCCGCCGACGTGCGCAGCGGCGACAGGTCGAGCGCGAGCCTGCGCAGCACTAACGGCTCAGAAGAGCTGTTCCGGCTCCGCCGGGCGCGCCGTCTTCTCGAGCACGCGGCGGGCGCGGCGGCCGAGATCGCCGAGGTCGACGCGGCCCTGCTCGACCGCGGTCGCGAGCCGCTCCGCGAGGTCGAGCGCGTCGTCCAGCACCGGGGTCATCGCCTGCGCGGCGTCCTGGCCCATGTCGGCGAGGATCGTCCGCTCGGTGCGCGAGGCGACGATCGGGTCGGGGACGCCCTCGACCCAGACACGCGTGCGGCGGCCGTGGCCGCGCTCGCCGGCGGCGAGCGGCTCGAGCGCGTAGATCTTGTCGGCGCGCGCCCACTTGCCGAACCCGAGGAAGACCATGTGCGCCGCCACTACTCGAAGTATGTGTCGTCGTGCGAGTACGGCGGCGAGCAGCAGCAGAGGATGCGCAGCTCGCTCGTCCCGTTGTTGTGCAGCGAGTGCCACGCGCCGGCCGGGATCAGCACCGCGTCGCCGACCGCGACGCGCTTGTGCTCGCCGTCGACCTCCATGTCGCCGGACCCCTTCAGCACGAAGTAGATCTCCTCGGAGCGGCGGTGGTGGTGCCGCTGCGTCGCCTGGTCGGGCTCGAGCGTCGCCTCCGCGAGGCTCTGCGCCTCGGAGTGGTGCAGCTCCCGGATCTCGGAGCCGTCCTTCGTCGTGAACGACTCGACGCGGTGCAGCGAGACGAGCTTCACAGCGCGCCGGCGAGCACCTCGGCGACGCGCTCCTGCGCGTCGCGCTCGAGGCCGGTGAAGAACGGGAGCGCGAGCGTCCGCGCGCTCAGGTCCTCCGAGACCGGGCACATGCCCTTGCGGAAGCCGTAGCGCTCGCGCATGTACGGCTGCAGGTGGATCGAGGGGAGGTAGCGGTTGAAGCCGATCCGCTCGCGCTCGAGCGCCGCGATCACGCGCTCGCGCGCCGCGTTGTCCGGCAGCGCGACCACGTACACGAACCACGAGCGCACGTGCTCGTCGTCGTCTGCGAGCGGGAGCTCGACGCCGTCGATCCCGCGCAGCAACTCGTCGTAGCGCGCGGCGACCGCCGCGCGCAGCCCGAGGATCTCGTCCAGCTTCTCCACCTGCCCGATCCCGAGCGCGGCGGTGACGTCGCTCATCCGGTAGTTGAAGCCGAGCCGGACGTGCTCGAGCCAGCCGCCGGCGTCGCCGCGGCCTTGGTTGCGCAGCGAGCGGAGCAGCCGCCACTCCTCCTCGGAGTGGGTGACGACGACGCCGCCCTCCCCCGTCGTCAGCTGCTTGTTCGGGTAGAAGGCGAAGACCGCGCTCGGCCCGTGCGAGCCGAGCGGCGCGCCCTTGTAGCGCGCGCCCAGCGCCTCGCACGCGTCCTCGATCAGCGCGAGCCCGTGCTCGTCGGCGATCGCGCGCAGCTCGTCGAGCTCGCACGGACGCCCGTAGATGTCGACCGCGACGATCGCCTTCGTCCGCGCGGTCACCGCCGCCCGCACCGCGTCGGGGTCCATGTTCAGCGTGCGCGCGTCGACGTCGGCGAAGACGGGGACGCCGCCCTCGTAGACGAAGCAGTTCGCGCTCGCCGCGAAGGAGTACGGCGACGTGATCACCTCGTCGCCCGGGCGGATCCCGGCCGCGACGCAGAGCAGGTGCAGGCCCGCCGTCCCCGACGACACCGCCGCCGCGTACGGCGCGCCGACCTTCTCGGCGAGCGCCTCCTCGAAGCGGTCGATCGTCGGCCCGAGCGAGAGCCGCCCCGA
>DASSSR010000052.1:0-9731 GCA_035708345.1 Gaiellaceae bacterium
ACCGTGCCGATCGACCCGCGGGCCATGCCCCGGAACATGACCGTCCTGCCGGTCGGCCAGCTGCTCGCCGAGACGATCCTGAACGTCTTCGCCGACGACTCGGTCTCGGCGATCTTCGGCGGCGAGAACCAGCTCTTCTGAGCCGACCCTGCGACGGCAACTGCCGTCCGCTTGCGAAGATCAGGTCGGTGCTCGCCCAGCGGTGGCCATTCCTCGCCGGCTGCGCGCTCGCGCTGCTGATCGCAGCGGGGCCGGCGGCCGCGCACACCTCGCCCGCTCCGCCGCGGTTCAAGGTCATGGTCCTCGACCGGCTGCCGCGGGCCGAGTTCGCCCGGCTCGCCCGCCGCGGCGCCGTCGGGCTGCTCGTGCCCGGGCCCGGCCCGACGACCTCGCACGCGCTCGCGCTGAACGAGCTGATCCGCGGCCAGGAGGTCAACGCCCGGATCGGCCACGATCCCGGCGGGCCGGTCGTGATCGGCGCGGCGCACGCGAGCGGGGCGCCGAGCGGCGGCAACATCATCGTCGTCACGCTGCCGCGGCCGGGGGACGCGCTCGCGAACGACCGGCGCTACCGGATCGCCGTCGTCGGCGGCGGCTTCCACGGTCTGCTGACCTCCGACACGACGCGGATCCCGGGCCTCGTCTCGATCGTCGACGTCGCGCCGACGGCGCTCGCACACACGCTCGGGACGCTCGGCTCGACGCCGTCGAGGGACGCGGTCGGGGCGCTCGCGCGGCTCGACGCGCGCATCCACGCCGACAACCGGCTCAAGTTCCCGGCGCTCTTCATCGTCGCCGGCGCGCTGCTCTTCCTCGCCGCCGTCCGGCCGCGCGCGGCCGGGCTCGCCGTGCCCGCGGCGCTCGGCACGAACCTCGCGCTCGGCGCCGCCGGTGTCGCCGGCGAGGTCGCGATCTGCACCGTCCTGACGGTCGGGACCGTCGGCGGCGCGCTGCTGCTCGAGCGGTGGTGCCGCGACGAGCGGGTGGTGCTGCTCCTCTGCGCCGGCGTCGTCCTCCTCTACGCGCTCGCGATGGTCGCGCACCCGGACTGGGTCGCGGTGACGCCGCTCGGCCCGACGCAGAACCAGCGTTTCTGGGGGATCGGCAACCAGCTCGAGACGCTGCTGCTGGCGCCGATGCTCGCGGCGTGCGTGCTCGCGCAGCGGCTGTTCGGAGCGGTCGGCTTCGCCGCAGCCGCGCTCTGCTTCCTCGCGGTGATGACCGACAACGCGCTCGGGGCGGACGGCGGCGGCGCGATCGCGCTCGGCGTCGCGCTCGCGTTCCTCGCGGCGCGCCGGTTCGCGCTGAGCGCGAGCGGCTTCGTCAGCGTGCTCGCCGCCGCCGGCGGCGCGGTCGTCGTCCTCGTCCAGCGAGGGCTGGACGCCGGCGGGCCCGACCACCTGCGCTCCGCCTTCAGCGGCGGGCTCGGCGGCGTCGTCAGCGTGCTCGTCAACCGCGTCCCGCTCGCCTACGGCCCTGCGATCGCGCAGTGGCAGCTCGTGCTGCCGCTCGCCGCCGTCCTCGTGCTCGTGCTCGTCGTGCTCGTCGCGCGGGCTCGGACGACGATCCAGCGGGACGTCGCGCACGCGCTCGTCGTCGCGACGGCGGTCTCGCTCGTCGTCAACGACTCGGCCGCGTACGTGCTCACGGGCGCGATCGCGGCGCTGTGCATGGCGGCGCGGCTGCACGTCGTCCCGGCCGAGCGGTTCGCGTGGCGCTTCGCCGCCGCCCGCCCGGGCCGGCTCGACGAGTCCTAGAGGCGCAACCGTTCCTGCGACTCGACCGTTTCTCCTCTGGACACGCGAAAGGAGGGAAGCGAAATGGTCGGTCTCGGCATTCTGCTCTTCGTCATCGGGATCATCCTCTGGCTGACGGTTCTGCCTGCGCTCGGCTGGATCCTGATGGCGATCGGCGTCGTGCTGGTCATCCTCGGCCTCGTGCTCGGCGCGATCTGGGGCTTCAGCAGGCGCACGGCGACGTACTGATTCACGCCGCCCCTCGGGCGGTTCTCAGGCCCGGTGCGTATCGCGCTTCTGCGCGATGCGCTCCGCGGCGAGCGCGTCGGCGGCCTCTGCGGGGTCGCCGCCGCGCGCGTAGATCTCGCGCAGCGTGTGGCCGACGGCGCGCAGGTTCTCCTGCAGCTCCTCCTCGCTCCAGCCGCGGTCCTCGAGGCCGACGAGCTGGATGACACCGCCCGCGTTGATGATGAAGTCGGGCGCGTAGAGGATCCCCCGCTCGTAGAGCCGGCGCGCGTCCTCCGGCGTCGCGAGCTGGTTGTTCGCCGAGCCGCCGACGACGCGGCAGCGCAGCCGCGCGATCGTCCCGGCGTCGAGCGTCCCGCCGACGGCGCACGGCGAGTACACGTCGCACTCGGTGTCGTAGACGTCCGCGGGCGGGACGACGGTCGCGCCGGTCGCGCGGGCGCGGTCCTCGTCGACGTCGGAGACGAGGACGTCGGCGCCGTCGTCCTGCAACAGCCGGATCAGGTCGGCGCCGACCGCGCCTGCGCCCTGCACGAGCACGCGCCGTCTGCGCAGGTCGGCGGAGCCGAACGCGTGCTCGACGCTCGCCTGCAGTCCCGCGTGCACGGCGATCGCCGTCCCGCGCGCGCTGTTCCCACCGCGGCCGGTCGTGCCGTACACCCACTCGCACCGCTCCCGGACGACGTCGAGGTCGGCGGGGGAGATGTTCATGTCGCCGGCGGTGCGGTACGTGCCGCCGAGAGACGCGACGAGGTCGCCGTAGCGCAGCAGCAGCTGCCGTCTCGCGTCGCCGGTCGGCAGCTCCGGCACCGCCAGCACCGCCTTGCCGCCGCCGCGCTCGAGGCTCGCGCCGGCCATCTTCACCGTCATCGCCTGCGAGAGCCGCATCGCGTCCGCGAGCCCCTCGAGCGGCGTCGGGTACACACGCATCCGCGTGCCGCCGCCCGCCGGCCCGAGCACGGTCGAGTGGACGCAGACGAACATCCACGCGCCGCTCTCGCGGTCGTAGCGGACGACCGCCTCCTCGCCGTCCCAGCGCTCGAAGAGCTCCTCGAACACGCAGGGATCTTGCCTGGCGTCCGCTACACTGCGCCGCCGAAATGGCCGGAGAACGGATCAAGCTCACCGTCGCGCACCGCGAGAAGCTCGGCTCGCCCGAATCGCGGCGGCTGCGCAAGCAGGGCCTCGTGCCCGGCGTCCTCTACGGGCGCGACGAGCCGATCTCGATCTGCGTCGAGGAGCGGGAGCTCCGCCGGGCGCTGACGACGTCCGCCGGCCTGCACGCGATCCTCGACGTCCAGGTCGACGGCAAGGGCACCTCGCACGCCTCGATCCTCAAGGACTACCAGGTGGACAAGGTGCGCGGCCACGTCACGCACGTCGACCTGCAGGAGGTGCGCCTCGACCAGCCGATCCACGCCGCGGTCTCCGTGACGCTCGTCGGCGGCGAGGATGCGCCGGGCGTGCGCGAGGGCGGCGTGCTCTCGCAGCCGCTGCGCGAGCTCAGCGTCGAGGCGCTGCCGCTCGAGGTGCCGGAGCACATCGACGTCGACGTGACGGCGCTCGAGCTCGGCGGCACGCTCCGCGTCGCCGACATCGCCGGGCGCGAGGGCGTCACGTTCCTCGACGACCCGGAGACGGTCGTCGCGACGGTGACCGCGCCGACGCGCGAGGTCGCGCCCGAGGAGCTGCTCGAGGGCGAGGAGGCCGAGGCGCTCGCCGAGGACACCGAGGGCGAGACGCCCGAGGGCGGCGCCGAGGCGCCGGCCGAGCCGGCGGCGGACGCCGCGGGCGAGCAGGGCACCGTCGAGGGGTAACGCGCCGTGCGGCTCTGGCCCCGTCGTGCGGGGTCGTCGCTGGACCTGCTCGTCGTCGGTCTCGGCAATCCCGGCCGCGAGTACGCGCGCAACCGCCACAACGCGGGCTTCATGGTCGTGGACGAGCTCGCGCGGCGGCACGGCGGCTCCTGGCGCTCGAAGTTCGGCGGTCAGCTGGCGGAGATCCGGCTCGAAGGCCACAAGCTCGCGCTGCTGAAGCCGGAGACGTACATGAACGAGTCCGGCCGCGCCGTCGGCGCCGCGGCGCAGTTCTTCAAGGCGGCGCCGGACGCCGTGCTCGTCGTCCACGACGAGGGCGACTTCGACCTCGGCCGGCTCGAGCTGAAGTTCGGCGGCGGGCTCGCCGGCCACAACGGGCTGCGCTCGATCGCGCAGCACCTGAAGACGCAGGACTTCCTCCGGCTGCGGATCGGCGTCGGCCGGCCCGAGCGCGGCGACCCGCGCCCGCTCGCCGACTACGTGCTCTCCGACTTCGAGCCGCACGACGACGCCGAGGCGCTCGTCGCCCGCGCCGCCGACGCCGTCGAGCAGCTCGACGCGGACGGGCTCGAGCGCACGCAGGCGCGCGTCAACCAGCGCCGCTAGCCGTGCACGACGAGCCGGAGCGTCGCGGACAGCCGTGAGGGCGCCGCAAATACTGTTGCGCGCGTGAGCGCTTCGGAGACGCTCAGCCTCGTCGTCGCGATCCTCGACATCGGCCTCGCGCTCGCGCTGCTCCCGCAGCTCGGACGCTTCGGCCGGGCGTTCCCGTGGCTCGCGGTGCTGATGGTCTACTTCGGCCTGCGCGGCGCGGAGCGGCTCTTCTTCGCGTTCACGAACCACGAGTCGGAGACGGCGAACCTCGTCTCGGACGGGGTGCTCGTCGTCGTGCTCGTGCTGCTCGCGCTCGGCCTGCGGCGCACCGTCTCGGGCCTGCGGCTGGCGGTCGACGAGGCGAAGCTGCGCGCGCAGGAGTACGAGCGGGCGCTGCGCGACTACCAGCAGCTCGTCCGCCACAGGCTCGCGAACCCGCTGATGCAGGTCCGCGGCTCCGCGTTGACGCTGCGCGCCCGCCGGCGCGAGCTGACGCCGGAGGAGCAGGAGCAGCTGCTCGAGCTGCTGGACGAGGCGACCGAGCGGCTCGAGCAGGTCTCGCTCGACCCGGACGAGCTCGCAGCCGAGGAGCGCGGGCTCGAGCCCACGCCGCGAGTACCATGACCCGCCCGGAACCGCGCGGTTTCGGCGTTCGTCATGGACCGTCCGGTACTCCACGCCTTCGTCGCCGAGCTCGCCGAGCACGAGAAGCTCGCCGAGTTCGCCGCCGACCTGCCGCAGCGCGCCCGCGTCAGCGAGGCGGCGCTGCCCGTCGTGCTCGCCTCGCTGCACGAGCGGCTGCGGCGGCCGCTCGTCTGCCTCGTCCCGGAGGACGTGGACGCGCGCGACACCGCCGAGGCGGTCGCCTGGTTCCTGGGCGACGACGTCGTCGGGACGTTGCCGAGCCGCGGCGTCTCGTGGGAGTCCGGCCTCGAGCCGCCGCCGCACCTCGTCGGCGAGCGCGCCCGCGCGCTGCACGTGCTCGCGGCCGGCGGCCTGATCTGCGCCTCGGCCCGGGGGCTCGCCGAGCTCGCCCCGCCGCCGGACGAGCGCCCGCAGCCGCTCGAGCTGCGCGCGGGGGCCGAGACGGGCGTCGAGGGCCTGGCGGAGGAGCTCGCGCTCGCCGGCTACGCCCGCGTCGAGCGGGTCGACGACCGCGGCCAGGTCGCCGTCCGCGGCGGCCTGATCGACGTCTTCCCGACCACCGGCCGCGAGCCGCTGCGGATCGAGTTCTTCGGCGACGAGGTGGAGTCGATCCGCGCCTTTTCGCCCTTCACCCAGCGCGCCCTCCATCCCGTCGACGCGTGCACGATCTTCCCGGCCGCGGAGCGGCGCCTCGACCTCGTCGATCCAAGTAACAGCCTGTTACTTGCGGAGGAGGGGGAGCCGCCGCCCGTCCCCGACGACCTCGTGCCGATCCTCGACCGGGCGCCCGACTTCGTCTTCCAGCCGGACGACGTCGAGAAGATCTGGGACGAGGACGGCGTCGAGCATCCGGACGTCGAGGGCGCGAGCGAGCTCGACCCGTTCCCGCAGGCGCAGCCGTACGCGTTCGAGGCGCAGCGGCCCGCGATCGCCTCGCGCGGCCTGACCGAGGCGGAGGCGGAGCTGGCGCAGCTCGTCCGCGCCGGGCAGCGCGTCGTCGTCGCCTTCCCGCACCGGGGCGAGGCGCTGCGCACGCAGGGGATGCTGCGGCGGATCGCCGCGCGCGTGCTCCAGCCGGGCGACGCGCTCGGCGACGAGCCCGCGCTCCACTTCGCGGTCTCGCCCGCGCGGCGCGGCTTCGTCTGGCGCGACCTCGGGCTCGTGCTGCTGCCGGACCACCAGGTCTTCCGCCGCCGCGTCCCGCGCGAGCGCCGCATCGGCGGCCGCGCGCTGCAGAGCTTCGCCGACCTGCGCACCGGCGACTACGTCGTCCACGAGGACCACGGCGTCGCGAAGCTGCTCGGCTTCGAGACCAAGGAGGTCGCGGGCGTCACGCGCGACTACCTGCTGCTCGGCTTCCGCGGCGACGACAAGGTCTACGTCCCGCACGAGCAGCTCGGCAAGGTGTCGCGCTACATCGGCGCCGACGCGAAGGGCCCCGCGCTCTCGAAGCTCGGCGGCAAGGCGTGGGAGCTGCTCAAGTCACGCGCGCGCGAGTCGGTGCAGGAGCTCGCCGGCGAGCTGATCTCGCTCTACGCGCAGCGGCAGACGCGGGAGGGCATCGCCTACGACCTCGACGACGAGATGCTGCAGAAGCTCGAGGCGTCGTTCCCGTACCGCGAGACGCCCGACCAGGAGCAGGCGATCGAGGCGGTGAAGGAGGACCTCGAGAGCGCGCAGCCGATGGACCGGCTCGTCTGCGGCGACGTCGGCTTCGGCAAGACGGAGGTCGCCGTCCGCGCCGCCTTCGCGGTCGCCGTCAACGGCAAGCAGGTGCTGATGCTCGCCCCGACGACGATCCTCGCCGAGCAGCACTGGAACACGTTTAGGGACCGCTTCCGCGACTTCCCCGTCCGCGTCGAGATGATCTCCCGCTTCCGCCCGCCGCGCGAGGTGAAGCAGGTCCTGAAGGACTTCGCCGAGGGCAAGGTCGACGTGCTGATCGGGACGCACCGCGTGCTCTCGCGCGACGTGATCCCGAAGGAGCTCGGCCTCGTCATCCTCGACGAGGAGCAGCGCTTCGGCGTCGCGCAGAAGGAGCTGCTGAAGTCGCTGCGGCTCGAGGTCGACGTGCTGACGCTGAGCGCGACGCCGATCCCGCGCACGCTGCACATGTCGCTCGCGGGCATGCGCGACATCTCGATCATCGAGACGCCGCCGGAGGGCCGCCGGCCGATCCGCACGACCGTCGGCGAGTACGACGACGAGCTCGTCAAGCTCGCGCTCGAGCGCGAGCGCGAGCGGAACGGCCAGTCCTTCTACCTGCACAACCGCGTCGAGACGATCGAGGAGGCTGCGGCGAAGCTGCAGCAGCTCTGCCCCGACCTGCGCTTCCTCGTCGCGCACGGGCAGATGCGCGAGAAGGAGCTGGAGGAGAAGATGCACGCGTTCCTGCGCGGCGACGCCGACGTGCTCGTCTCGACGACGATCATCGAGTCGGGCCTCGACATTCCGCAGGCGAACACGCTGATCGTCGAGCGGGCCGACATGCTCGGCCTCTCCCAGCTCTACCAGATCCGCGGCCGCGTCGGCCGCAGCGACGCCACCGCCTACGCGTACCTCTTCTACCCCGACGCCCACGAGCTCACGGCCGAGGCGCGGGCGCGGCTCTCGACGCTCGCCGACCACACCGAGCTCGGGGCCGGCTTCGCGATCGCGATGCGCGACCTCGAGATCCGCGGCGCCGGCGAGCTGCTCGGCGCCGAGCAGTCCGGCCACGTCGCCGCCGTCGGCTTCGAGCTCTACGTCGAGCTGCTCAACGAGGCCGTCGCCGAGCTGCAGGGACAGCGCCGCGTCGCCGCGCGGCCGGTGCGGGTGGACGCGCGGATCGACGCCTACGTGCCGCAGCAGTACGTCGGATCCGAGGCGCTGCGGATCGACGTCCACCGCCGGCTGGCGCTCGCCGAGACCGAGGACGAGCTGCGCGAGCTGCAGGCCTCGCTCGAGGACCGGTACGGCCCGCTGCCGGAGCCCGTGGAGCACCTGTTCGCGATCCAGGAGGCGAAGATCAAGCTCGCGCGGCTCGGCGCCGACTACCTCGTCTTCCGGGGCGGCAAGGCCACCGTCGGCCGGCTCGTGCTCGGCTCCGGGGAGCTGAAGGAGCTGCGCGACCGGATCCACACGGCGGTCTACACCGTCGGAAATCGCGAAGTGACTCTCAGGAGCCAGGACGGATTTCCGCAGGCGATCCGGCTGGTCGATGCTATCTTGGACGCACGCCAAGCGGCCTGAGCCCTGGCGGTTCCTGCGCCTCCGACCTTTGGGATCTTCATGAAACTTCGCTTCTCGCTCGTCGCCCTGCTGCTCGTCTTCGTCGCCGTGCTCGTCGCAGGCTGCGGCGGCGGCGGCACCAAGTCCGTCCCCGCCGACGCGGTCGCCGTGGTCGGACACGACACGATCACCAAGCAGCAGTTCAACACGCTGCTCGCCGGCGCGAAGCGGACGTACGCGGCGCGCAAGACGCCGTTCCCGAAGCCGGGCACGACGCAGTACAAGTCGCTGCAGGACCAGGCGATGCAATACCTCGTCCAGCAGTCCGAGCTGGAGCAGAAGGCGAAGGACCTCGGCGTCACCGTCACGACGAAGGACGTCGACCAGCGCCTGAGCCAGATCAAGCAGCAGTACTTCGGCGGCAGCCAGAAGAAGTACGAGGCGCAGCTGAAGTCGCAGGGCCTGACCGAGCCGCAGGTCAAGAGCGACCTGCACGCGCAGATCCTGTCCGAGAAGATCTACAAGAAGATCACGTCGGACGTGAAGGTCACGAACGCGGACGTCCAGAAGTACTACAACCAGCACAAGTCCGACTACACGCAGGCCGCGAGCCGCGACGTCCGGCACATCCTCGTCAACAGCAAGAAGCTCGCCGACCAGCTCGAGCAGCAGCTGAAGAACGGGGCGGACTTCGCGAAGCTCGCGAAGAAGTACTCGAAGGATCCGGGATCGGCCGCGAACGGCGGCAAGCTGACCGTGTCGAAGGGCCAGACCGTGCCCGAGTTCGACAAGGCCGCGTTCTCGCTCAAGACGAACGAGATCTCGAAGCCGGTGCACACGACGTACGGGTGGCACATCATCCAGCCGCTCTCGGCCGTGAAGCCGGCGAAGCAGACGCCGCTCTCGGACGTGAAGGCGTCGATCAAGTCGCAGCTCGAGAACACCAAGAAGCAGGACGCCATGAACAAGTGGGTGGCGGACGTGAAGAAGGAGTTCTCGAACGAGATCCGCTACCAGGCCGGCTACCAGCCGACGGCGACGACGACCACGTCCACGACGACCGGCGCGACGACGACAAATAAGTAGCCTCGCGCAGGCCCTCGTCGAGCTGCAGGCGCTGACCGAGCGCCTGCGGCGCGACTGCCCGTGGGACCGCGAGCAGACCGAGCGCACGATCGTCCCGCACACGGTCGAGGAGGCGTACGAGGTTGCGGACGCGGCGCTCGCCGGCGACGACGAGAAGCTGCTCGACGAGCTCGGCGACCTGCTCTTCCAGGTCTACTTCCTCGCGCTGCTGCTGCAGGAGCGCGGCCGGGGCGACCTCGAGCAGGCGGCGCGGCTGATCCACGAGAAGCTCGTCCGCCGGCACCCGCACGTCTTCGGGGACGTCGAGGCGCGCACGGGCGAGCGCGTCAAGGAGAACTGGGAGAGGATCAAGCGCGAGCAGGAGGGCCGCGTCGGGATCTTCCACGACGTGCCGGAG
>DASSSR010000053.1:0-44207 GCA_035708345.1 Gaiellaceae bacterium
TCGAGGGCCCTCGGCCCGCTCAGAGCGGCGGGACTCATACTGGCTCTCGGAGAGCGAGCGTAGGTGGCCGTCCCCGAGCGGGCGCCAAGAGCACCACCGCACCTTGACGAGCGGCTCGGACAGGATGGTGCAGGAGTGAGCGGTAGGCTCGACGGACGCGACCAGGGAGCGGAGGCGCCGGCTTTGCCGGTGCCGGAGCGGGCATGAGCTCTCGCACCTGCCCCGACTGGCCCGAGCTGATGGAGCTGGCGCCCGAGCTCCAGTTCAAGCACTACACGGTCGCGGAGGCGCAGCTGCCGGCGGACGCGCTGATGAAGATCCCGACCGTCGCGCTGTCGGACGTCGCCGTCTGCTGCGACCTCGACCACAACGTCTTCTACGCCGCGCACACCGACGACCAGGTGGCGGAGGCGCTCCGCAGCAGCCACTGGTTCGAGGTCCGCGACTGGGTCTCGGCGGGCCGTCCCGGCGCCTACTAGGCCGGTACTAAGTACCGTCACGAAACCGTCACGGCCGGGCCGCAGCCGCGATTCCAGCCGCTTTGCCCTTCCACGTGACGGTTCCGTGACGATGCCGTGCGAGTTCCGTACGGGTACTAAGTACGCGGCGGGTATCGCTCAGACCGGCGTGCACTCCAGCTCGGTGCGGATGATCTGCGGGCTCCCGTTCGCCCAGTGCAGGTCGTACGACTGCACGCACGAGAGGCGATACGTCCCGGAGACGTACTCGGTCTGCTCCTCGTAGTGGTCGCTCGACTCGTGCACCTCGCCCGCCTTCGAGAGCGAGTGGGAATGGAGCGAGCTGACGCGGCTGTAGCTGCCGCCGAAGACGAACTCGATCGTGTACTCCATCGTCCCGTTGGTGACGTACAAGACGTTGCCCGACGGCGTCGTGGTCGCGTTCGTGACCGTCTTCAGCGTCGTGCAGTACTTGCCGAACGGCGTCGTGTAGCAGTCGGTCGTGTCGACCACGCCGGCGCCGTTGCCGGGCGCCGCGGCGGCGACGCCGGCGGCCGCAAGTGCCGCGACGACCGCCGCGACGGCGAGCAGGGACATGCGCATTCTCGATGCTCCTTTGTCGATGTCGTTGCGCAGCGAGTCTCCCGCGCCCCGCGCGGCCCGGCATCGAGGCGAGCCCCGAATCCGCTCCCCAACGTTTCGCGCAAACGAAGGCGGCGTCGCCCTAGGGGTGCGGCGCGACGACGGGCGTCGGCAACGGCTCGCCCCGCTCGAACGCCAGCACGTTCTCGACCACGCAGCGGGTCATCGCCGCACGCGTCTCCACCGTCGCACTGGCGATGTGCGGCGTCAGCACGACGTTCGCCAGGCTGCGCAGCCGCTCCGGCACGTGCGGCTCGTGCACGAACACGTCGAGGCCCGCGTCGATCCGTCCGGAGACGAGCTCGTCCACCAGCGCCTCCTCGTCGACGACGGCTCCGCGAGCGGTGTTGACGAGCGTCGTGCCGTCGCGCAGCAGCGCGAGCCGGTCACGCGAGATCAGGCCCCGCGTCGCGTCGTTCAGCGGCGTGTGCAGCGAGACGACGTCCGCCTCGCGCAGCGCCGCGTCGAGGTCGCCGCTGCGGCTGCTCAGGCCGACGACGCGCATGTCGAATCCCTCGGCGCGGCGGGCGACGGCGGCGCCGATCCGGCCCATGCCGACGACGGCGATCGTCGCGCCGCTCACCTCGCGGCCGACGAAGCCCGGGTCGCCCCAGCCGCCGGCGCGGACGCGCGCGTCGCCCTCGACCACGCGCCGCCGCACCGCGAGGATCAGCGCGAACGTCAGGTCGGCGACCGCGGCGTCGAGGACGCCCGGCGTGTTCGTGACGGCGATCCCGCGGCGCCGGCACGCTTCGACGTCGATCCGGTCGTAGCCGACGCTGAAGTTCGCGACGAGCCGCAGCCGCGGGAACGCGTCGAAGTCGACCGGCTCGTTCATCACGATCAGGATCTCGGCGTCGGGGCGGGCGCCGACGACGACGTCGTCGAGCTCGGCCCACGCCGGCCCCGGCAGCACCCGCGTCGCGGCCTTCTTCATCGCCTGCGCAGTATCTCGGCCAGCGGCCGCGTGTTCAGCACGTCCCCCGCAGTCGCCCAGCCGCGCCGAGCCGTCGCCACCGCCAGCTCCATGTTCCCGAGCCCGCGCACGGAGTGCGCGTCGGTCGAGCAGACGACCGGCACCCCGGCCTCGACGCACTGCCGCACCTCCTCGTCGCGCAGGTCGAGCCGGTCGGGCAGCCCGTTCGTCTCGACCGCGACGCCCGTCTCGAGCGCGACCTCGATCACGGCGTCGAGGCGGAGCGCGTTCGGCGGCCGGTGGTTGATGATCCGCCCCTTCGGATGCGACAGGCAGCGCACGGCGGGATGGCGCATCGCTTCGACGACCTTGCGCGTCAGCCGCTCCTCGTCCTCCCGCTGCCCGGCGTGCAGCGACAGCTGCACCCAGTCGAGCTCGGCGAGCACGTCGTCGGGCAGGTCGAGCGCACCGTCGCGGCGGATGTCGCACTCCGTCCCGCGCAGGACGCGGAAGGGCGCGACGGCCTCGTTCACCGCGGCGATCTCCTCCGCCTGCCGGCGCAGCGCGTCCGCGTCGAGGCCGGGCACGACGCGGACGTTCGGCGTGTGGTCGCAGATCGCGAGGTACTCGTAGCCGCGGTCGCGCGCCGCCTCCGCCATCTCCAGCACGCTCGCCTTCCCGTCCGACCACGTCGTGTGCGCGTGCAGGTCGCCGCGGACGTCTGCGAGCTCGACGAGCCGCGGCACGGCGTCGACCGGGGCCTCGCGGAGCTCCGGCGGCACCCACGGCAGCCCGAGCCGCGCGTAGACCTCCTCCTCGGTCGCCGCCTCCGGCAGCGGCCCGAGCGAGGCGACGTACTCCGCCGAGCCGGTCGCACGCAGTAGCGCGGTGCCGAGGGACGCCGGCGGCGCGACGACGACCTCCACCGGAATCCCCTCGACCGTGACCGCGACCGCCCGGGACGGCTCGCGCTCGACGACGGCGACGAGGATCGGCGACGACTCGAGCCGCTCGAGCGCGTCCGCCGCGGTCGTCACCACCGACAGCTCGAAGACGAGGTCGCGCCGCCGCCGCACCTCGCCCGCGACGACGGCGTCGAGCTCCGCGGCGACCGCCTCGGCGAGCGCCCGCGCCCGGTTCGCGAGCAGCCCGCGCCGGCGGCGCGGCCGCTCCCGCCCGAGCCCGGCGAGAATCTTCCGCTCGGTCTCCGGGCCGATCCCGCGCACCTCGCGCAGCCGCCCGGCGGCCGCGGCCGCGCGGAGCTCGTCGGCGGTGCGGAGGTCGAGCTCCTTGCCGATCGCGACGAGCCGCTGCGCCGAGAGCCCGAGCAGCCGGGCGAGCGCGACGAGCTGCGGCTCGACCTCGCGCTCCAGCTCCTCCAGCTCGGCGATCCTGCCCGTGGCGACGAGCTCCTGCAGCCGGCGCTCGATCCCCGGGCCGATGCCGCGCAGCTCGCGCACCCGGCCGGCGCGCACGAGCTCCGCCACCGGCGCCCGCGTCTCGCGCACGAGCTCGGCGGCCCGCCGGTAGGCCCGAATCGTGTAGTAGCCGGCGCCGGCGAGGTCGAGCAGCGCCGCGTAGCTCTCGAGTGTCAGCGCGATGTCGGCGTTCTCCACGCGGCTAGCCTTGTGCCCGTGGCGACGGTTGTCATTCCGTTTGCGGGCTCGGCCGGGAAGACGCGGCTGCACTCGTCGCGGCGCGTGCGCCACGAGCTCTCGCTCGCGATGCTCGGCGACGTGATCGCCGCCAGCCTGCCGGTCGGCCACACGCGCGTCGTCACCGGCGACGCGGACGGGGCGGTGCTCGCCGAGACCGCGGGCGCGACCGTCGTCGACGACCCGGGCGGCGGCCAGTCCGCCGCCGTCTCCGCCGCGCTCGCGGACGTCGAGCCCGGTGCGACGTTGATCCTCAACTCCGACGTGCCGTGTGCGGTGCCGGACGACCTGCGCGCGCTGCTCGCGGCGACGCCGGCAGGCGGGATGGCGCTCGTCGAGGCGCTGGACGGGACGACGAACGCGCTCAGCATCTCCGCCGCCGAGACGTTCGCGCCGCTCTACGGCGTCGGCAGCGCACGCCGCTTCCTCGGCCACGCGCGCGACCTCGGCCTCGACGCCGTGTCGGTCGCGATCCCGAATCTCGCCGACGACGTCGACACGGTCGACGACCTGCGCCGGCTGCATCTACGGCTCGGCCCGCGCTCGCAGGTGTCGCTCGCGAACCTGCCGCCGCAGGTGGACGGAGCGTGAACGTCGCCGTGCTCTGCGGCGGCGTCGGCGGCGCGCGGTTCGTGCGCGGCGTCGTCGACGTCCTGCCGCCGCGCGACGTCACCGTCGTCGGCAACGTCGGCGACGACCTCGAGGTGCTCGGGATGCACGTCTCCCCCGACCTCGACTCGGTGCTCTATGCGCTCGCCGGCCTGTCGGACGAGCAGCGCGGCTGGGGGCGCGCCGACGAGTCGTGGTCGGCGCTCGGCACCGTCGCCGCGCTCGGCGGCGAGACGTGGTTCCTGCTCGGCGACCGCGACCTCGGCCTGCATCTCGTGCGCACGCAGGCGCTGCGCGCGGGCGAGCCGCTCTCGGCGGTGATCGGGCGGATCGCGGCCGGGCTCGGGATCGAGGCGGCGCTGCTCCCGGCCACCGACGACCGCCTGCGCACGTTCGTGCGGACGGCGGCGGGCGAGCTCTCCTTCCAGGAGTGGTTCGTCGCGCGCGGCCACCGCGACGAGGTGGACGGCCTCCGCTTCGAAGGCGCCGATGCGGCCACGCCGGCGCCGGGCGTGCTCGAGGCGCTCGCCGCCGCCGACCTGATCCTGCTCGCCCCCAGCAACCCGTACGTCTCGCTCGGCCCGATCCTCGCCGTCGCCGGGATCCGCGAGGCGCTGGAGCGGCGGCGCGTCCCGTGCGTCGCCGTCAGCCCGCTGATCGCCGGCCGCGCGGTCAAGGGCCCCGCCGACCGCATGCTCGCCAGGCTCGCCGGCGGCACCTCGCCCGCGCAGGTCGCCGGCTGCTACGCCGGCCTGATCGACGCGCTCGTGATCGACGAGAGCGACGCGCACGACCTCGACGGGCTCGGCGACGTCCGCGCCGTCGTGACGCGGACGCTGATGCGCGACGCGGATGCGCGGCGCCGGCTCGCCGAGGCGGCGCTGGGAGCCGTGCACGCGTGACCGTCGCCGGCGAGCACGCGGACGTCGTCTTCGCCGCGGACGGCGACGGCGGCCGGGTCGCGCTGAGGCGCACCGCGCCGCGCGCCGCGGAGCTCTACGTGACGGGGGACGACCCGGCGGCGCTCGTCCGCGCCGCGGAGGGGTGGTGCGCCGCGAACGGGATCGAGTACCTGCACACGCTGCAGGCCGACCCGCTCCTGGAGGAGCTCGGCTTCGTCCCGCTCGAGCCGCCGCGGCTCGTCAAGCGCGTCGAGCGCGGCTTCTCCGTCTTCCCGCTGCCGGGCATCCCCGAGCTGCGCGAGGGCGACGACCTCGCCGCGCTGGTCCTCGAGCGCGCCGAGCTGCAGGACGGCGACGTCGTCGTCGTCGCTCAGAAGGCGATCTCGAAGGTGGAAGGACGGGTCGTGCGGCTGGACGACGTCGAGCCGTCCGCGCGGGCGCGCGAGATCGCCGGCGACGAGGGCGACCCGCGGCGGGTCGAGTGGATCCTGCGCGAGGCCGCCCGCGTCGTGCGCGTGCGGGCGCCGCTCGTCATCTGCGAGACGCGGCACGGCTTCATCTGCGCGTCCGCCGGCGTCGACCAGTCGAACACGCCGGAGGACGGGACGCTCGTGCTGCTCCCGCTCGACCCGGACGGGAGCGCCGACCGGCTGCGCGCGACGCTGCGCGAGCGCTCGGGCCGCGACGTCGGCGTGCTCGTCACCGACTCGTTCGGCCGCCCGTGGCGGCAGGGCACGACCGACGTCGCGATCGGCGCCGCCGGCATCACCGTGCTGCAGGAGCTGACCGGCGAGCACGACCCGATCGGCTACGAGCTGAAGGCGACCGTGATCGCGCTGGCCGACGAGCTCGCCGGCGCGGCGCAGCTCGTCTCGGGCAAGCTCGATCGCAACCCGGTGACGATCGTGCGCGGTCTCGACGTCCGCGGCGACGGCCGCGCGACCGACATTCCGATCCCGCCCGAGCGCGATCTGTTCGGATAGCCTCGCCGCCGTGGACGATCCGATCGCCACCGCCAACGCGCTGCTGCGCGAGAAGGGCTACGCGGAGCGCGACCTCGCCGTCCATCCCGGCCCGCGCGGCAAGGCGCTCCTGAAGGGGAACAAGATCCTCAGCCCGTTCAGCGACGAGGCTTCGCTCGTCCTGCGCGTGGTGCGGGAGCTCGTGCCGGCGGACGCGGAGCTCGGCCACGACGTGCTCCGCCCCGGAGATCTGCGCGCGCGGCTCGTCTAGATGGAGTCCGTCGTCGGCCGGACGCGCAGGCTGCTCGAGGCGGGCATCCTGCTCACCTCGGAGCTCTCGCTCGACGCGCTCCTGCAGAAGCTCGTCGAGCTCGCAGCCGAGCTGACCTCGGCGCGCTACGCCGCCCTCGGCGTCCTCGACCCGTCCGGCGCGTACCTCGAACGGTTCATCACGACCGGGATCGACGCCGAGCTGCGCGCCGCGATCGGCGACCTGCCGCAGGGGCGGGGGATCCTCGGCGTGCTGATCCGCGACGCGACGCCGCTGCGGCTGCACGAGCTCGCGGCCGACCCGCGCTCGGTCGGCTTCCCGCCGAACCATCCGCCGATGCGGACGTTCCTGGGCGTGCCGCTCGCCCTGCGCGGCGTCGCCTACGGCAACCTCTATCTGACCGAGAAGGAGAACGGCGAGGACTTCACGGCGGGCGACGAGGAGGCGGTGCTGATGCTCGCCTCGCAGGCCGCCGTCGCGATCGAGAACGCGCGCCTGTACGAGGCGGCGACGCGCTGGTCGTCGCAGCTCGAGTCGCTGAACGAGGTCGCCGACGCGCTCGTGACGGAGTTCGACCTCGACCGGCTGCTGCAGCTCGTCGCCGAGCGGCTGCACGGGCTGATCGGCGCGAAGGCGGTGACGATCGCGCTGCCGTTCGGCGAGGGCGCGCGCATCGCGGCGGCGGCGGGCTCGCTCGGCGACGAGTTCGTCGGCATGGAGATCCCGCGCCGCTCGAAGACGATGCGCGTGCTCGAGCGGCAGCGCACCGAGCGCGTCGACTCCGCGCTCGACGACCCCGAGATCGACCCGCAGAGCGCGCGCGCGTTCGGGATGCACACGGGCCTGTACGTCCCGCTCGTGCTGCGCGGCGAGTCGATCGGGGTCATCACCGCCCGCGACAAGCTCGGCCTCGATCCCCGGTTCACGGCCGAGGACGCCCGTCTCGCCGAGGCGTTCGCGCAACGCGTCAGCGTCGCCGTCGAGCTCTCGCGGCTCGTCGCTCGCGACGCGCTGCAGCGTGTCGTCACCGCCCAGGAGTCGGAGCGGCGGCGGCTGGCGCGCGAGCTGCACGACGAGACGGGCCAGGCGCTGACGTCGATCCTACTCGGCCTGAAGACGGTCGAGGAGGCGGACGGCGAGGAGCAGCGGCGGGCCGCGGTCGGCGAGCTGCGCGACCTCGTGCGCTCGACGCTCCAGGACGTGCGGCAGCTCGCGGTCGAGCTCCGCCCGACGGCGCTCGACGACTTCGGGCTGGTGCCGGCGCTCGAGCGGCTCGTCTCGACGTTCGGGGAGAGCACCGGCATCGGCGTCGACCTGCAGCCGTCGCTGCCGCCGGAGCGGCTGCCGCCGGAGGTCGAGACGGCGCTCTACCGGATCGTGCAGGAGGCGCTGACGAACATCGTCAAGCACGCGCGCGCGACGCACGTGAGCATCGTCCTCGCCCGCCGGCCCGGCTCGGTGACGGCGGTGATCGAGGACGACGGCGTCGGCTTCGATGTAGCCTCGGCGCGTGCGGACGGGCTGGGACTGGTGGGGATGCGCGAGCGCGTCGGGCTGCTCGGCGGCCGGCTCGCGATCGAGACCGGGGAGGACGCCGGGACGACGCTGCTCGCGGAGGTGCCGCTGACGTGATCTCGGTCGTGATCGTCGACGACCACGCGGTCGTCCGCTCAGGCCTGCGGATGCTGCTGGAGGCGGAGGAGGACATCCACGTCGAGGACGAGGGCGGCAGCGCCGACGCGGCCGTCCGGCTCGCGCGGCTGCACAAGCCCGACGTCCTCCTGCTCGACGTGACGATGCCCGGCCGCAGCGGCCTGGACGCGCTCGACGAGATCGGGGGCGCGTCGCCGGAGACGAAGGTGCTCGTGCTCTCGATGCACGACGACCCGAGCTACGTGCGCTCCGCGTTCGCGTCCGGCGCCACCGGCTACCTGCTCAAGGAGGCGGCGGACGCGGAGCTCGTCGCCGCCGTCCGCGACGTCGCCGGCGGCGGCCGCTACGTGCACCCGACGCTGGGCGCACGGCTCGCCGCGGCGGAGGCGGAGGAGCAGGCGCGCGCCGCCGCCGACCCGCTCTCGGACCGCGAGCGCGAGGTGCTGCGGCTGCTCGCGCTCGGCCACACGAACCAGGAGATCGCGAAGATGCTCTTCATCTCCGTCCGCACGGCGGAGACGCACCGGGCGCACATCATGCAGAAGCTGCGGCTCGGCACCCGCGCCGAGCTCGTCCGCTACGCGCTGCAGCACGGCCTGCTCGAGGACTCGGAAGCGAGCTAGCTAGCCGAGCACCCGCTCGGTCTCGGCCGCGATCACGAGCTCCTCGCGGGCCGGCACGACGCGCACGTCGAAGCCGCCTAGGAAGCGGACGCGCTCGACGATCCGCTCGCGCACGTCGTGCGCGTGCTCGCCGATCCCGCCGGTGAAGACGAGCGCGTCGAGGCCGCCGCACGCCGTCGCCATCGCCCCGACGGCGGCGGCGACGCGGTGCACGAACACGTCGACGGCGAGCGCGCTCGCCTCGCGGATGTCGCCGCCGCCGCCGGCGGAGAGGCCCGCCAGCCCGGACTCGTGCTCGAGCGCATGCTCGAGCTGCTCGACCGTGACGAGCCGCTCGCGCAGCAGGAAGACGAGCGCGCCGGGGTCGACGGTGCCGGAGCGCGTCGCCATCGGGACGCCCTCGAGCGGCGTGAAGCCCATCGTCGTGTCGACCGAGCGCCCGTCGCGCACGGCGGTGACGGAGCAGCCGCCGCCGAGATGGCAGACGACGAGCCGCGGCACGCGCACCTGCGACGCGGCCCATTGCACGGAGATGCCGTGGAAGCCGACGCGCCGGATCCCGTACCGCTCGCGCCAGATCCGTGGAATCGCGTACGTCGCGGCGGCGTCCGGAAGCGTACGGTGGAAGGCTGTGTCGAAGACCGCCACCTGCGGGACGAACGGCAGCCGCTCGCGCACGCGCGCGATCGCCTCGAGCGCGCGCCGGTTCTGCAGAGGCGCGAGCACCGTCAGCCGCTCGATCTCGCGCTCGACCGCCTCGTCGAGCGGCTCCGCCTCGGCGAACGAGCCGCCGTGCACGATCCGGTGGCCGACCGCGTCGGCGTCGACGAGCTCGTCGACCTCCCGCGCCTCGCCGCCCTCGACGAGATGCAGCTTGAGGCTCGTCGAGCCCGCGTTTACGACGAGCACCCGCACGAGAAGGGATTGTGGATGAGCGACGACGAGCTTCGCCTGGTCGACGCGTACTGGCGCGCCGCCAACTACCTCTCCGTCGGCCAGATCTACCTGCTCGACAACCCGCTGCTGCGCGAGCCGCTCGCGCCGGAGCACGTGAAGCCGCGGCTGCTCGGGCACTGGGGCACCACGCCCGGCCTCAACTTCCTCTACACGCACCTGAACCGGGCGATCCGCGCGCGCGACCTCGACGCGATCTTCGTCGCCGGCCCGGGGCACGGAGGCCCTGCCGTCGTCGCGCAGTCGTACCTCGAGGGGACGTACACGGAGCTGTACCCGCACGTGACGCGCGACGTCGAGGGCCTCCGGCGCCTGTTCCGGCAGTTCTCGTTCCCCGGCGGGATTCCGAGCCATGCGGCGCCGGAGACGCCCGGCTCGATCCACGAGGGCGGCGAGCTCGGCTACGCCCTCTCGCACGCGTACGGCGCCGTGCTCGACGACCCCGACCTGCTCGTCGCATGCGTGGTCGGCGACGGCGAGGCCGAGACCGGGCCGCTCGCGACGAGCTGGCACTCGAACAAGCTCGTCGGCGAGGGCGACGGCCGGGTGCTGCCGATCCTGCACCTGAACGGCTGGAAGATCGCCAACCCGACGGTGCTCGCGCGCATCCCCGAGGACGAGCTGTCGGCGCTGATGCGCGGCTACGGCCACGAGCCCGTCTGGTTCACCGCCGGCTTCGACGACGAGGACCACCTCTCGATCCACGGCCGCTTCGCCGAGACGCTCGACCGCGCGCTCGACGAGCCGCGCGCGATGCTCGTCTTCCGCACGCCCAAGGGCTGGACGGGCCCGCGCGAGGTCGACGGGGTGCAGGTGGAGGGCACGTGGCGCTCGCACCAGGTGCCGCTCGCCGAGACGCGCACGAACGGGGAGCACCGGCGCCAGCTGGAGGAGTGGCTGCGCAGCTACCGGCCGGACGAGCTGTTCGACGAGGCGGGCGCGCTCCGCCCCGAGTTGGCGGCGCTGCCGCCGGCGGGCGAACGGCGGATGAGCGGCAACCCGAAGTCGAACGGCGGCCTCGTGCTGCGAGACCTCGACCTGCCGGACTTCCGCGACTACGCGGTCGACGTCGCCGAGCCGGCGGCGAGCACGGCCGAGGCGACGCGCGTGCTCGGGGGCTGGCTCGCCGACGTCGTCCGCGCCAACGAGCGCACGTTCCGGATCTTCGGCCCCGACGAGACCGCGTCCAACCGGCTCGACGCCGTGCTGGAAGTGACCGACAAGCAGTGGGAGGCGCGCATCGAGCCGCTCGACGAGCATCTCGGCCGGCGCGGCCGCGTGATCGAGATGCTCTCCGAGCACCAGTGCCAGGGCTGGCTCGAGGGCTACCTGCTCACCGGCAGGCACGGGCTCTTCAACTGCTACGAGGCGTTCATCCACATCGTCGACTCGATGTTCAACCAGCACGCGAAGTGGCTGAAGGTGACGCGCGACATCGAGTGGCGGCGGCCGATCGCGTCGCTCAACTACCTGCTCAGCTCGCACGTCTGGCGGCAGGACCACAACGGCTTCTCGCACCAGGATCCGGGCTTCATCGACCATGTCGTCAACAAGAAGGCGGAGATCATCCGCGTCTACCTGCCGCCGGACGCGAACTGCCTGCTCTCGGTGGCCGACCACTGCCTGCGCAGCCGGCACTACGTGAACGTGATCGTCGCCGGCAAGCAGCCGGCGCTGCAGTTCCTGCCGATGGACGAGGCGATCGTGCACTGCACGCGCGGGATCGGGATCTGGGACTGGGCGTCGAGCGACGAGGGCGCCGAGCCGGACGTCGTGCTCGCGTGCTGCGGCGACGTGCCGACGCTCGAGACCCTCGCGGCCGCGTCGATCCTGCGCGAGCGGCTGCCGGAGGTGAAGGTGCGCGTCGTCAACGTCGTCGACCTGATGCGGCTGCAGCCGCAGACCGAGCATCCGCACGGCCTCTCCGACGACGAGTTCGACTCGCTCTTCACGGCCGACCGGCCGATCGTCTTCGCGTATCACGGGTACCCGTGGCTGATCCACCGGCTCACGTACCGGCGGACGAACCACGACAACCTGCACGTGCGCGGCTACAAGGAGGAGGGGACGACGACGACGCCGTTCGACATGGTGATGCTGAACGACCTCGACCGCTTCCACCTCGTCGTCGACGTGATCGACCGGCTGCCTTCGATCGCCGGCCGCGCCGCGCACCTGCGGCAGGAGATGGTGGACGCGCGGCTGCGCGCGCGGGCGTACGCCCGCGCGCACGGCGAGGACGATCCCGTGATCGGCGGCTGGCGCTGGCGCCCGGAGGCGCCGACGAGCCCCGGAGTCAGCGCCTGACCGAGCGCGCGACGTAGTTCGCGACGAGCCGCGCCTCGTCGCCGCCGACGAGGTCCCGCGGCATCGCGCCCGGCCCGGTGCGGATCGCCCGCAGGACGGCGGCCGCGGACGGCCGCAGCCGGTCGAGGTCGCCGCCGGCGCTGCCGTGGGTGCCCGCGGCGGCGAGCGCGTGGCAGTCGCCGCAGCTGCGCACGAACGTCGTCTCGGCGGAGGTCGGCGGCGGGCCGCCGCGCCCGCTCCGGGCGCCGCCGCAGCCCGCGAGCACGAGCACGGCCGCGACGGCCGCGGCGGCTCTCACCACGACTTCGCGCGCTGCCGCCGCTCCGGCCGCGCGACGCGCACGCGCGCGTCCACCGCGACGGCGCCGTCGGGCAGCGCGAGCACCGGGTTGAGGTCGAGCTCGGCCACCTCCGGCAGGTCCTCGGCGAGCTGCGAGAGCCGCAGCAGCAGGTCGACGAGCGCGTCCTCGTCGGCCGGCGGCGCGCCCCGGTAGCCGCGCACGAGCTCGCCGGCCTTGCCGTTCCGCACGAGCTCGCGGGCGTCGAGGTCGGTGAGCGGCGCGAGCCGGAACTGCGCCTGGCCGATCAGCTCGGCGAAGACGCCGCCCGGCCCGAATGCGACGAGCGGCCCGAAGACGGGATCCTGGACGGCCCCCGCGAGCAGCTCGGCGCCGCCGCGGATCATCTTCTGCACGAGCACCGGGCCGCCGATGCGGGCCGCCGCCGTGCGGACGGCCTCCTCGTCGCCGAGGTCGAGCACGACGCCGCCGGACTCCGTCTTGTGGGCGCCGGCCGCCGCCGTCTTCACCACCACCGGGAAGCCGATCTCCGCCGCCGCGGCGGCCGCCTCCTCCGGCGTCGGCGCGAGCCGCTCGGGGACGACCGGCAGCCCGTACGCGGTCAGCAGCGTCCGCGTCTGCGCCGGGTCGAGCCAGGCGTCGCCGGTCTCCCGCACGAGCGCGCGCGCGGCGTCGCGGTCGAGCTCGAGCTCCGGCACGACGCCGGCGGGCCGGTGCAGCCAGTCGCCCCGCTCCGCCGCACGGCCGAGCGCCCGCGCCGCCGCCTCCGGGTACGAGAACGCCGGCACCGGCGCGGCGGCGCGCAGCGACGCCGGCGCGCCCTTCGCGGAGAGGAAGGTGCAGAGGACGGTCTTCTCGCCGGCGTCGCGCGCGCCGCGGCTGATCGCCGCGCCGACCGCGTCCTCGTCGACGCCGACGACCGGCACGAAGAGCACGATCACGGCGTCGACGCCGGGATCCGCGAGCACGAGCGGCAGCGCTTCGCGGTAGGACTGGTCGTCGGCGCTGCCCAGCATGTCGACGGGGTTCTCGAGGCTCGCCTCGGCGGGCAGCACGGCGGCGAGCTGCTCGCGCGTCGACTCCGAGAGCGTCGCGAGCTCGAGCCCGGCGGCGTCGCACGCGTCGGCGCAGAGGATCCCGAGCCCGCCGGCGTTCGTGAGGACGGCGACGCGGCGGCCGCGCGGCACCGGCTGCGCGGAGAGGAGCGCGGCGACGTCGACGAGCTCGTCGAGCGTGCGCGAGCGGATCACGCCGGCCTGCCGGAAGAGCGCGTCGACGGCCGCGTCGGAGCCGGCGAGCGCGGCGGTGTGCGAGCTCGCCGCCTTGCGGCCTGCGCTCGTCGTGCCGCTCTTCATCGCGAGGATCGGCTTCGCCCGCGCAACGCGCCGTGCGATCCGCGCGAACGCGCGCGGGTTGCCGAACGACTCGAGGTAGAGCATCACGAGCGACGTCCGCCCGTCCTCCTCCCACCACTCGAGCAGGTCGTTCGAGGAGACGTCGGCCTTGTTGCCGATCGAGACGAAGGCGGAGAGGCCGAGCCCGCGCGACTCGGCGCGCTCGAGCAGCGCGAGCCCGAGCGCGCCGCTCTGCGAGGAGAAGCCGATCGAGCCCTCGGGGAACGCGCGCGGCGCGAACGTCGCGTTCAGGCGGACGGCGGAGGAGGCGATGCCGAGGCAGTTCGGGCCGACGAGCCGGGCCCCGTGCGCGCGCACGAGCGCGAGCAGCTCGTCCTGCCGCGCCCGGCCGGCGGCGCCCGTCTCGGCGAAGCCGGCGGAGATGACGCAGAGCGCGCGGACGCCGGCCTCGAGCGCGTCGCGCGCCGCGTCGAGCACCCGCTCGCCGGGCAGCGCGATCACCGCGAGCTCGATCCGCTCCGGGATCTCGCCGACCCGCGTGTAGCCGCGCACGCCGGCGACCGGGGCGCCGCCGCGGTTGACGGGATAGGCCGCACCCGAGAAGTCGGCGTCGAGCACGTTGCGGAAGAGCTCGCCGCCGATCGAGCCGCGGCGCGGCGACGCGCCGATCACGGCGACGGTCGCCGGCTCGAAGAAGGGGCGCAGCGACGCGTGCACGGCGGTGTGGTCGCGCGCCTCGACCTGCTCGCGGTAGCGGAGCGTCGGCGCGATCGGGAAGCGAACCTCCATCTCGCCGCCCTCGAGCTCGCGGACGACGTCGAAGCCGGCGTCGCGGAAGACGCCGAGCATGTTGCGGTTGTCCGGCAGCACCTCCGCGACGAACTCCTCGATCCCGACGGCGCCGGCCGCGCTCGCGAGCTGCTCGAGCAGCCGCGTGCCGATCCCGCGCCCCTGGAAGTCGTCGCCGACGGTGAACGCGACCTCCGCCGCGCGGCGGTCGCGCAGGCGGGCGTAGTTGGCGATCGCGACGATGCGGCCGTCGAGCGTGCCGAGGAACGCGCCGCGCTCCTCCCAGTCGGGCTCGAGCACCGGCTCGACGAGCGACGGCGTCAGCGCGGGGAAGCCGTGGAAGCGGAGGAAGCGGCTGCGCTCGGAGAGGTCGGCGAAGAAGGCCAGCAGGTCGTCGGCGTCGCCGGCTTCGGGGCTGCGGAGGCGTAGAGTCGTGCCGTCGCGGAGGATCACGTCGAGAGGCGTCTGGGTATGCATGGTGCAATGGTCGCTGCGGTTCCCCGGGTGCGGCATCAGGAACCTGGCGCAGCACGGTCGCGGGTTCCCCGCAACCGCCTACTGCGGCGGCAGCGAGAGCACGAGCGCGTCGCCTTCCCGGGCGAGCCGGCCGCCCGCAGCCGCGGCGATCCGCGCGGCCGCGACCGTGTCGAGCGTCTCCGCGGGCCCCGCGGGCCCGACGGCGAGCCGCCCCTCGGCGACGTCGACCCGCAGCGCGGCGCCGGGCTCGGCCGCGAGCAGGAGGTGGACGGCGGCCTGGACGAGCGCCGCCGGCGCGCCGGCGACGGGCACGGGCGTCTCCGGGACGGCCCCCTCGAGCGCGAGGTCCTTGCGGTCGCCGTGACGGTAGAGCGCGAGCGCCTCGCGGGTCGCGGCCGCGAGGTCGCCGGGGCCGGGCAGCGGGTCCTCGCGCACGAAGCGGAGCAGCGGCCGCAGCTGCCCGTCGAGGTCGCCGGCGGCGGCGCGGAGCAGCTCGAGCCGCCCCGGGTCGGCGGGCAGCCCGGGCGTCGCGAGCTCGAGCAGCCCGAGGATGCCGAAGAGCGCGTTGCCCGCGTCGTGGGCGATCCCGCCGGCGAGCGAGCCGACGGCGGCGCGGCGGGCGAGCGGGACGAGCTCGGCGTCGGGGAGCTCCTGTAGCGTTGACAGAAGTGCAGACACCGGCTTCAGCCTACTCGTCCGGTGGCGCCACGGTCGTCGTCGCGGACGACCATCCGGCGATGCTGACGGCCGTCGCCGACATCCTCGGACGCAACGGCTTCACCGTCGTCGGCCGCGCCGCCGACGGACGCGAGGCGGCCGCGGTGATCGCGCACGAGCGCCCGGCGGTCGCGCTCGTCGACATGCGGATGCCGCACCTCTCCGGGCTCGACGTCGCGCGCGAGGCGGCGCGCACGTCGCCCGAGACCTCGTTCGTCTTCTACACGGCGCACGGCGACCGCGCGCTGCTCGCTGACGCGCTCGAGGTCGGTGCGCGCGGGTTCGTGCTGAAGGAGGCGCCGCTGCACGACCTCGTCCGCGCGGTCGAGCGCGTCGCCGCCGGCGACGCGTACGTCGACCCGGTGCTGGCCGGGGTGCTCGTCGGCGCGCCGACGACCGAGCAGCTGCCGTCGCTGACGCGGCGCGAGCGCGAGGTGCTGCGGCTGCTCGCGGACGGCCGCTCGAACGACGCGATCGGCGCCGAGCTCGGCATCTCGGGCGAGACGGTGCGGACGCACGTGCGCAAGGCGATGGCGAAGCTCGACGCCGACACGCGCACCCACGCCGTCGCGACCGCGCTGCGCCAGTCGCTGATCTCGTGAGCGCGGGCTCGACCGGGCTCGTCCGGGGGCGGGAGCGCTGAGCGTCGAGCCGCTCTCCTGGTTCCGCGCCTGGGCCGACGAGGCGCCGGCCGACGTGCCGCCGGCGATGGCGCTCGCGACCGCGACCGCCGGCGGCGCGCCCTCGGTCCGGATGGTGCTGCTGAAGCAGGCGGACGAGCGCGGCTTCGTCTTCTTCACGAACTACGAGAGCCGCAAGGGCCGCGAGCTGGCCGAGAACCCGCGCGCCGCGCTGCTCTTCCACTGGCCCGGGCGGCAGGTGCGGGTGGAGGGGCCGGTGGAGCGGCTGCCGGCGGCGGAGTCCGACGCGTACTGGGCGACCCGCCCGGAGGGCTCGCGCGCGAGCGCCGCGGCGTCGCGGCAGAGCGCGGTGCTCGGCTCGCGCGCGGAGCTCGAGCTCGCCGCGGCGGAGGCGGCGCTGCGGGTTTCCGCGCGCCCGCCCTCCTGGGGCGGGTTCCTGCTGCGGCCGGAGGAGTGGGAGTTCTGGCAGCACCGCGACGACCGGCTGCACGACCGGACGCGGTTCCGCCGGAACGGCAGCGGCTGGGTCAGCGAGCTGCTGTATCCCTGAGGCGCGCCAGGCGCTCGTCCCACGCCGCACCGACCTCGACCATCCACGCGACCGCGTCCCGCAGCGGCCCGGGCGTGACGGCGTAGCGCGTCTCGCGTCCGCTGCGGGTCGCGCGCAGGAGCCCCGCCTCGGCGAGCACGGCGAGCTGCTTCGCCACCGCCTGCCGCGTCACGGGCAGCTCGGCGGCGAGCTCCGTCGCCGTCGCGTCGCCGCGCGCGGCGATCTCGCGGACGAGCGAGCGCCGTCCGGGATCGCCGAGCGCGTCGAAGACGTCGTCTACGCGACCGCTGCCCACGCGTTCGCGGCGTGAGCCGCGACCCGCAGCTCGAGCGCGGCGGCGAACTGGGGCGCGGTCTCGACGACGCGGACGAGCGTGCCGTCCTCGACCGTCTCCAGCTCGATCGCGACGGCGCCGCCCTCGTCCCAGTCGAGCACGAGCCGGCGTTCGGGGTCGAGCTCGCGCACCGTCGCGCGGCGCTCGTCGCCGTCGTCCCAGCGGAAGACGCCGCGGCCGCCCTCGCGCGGGTCGAGCTCGACGTCGTTCGCGAACCACTCCTCGAGCCGCTCCGCCTCCGTCAGCGACTCCCAGACCTCGTCCGGCGGCGCCGGCACCGTCACCTCGCGCTCGACCTCCATCGCTACCTCCTTGATGTGCAACCGTGTGGTTGCGTAATAATGTGCAACCTATGGGTAGCGTAATCAATCAGCTCGTCCCGATGGTCGTCGAGTCGGACGGCCGCTTCGAGCGCTCGTTCGACATCTTCTCGCGGCTGCTGCGGGAGCGGATCGTCTTCCTCGGCACGGAGGTGAGCGAGGCGTCGGCGAACCTGGTCGTCGCGCAGCTGCTCTTCCTCGAGGCGGAGGACCCCGACGCCGACATCCGCCTGTACGTCAACTCGCCGGGCGGAGACGCCTACGCCGGCTTCGCGATCTACGACGCGATGCAGTTCGTGCAGCCGGACGTGCAGACGTACTGCGTCGGGATGGCGATGTCGGCGGGCGCGCTCGTGCTGGCGGCGGGTGCGGCCGGCAAGCGCTACGTGCTGCCGAACTCGAAGGTGATGATCCACCAGGGCCGCGCGTCGTCGAGCGGGCAGCCGGCCGACATCCAGATCGCCGCCCGCGAGATCCTCGCGCTGACGCGGCGCTACGCTGAGGTGATCGCGCGCCACTCCGGCCGCGACGTCGAGCAGGTGATGCGCGACATCGACCGCGACCGCTTCCTCGAGCCGCACGAGGCGGTCGAGTACGGGCTCGCCGACTCGGTGCTATTCGGCCGTAGCCAGTAGGCGCGCGGTCGAGTCCGCGACCGCGCGCAGCGCGTCGGCGAGCTCGGAGCGTCCGTCGACGCGGTCGACCGCGCCGGCCGCGAGCTCGTGCAGCAGGCGCGCGGCGGCGAGCGCGAGCGGCCGCGGCTGGTCGGCGAGCTCGTCCAGCGTGCGCGCGACGGCGGCGGGCGCCGCGAGCGCGTCGACGGCGTCCCGCAGCTCGGCAGAGCCCTCCGGCAGCCCGCCGAGGTACGCCTCGCACGCGTCGGCGCACACGCGTGCGTCGGCGAGGCAGCGCTCGAGCTCCTCGTCCACGTGTTCTCCGCTACCCGGGGACGCGCCGGTCCGAACAGGGCGCCGCTCTATGCTCCACCCGTGAGCGAGCTCGCGGCGGATCTCGCGCCGCTCGTCGCGGTCAACGACGGCGAGTCGGCGCTCGAGCAGCACGGAGCCGACCTCTCGTACCACCCGCCCGGCCGGCCGGACGTCGTCGTCTACCCGGAGTCGACGGCGGAGGTGGCGGCGGTGCTCGCCTACGCCGACCGGGAGCGGGTGCCGGTGGTGCCGTTCGGGGCCGGCACGAGCCTCGAGGGGCACGTGATCCCGCTGCGCGGCGGGATCAGCCTCGACCTGACGCGGCTGAACCGGGTGCTCGCGGTGCGGCCGGACGACCTGACCGCCACGGTGCAGGCGGGGGTGACGCGGCTGCAGCTGGAGGCGGAGCTGGGCCCGCGCGGGCTCTGGTTCCCGGTAGACCCGGGCGCGGACGCGACGCTCGGCGGGATGGCGGCGACGAACGCGAGCGGGACGACCACCGTCCGCTACGGCGGCATGCGCGCGCACGTGCTCGAGCTCGAGGCGGTGCTCCCGGGCGGGCGCGTGATCCGGGCCGGCTCGCGGGCGGTGAAGACGTCCGCGGGCTACCACGTCGCCGGGCTGCTCGTCGGCTCGGAGGGCACGCTCGGCGTCGTCACCGAGCTGACGCTGCGGCTGCACCCGATCCCGGAGCACGTCGTCGTCGCGCGCGCCGCGTTCCCGTCCGTCGAGGCGGCGTGCGGCGCCGCGGCGCAGCTGATCGCGGCGGGCGTGCAGCTGACCCGCTGCGAGCTGCTCGACGCGCTGACGATCGCGGCCCTGAACGCGTTCGGCGGCGCCGACTTCCCGGTGTCGCCGTATCTCTTCCTCGAGCTCGGCGGGACGGAGGCGGCCGTCGCCGGCGACCTCGAGACCGTCCGCGAGCTGACGGCCGACGCCGGCGCGACGGCCTTCGAGTCCGCCGCCGACCCGACCGAGCGGTCGCGGATGTGGGGGCTCCGGCACAACGCGCTGATGGCGTCGCTCGCGCTCGCGCCCGGCTCGCGCGCAATGACGACCGACGTCGCCGTGCCGGTCTCCGAGCTGCCGGCCGCGATCGCGGCGGCGCGGCGGTCGCTCGAGCAGACCGACCTGCGCGGCGGGATCGTCGGGCACGTCGGCGACGGCAACTTCCACGTCGCCTTCCTGCTCGACCCCGGCGACGACGACTCGATCGCACGGGCGAAGGAGCTGAACCGGCGCGTCGTCGAGGACGCGCTCGCACGCGGCGGCACCTGCACCGGCGAGCACGGCGTCGGCCTCGGCAAGCTCGAGGCGCTCGCCGCCGAGCACGGCGACCTGCTGGAGCTCTACCGGGGGATCAAGCAGCTCTTCGACCCGAACGGGATCATGAACCCCGGCAAGGTGGTGCCCTACGCCACCGCCTCCTCGACGAGCAGCCCGTCGAGCAGCTCGTAGCCGCGACGGATCAGCGACCGCTTCGCCTCCTCCGTCCAGGGCTGCGGATTCCTGAGGCCCGTCTCGAGCGAGACCTCGCCGGCGGTGCTCTGGACGGCGATGCGCGGGATCGCGCGGTCGCCGAGAAAGGGGAACCGGGCGGAGTCGAAGCGCTCGGCGACCGCCCGGGCGACGCGGCCGCCGCGGCGGCCGCCCTCGCGGCGGACGATCGCGTCGACGTCGCGGCGCAACTCCTCGAGCGCCCGCAGCGCCTCGTCCTTGTCGCGCGCGACGCGCTCCTCGAGCACGGTGTTCTGCTGGATCGCGACGCGCATCAGCCGCACGATCATGTCCGGCCAGTGCGCCGGCTCGCCGTGCTCGCCGCGCGCCTCCGCGTCGCGCAGCTCGGCGACGAGCGCCCGCACCGGCGGCACCTTCGGAAAGCGCTCGAGCCGGCGGCGCAGCCGCGCGAGGCCTTCCGTGCCGATGCGCGGATAGCGCGGCAGGTAGCGGAAGCTGACGATCAGCTGCACGCCGGGCTGCCCGTAGGCGTGCCCGAGCGGGAAGTTGCGCACCCAGGCGCCGTCGGTGGCGATCCGGTCGCCGACCCGCCGGGGCAGGACGAGCGCGCTGATCGCGGCGGAGGCGAGGATCGCCTGCGCCATCTCTTCCGGCGGCGTCGTCCTCGACGAGTACGCGAGCTCGTACGCGTGCTGGCCGGAGCCGTGCTCGTCCTCGCTGACGTCGGTCGCGACCACCGTCACCTCGATCGGCGACGCGGCGAGGTCCCGCGCCAGCGAGACGACGTCGCCCAGCCGCTCCTCGACCGTCTCCGGCAGGCGGTAGTCGTGCGACCCGAGCAGCGGCAGCCGCCAGAGGGAGTGCGGCCGGAACGTCTCCTCCGGCTGCAGGCGGAGCATGAAGTCCTCCAGCTCGTCGAGGCGGTCGAGCGCCGCCATCGTCCCGCTCAGCGCGCCGGCCGAGGTTCCGTAGATCCAGCCGATGCGCGGCCAGAGCGCGCTCGCGCGCAGGCGCTGCAGGAAGCCGAGCTCCATCAGAACGCCGTTGACGGCGCCGCCCGACAGCACGACCGCGACGTCCCGCTCTACGACGCCGGGCCTTCCCATTCGACGCTGTCTCCGAGGATCTCGTCGATGCGGGCGAGCGTCGCCGCGTCGAGCTCGACGCCGACGGCGCCGGCGTTGTCCTCGACCTGCTCCGGCCGCGAGGCGCCGATGATCGCCGAGGCGACGTTCTCCTCGCGCAGCACCCAGGCGATCGCGAGCTGCGCGAGCGTGATCCCGAGCTCGTCCGCGACCGGGCGGAGCTGCTGGACGCGCTCGAGCAGCGTCTGGTCGCGCGAGCGGTCCATGAACGTCCCCATAGACTCCGAGGTCGCGCGGCTGCCCTTCGGCGGCGGCTCGCCCGGCCGGTACTTGCCGGTCAGCACGCCCTGCGCGAGCGGCGACCAGACGATCTGCGAGATCCCGTGCTCCTTCGACACGGGGATCACGTCGCGCTCGGGCCCGCGCCAGATGATCGAGTACTGGGGCTGGCTGGAGACGAGCTTCTCCACGCCCGGGAGGGAGACCGCCGCCTCGATCTTCTCCGCCGGCCACTCGCTGATCCCGAGGTAGCGCACCTTGCCCTCGCGCACGACCTCGGTCAGCGCCTCCATCGTCTCCTCGAGCGGCGTGTCCCAGTCGTAGCGGTGGCACTGGTAGAGGTCGACGTAGTCGGTGCGCAGCCGCCGCAGCGACGCGTCGAGCTGCGTGTGCACCTGCTCGCGCGACAGGCCCTGCCCGCCGTCGGGCATCTTCCCGAACAGCTTCGTCGCGAGCACGTACGAGTCGCGCTGCCGGCCGGAGAGCACCGCGCCGAGGAACTCCTCCGCCTTGCCCGCCGCGTAGACGTTCGCGGTGTCGATGAAGTTGATTCCCAGCTCGAACGCCTTGGCGACGCACGCCTCGGCCTGCTCGTCGCCGACGCCGCCGCCGTACGTGAGCCACGAGCCGAGGCAGACCTCCGAGACCTGCAGGTCGCTGGAGCCGAGCTGCCGGTAGCGCATGTCGTCACGCTATCCGAGTGCAGGTCGAGGAAACAATCGAGGTGGCGGGCCGGACGCTGACGCTGCTGCGCCCGCCGAGCGCGGAGGAGCTGATCGACGAGGCGGCCTTCGACGCGGACGAGTTCCTGCCCTACTGGGCCGAGCTGTGGCCGAGCGGCCTCGAGCTGGCGGAGCACGTCGGCGCGCTCGACCTGCGCGGGCGGCGCGTGCTCGAGCTCGGCGCCGGGCTCGGGCTGCCGTCGCTCGCGGCCGCGCTGCGGGGCGCCGAGGTGCTCGCGACCGACTGGGCGGAGGACGCGGTCGCGCTGCTGCGGGCGAACGCGGCGCGCAACGGCGTCGCGCTGCGGTCGGAGGTGGTGCGCTGGGACGCGCCGGAGCCGCTGCTGCGCGAGGCTCCCTGGGATCTCGTGCTCGCCGCGGACGTCCTCTACGAGCAGCGGAACGCCGACCAGCTCGCCTCGCTGCTGCCGCGGCTCGGCGCCGAGACGCTGCTCGCCGAGCCGGGGCGCCCCTTCGCACGGGCGTTCCTGGCCCGCTTCGACGTCGAGCGGGTCGGCGAGCGGCTATACGTGGTGCGGTGATCGCCGCCGCCCTCGCAGCCGCCGCGCTCCACGTCGTCTGGAAGCCGATCCCCTTCGGGCCGCAGCGGAAGGCGGAGACGGCGCGCTACGCGAAGCTCCACTACGGGATCGACTCGTGGGTGCTGCATCCGAAGGTGATCGTCGAGCACGTGACGGCGAACGACTCGTTCTCCGCGACCTGGAACACCTTCGCCGCGAACACGCCCGATCCCGAGCTCGGGCAGCTGCCGGGGACGTGCGCGCACTTCGTGGTCGACCGCGACGGCACCGTTTACCAGCTCGTGCCGCTGAACGTGATGTGCCGGCACACGGTCGGGCTGAACTACGTGGCGATCGGGATCGAGCACGTCGGCGTCTCCGACGCGCAGGTGCTGCACGACCGCGCGCAGATGCGGGCGTCGCTCGCGCTGACGCGGATGCTGATGCGCCGCTTCCACATCCCGCTCCGCGACGTGATCGGCCACGCCGAGAGCCTCTCGAGCCCGTACCACCGCGAGCGCTACGCGCCGTGGCGGCACCAGACGCACGCGGACTGGTCGCACGCCGACATGCAGCGCTACCGCGCACTGCTGCGTTAGCGCTTCGCGAGGTTGCGCAGCAGGAAGAGCGCGTTCGCCGGCCGCTCGCCGAGCCGGCGCATCAGGTACGGGTACCACTCCGGCCCGTACGGCGTCGCGACGAGCACCTTGTAGCCGCGCGCCGCGAGCTCGAGCTGCAGCTGCGGCCGCACGCCGTAGAGCATCTGGAACTCGAACGACTCGCGCGGGACGGCGTGCCGGTCGGCGAACCGGATCGCGTGCTCGATGATCGACTCGTCGTGCGTCGCGATCGCCGTGTGCCCGCCGCCCCGCAGCATCGTCTCGAGCAGGCGGACGTACGCTGCGTCGACGTCCGCCTTCCGCGGGTACGCGACCTCCGGCGGCTCCAGGTACGCGCCCTTGACGAGCCGCAGGTTCGGCTGCAGCGGCAGCAGCTGCTCGAGGTCCTGCTCGGTGCGGTGCAGGTACGCCTGCAGGACGGTGCCGACGGCGGTGAACCCCTCGTCCCGCAGCCGCCGGTACGTGCGCAGCGTCGCGTCGACGAAGCTCGACTGCTCCATGTCGATCCGGATGAAGGTGTCGCGCTCCTGCGCGCGCTCGACGGCGCGGCGGACGTTCGCGTACGCGACCTCCTCGCCGAGCTCGAGCCCGAGGTGCGTCAGCTTGAGCGCGACGTTCGCGCGCAGCTGCTCGTCGACGAGCCGGTCGACGAGCGCGACGTACGTGTCGGTGACGGCGCGCGCCGCCGCCTCGTCCCGGACGCCCTCGCCGAGCAGGGTCGTGTTCGCGTGCAGGCCGCGCTCGTTCAGCGAGCGCAGCACCCGCACGCACTCGTCGACCGTCTCGCCCGCCACGAACCGCGAGCCGCCGAGCCGCATCCCGTGCCGCGAGACGACGCGGCGCACGCGCGGGTCGTCGGCCGCGACGAGGATCCCCTTGCGCAGCAGCGCGTCGACCGCCTCCACGGCGGCGACTGTACTACCGCGACTTCAGGTACTGGACGAGGTCCGACTTCTGCTGCGGCGACAGGCCGAGGTGGAAGCAGGAGTCGTAGTGGTCGACCACGTCGAGCAGCGTCGCGAAGCGGCCGTCGTGGTAGAAGCCGCGCTTCGAGCGGGTGAAGAGCGACTGCAGCGGCGCGATCGTGTACGTCCCGTCGGGGCCGCGGTCGGCGGCGAACGAGTCGATGCAGATCTGCGCCGGCTTGACGGCGTTGTAGCCGGGGGCGGTGCCGAGCGTGCCCATGTGGCAGGACGAGCAGCGGCCGGGGCCGTCGAAGACCGCCTTCCCGCGCTTCGCGGCGGCCGGGTCGAAGCTGCCGGGCGGCGGCGTCGGCGCGGGCAGTGCGTGCTGGTAGAGGTCGAGCGCGCGCAGCGCCTCCGTGACGCGGTCGGGCGCCTGCGCCTGCGCCGGCGCGGGCAGGACGCCCTCGCCGACGTACGGCTTCGTGTGGCCGAAGCCCGCCGCGGCGGCGATCGGGAACTTCTGCGCGTCGTCGAGGCGCGGGTCGAGGAAGTTGCCCGTCCCGTGCATCTCGAGATTGGCGACGAAGGCGTTCCAGTAGGTCACCGAGCCCCAGCCGCCCTCCCACGTGTGCAGGTTCTGGCCGTCCTTGCCGAACGCGCTCGGGATCCGGGTCGCGGCGGAGTGCGGCGTCCCGTCCGGGCCGATCGCCTTGCCGTCGAGGTTGAGCTCCGCGTTGAAGAAGCCTGGCCCCCAGCCGAGCAGGACCTGCTTCACCGTCGCCTCGTCGACGTGCAGCGCGTCCTCGAGCGGCTGCAGGTTCGGCGCCGCGGCGACGATCGCGCCGACGTTCAGGTCCTGGTTCGGCCAGCCGTCGAGGCGGTGGCCGATCCCGGGCGCGAACGAGTCGTCGACCGTCGAGTGGCAGACGGCGCAGGTGATGCCGACGGAGTCGAGCTTCCCCTGCCTGTCGAAGAAGCCCTTGACGCCGACGACCGCGTTCAGCTTCAGCAGCGACACCGTCACCGCCGGGTCGTCGAGGTTCACCTTGCCGGCCTTGATCGCGGCGGCCGTCTTCGCCGGGATCTTCGTCGAGTCGACCTTGAGGCCGAGCGCGAGCGCGGTCTTCGGGCTGACGCCGGGCCCGACGCCGCCGAGCTTCGCGCCCTCGATCGCCCGGTGCAGCCCCAGCACTCCGCCCCAGACCGCCTCGTCGCCGAACGTGTCGTAGCGGAAGACGTTCCGGCCCTCGGCGACGAGCCGGTCGGCGCGCTGCGTCGTCGGATCGACCGTCGCCGCGTTCCCGTTGAACAGGACGCCGACCTGGGCGAGCGCTGCGATCGCTCCTGCGGCGACGATCGATCCGAGTGCGATGCGGGGGAGCATCGAATCGCATTACGGCGCGTCGCCGCGACCGGATTTACGGCAGCTCTTCGAACAGCGTGATGTGCAGCCGCGCCGGTGCGTCGAGCCGCGCGTTCACCGAGCTCCACGGCGTGCGCGTCGGCGGCGCGACGACGTCGGCGCCGTGCGCGGCGAGTCGTTCCGTCGCCGCCGCGGCGTCGTCGACCTCGAACGCGAGCCGGATGCGTCCCGCCACCCGCCGCCCGACCTCGACGCGGTCGATGAACTCCGCCTGGTTCGCGTCCGCGAGCTCGAGCGTCGCATCCCCGGAACCTATCGCCGCCGGGCGGTGTAGTAGCCGCATGACCAGACTTCGCGTCCTCCTCGTCGCCGCGCTCGCGCCGCTCGCGCTCGCGGGCGCGGCGCTCGCCGCCTACCCGGGCACGTACGGGCTGCAGGGCGGCGGCACGCTGCTCTCCCGCGACGGCTCCGTCCGCTACCTCGCCGCGAACAGCGGCGTGAACACGCAGCTCGACGCGCTGCGCGCGGGCGGCTCGATGCTTCGCTCCCGCACGATCGCGGGCTCGTTCGGGATCCCGACGATGATCACGACCAACACGACGCTCGGGCTCTTCCACGACGGCAGCACGTTCGTCCTCCAGAGCACGGCGAACCAGAGCTCGACGAGCTTCGCGCTCGTCCGCACCTCGGACCTGCGCGTGCGCGAGCGGCTGCGGCTGCGCGGCTCGTTCGCGTTCGACGCCGTCTCGCCGAACGGGCGGACGCTCTACCTGATCGAGCATCGCTCGCAGGACCTCCAGCACTACGTCGTCCGCGCGTACGACCTGCGCGCGCACCGGCTGCGCCCGGGCCGGATCGCCGACAAGACGCAGGCGTCGTGGGTGATGCAGGGCTGGCCGGCGGCCCGCGTGGAGACGAGGAGCGGACGCTGGGTGTACACGCTCTACTCGAATCCCGGCGGGTTCCCCTTTGTGCACGCGCTCGACACCGTCGCGGGCGTGGCGCATTGCGTCGGCTTCGCGTGGACGGGGTCGCAGAACCCGCTCACCGGCTACCGGCTGCGGCTGGACGGCGGCCGCCTGCTCGTGCTGCGGCCCGACGGCACGACCTACCGCTCGATCGACCGGCGGACCTGGGCGGTCGCGCTGAGGTGAGCGGCGCGATATAGAGGGGCCGTGGACGAGGTCGCGCTCGTCGCGGCGGCGCAGCGGGGCGGGGAGGACGCCTTCGCCGCCGTGGTCCGGCCCCATCTCGACGTGGCATTCAGGCTGGCATACGTGATCACCGGCAGCGCCGCCGAGGCGGAGGACGCCGTCCAGGACGCTCTCGTGAAGGCGTGGCGCGCGCTCGGCCGCTTCCGCGCCGGCGAGCCGGTGCGCCCGTGGCTGCTGCGCATCGTCGCGAACGAGGCGCGCAACCGCCGCCGCACCGCCGGACGCCGGCTGCGGCTGGCGCTGCGGGCCGCGCACGAGCCGCCGCCGGCCGCCGCCGAGCCCGTCGACCGGCAGGCGCTGCTCGAGGCGCTGCACGCGCTGCCGGAGGACGCGCAGGCGGTGCTCGCCTGCCGCTACCTGCTCGGCCTCTCCGAGCAGGAGACGGCGGCCACCCTCGACGTGGCGCCGGGGACGGTCAAGTCGCGCACGTCGCGTGCGCTCGAACGGCTGCGGGAGCTCTATGACTGAGCTCGAGCGCGCACTCGCGAGGCTCGACGTCGAGTGGCCCGCCACGCCCGCCTTCGACCTCCGCCGGCCCGCGCGGCGGCAGGCGTGGCTGCTCGCGCTCGCCGCCGCGGCCGTCGCGGTCGGCGTCGCGTTCGCGGTGCCGCAGTCGCGGGCGGCGCTGCTGCGCGTGCTGCACCTCGGCGGCGTGACGATCGAGCGCGTCCGGACGCTGCCGCCGGCGCAGGAGCGGGCGCTCGCCTCGACGCTCGGCACCCCGGTCGGCCCGGCGGAGGCGGAGGCCCTGCTCGGACGGCCGTTCGGCGTCGACGCGAAGCTCTACCGCTCCGGCGCCCTCGTCTCGGCGCTGCTGCCGGGCCCGGTGGTGCTGACCGAGCTGCGCACCGGCATCGGCCCGGCGGTGCTGAAGAAGGTCGTCGCCACCTCGACCGACGTGCGCCCGGTGCGCGTGCGCGGCGCGCCCGGCGTCTGGATCGCCGGCGAGCAGCACGCGGTCTTCGCGCCGCCACTGCCGCCGCGCCTCGCCGGAAACGTGCTCGTCTGGGTGCGCGGCCCGATCACCTACCGGCTGGAGGGGAAGGAGCTGACGCTCGAGCGGGCGCAGCAGCTCGCGGCCGGCGTGCGGGACCGCTGAGCGCCCGCCGCCCGTAGTCCCGGTGTGAACCGGCGCGAGTTCCTCGTCGGCGCCGCCGCCGTCGCCGCCTTCCCGCGGCTCGCCCTGGCGCAGAGGCGGACGGTCGCGCTCGCGACCGCCGACCTCGAGTCGCACGTCGTCGCCGTCGACCTGCACACCGGCACGGTGCTGCGGCGGATCCCGACGCGCGCGTACCCGCGCAGCATCGAGCGCGTCGGCGACGCGTTCGCGGTCGTCTGCCACTCGGAGCTCGGGCTCGTCAGCGTGCTCGACGCGCGCTCGCTCTCGGTGCGGCACGTGCTCGGCGGCTTCGGCGAGCCGCGCTACGTCGCCGCGCACCCGGACGGGCGGCACGCCTACGTCACCGACGCGCGCCGCGGCGACGTGGCGCTGCTCGACGCGCCCGCGGGCCGCGTCGTCGCGCGCGAGCCGGTCGGCCCGCTCGCGCGGCACGTGTCGCTCGACCACGGCGCGCGGCGGCTCTGGATCGCGCTCGGCTCGAAGGCGCGCGAGCTCGCCGTCGTCGACGTCTCCGGGCTCCGGCCCCGGCTCCTGCACCGCTTCGCGCCGCCCTTCCTCGCGCACGACGTCGGCTTCGCTCCCGACCGGCGGCACGCCTGGGTGACGGGCGGCGAGGGCCGCAGCCTCGCCGTCTACGACCTCCGCACCGGTCGCGTCGCCGCCACCCCCGCGGCCGCGTGGCCGCCGCAGCACGTCACGTTCGACGCCGCCCGCGCCTACGTGACGAGCGGCTGGAGCGGCAGCCTGCACGTGCACGCGCTCGACGGGAGGCAGCTGCTCGCCAACCCCGTGCCCGTCGGCTCGTACAACGTGCAGCAGGACGACGGCTACGTGGTGACGCCGGCGCTCGGCCGGGGCTACCTGACGACGATCGGCCTCGACGGCGAGCCCTTGCGGAGCGAGCGGATCGCGCGCTCCTCGCACGACGCCTGCGTCCTTCGCTTGACAGCCTGAGCACGCACGCCGATACTCGCGTTTAGTCAAATGACTAAAGACGAGATCGAGTCGGTCGTCCGCGACTACTTCGAGGGCTGGTACGACGGCGACGTCGACCGGATAGGCCGTGCGCTCCATCCGGACCTCGCCAAGCGCCGGGCCGAGGAGCGATTGCAGACGACGACGCGCGAGCGGATGCTCGAGCTCGCGGCCGCGGGCGAGGGCCGCGCCGACGGCGCCGACCGGACGCTCGAGATCGAGGTCGACGAGGTGCGGGGCGAGATCGCGAGCGCGCGGGTCCGCTCGGCCGTCTACGACGAGTTCGTCCACCTCGTGCGGACGGGCGAGGGCTGGAAGGTCGCGAACACGATCTGGCGGCTGCGGTGAAGACGGCGGTCTCGGCGGAGGAGGCGCTGCTCGAGGCGGCTGAGCGGCTGCTCGTCGACGTCGGCTACCCCGGCGTGACGACGCGGCGCGTCGCCGAGGAGGCGGGCGTCAACCACGGGCTCGTCCACTACTACTTCGGCTCGGTCGAGAACCTGCTCGTGCAGGCGCTGGAGCGGTTCACCGAGCGGCTGCTCGAGCGCCAGCGGGCGCTCTACGGCTCCGAGCTGCCGTTCGCGGAGAAGTGGCGGACGGCGATGCGCCATCTCGTCGCCGACGACGTCGCCTACGAGAAGGCGTGGCTCGAGCTGCAGGCGCTCGGCTGGAACGACGAGGAGGTGCGCGGTCGGCTCGCCGACGTGAACGCCGAGTGGCGGCGCGTGCTGACCGATGCGTTCCGCGAGCCGCACCGCGAGCTCGGGATCCCGCTGCCGCTCGACGCGCTCGTCTCGCTCGTCGTCACGTTCAATCTCGGCGTCATCGTCGAGCGGCTCGGCGGGATCGAGACCGGTCATCGCGCGCTCCTCGACTGGATCGACGGATGGCTGTCGAGCTGACGCGGCCGGGCGTCGAGCAGACGCGCGCGCGGTACCCGGACGAGGAGGGCGTCGTCGAGCGGGACGGCGTCCGGCTCCACTACGAGGTCTACGGCAGCGGCCGTCAGACGGTGCTGCTGCTGCCGACGTGGTCGATCGTCCATTCGCGGCACTGGAAGCTGCAGATCCCGTATCTCGCGCGGCACTGCCGCGTCGTCGCGTTCGACGGGCGCGGCAACGGCCGCTCCGACCGCCCGCCGGCCGGCTACGGCGTGCCCGAGTTCGCCGCCGACGCGCTCGCCGTACTCGACGCGACCGGCACGGAGCGGGCCGCGCTCGTCTCCCTCTCGATGGGCGCGCAGTGGGGGCTGCTGCTGGCGGCCGAGCACCCGGAGCGCGTCGAGGCGGCGGTGTTCGTCTGCCCGGCCGTCCCGTTCGGGGCCGGCCCGGCGGGCCGACCCCGGCACCCGTTCGACGAGGAGCTCGACGTCGACGAGGGCTGGGCGAGGTACAACCGCTTCTCCTGGCTGCGCGACTACCGCGGCTTCCTCGAGTTCTTCTTCGCGGAGATGTTCCCGGAGCCGCACTCGACGAAGCCGATCGAGGACTGCGTCGGCTGGGGGCTCGAGACGACGCCGGAGACGCTGATCGCGACGCAGGAGGCGTGGGGCGACGCGGAGCGCGTGCGCTCGCTGTGCGCGGACGTGCGCTGCCCCGTGCTGGTGATCCAGGGGACGGACGACCGGATCACCGGCGTCGGCCGGGGGATCGCGCTGGCCGAGGCGACCGGCGGCGAGCTCGTGCTGCTCGAGGGCTCCGGTCACGGGCCGCACGTGCGCGACCCGGTCAAGGTCAACCATCTGCTGCGCGACTTCCTCCTGCCGCCGGCGCTGCCGCGGCAGTGGGTCCACGGCCGCGCGCGGCGGAAGCGCGCGCTCTTCGTCTCGTCGCCGATCGGCCTAGGGCACGCGCAGCGCGACGCGGCGATCGCCGACGAGCTGCGCCGCCATCCCGACCTGGAGATCGACTGGCTCGCGCAGCATCCGGTGACGGCGGCGCTCGAGGCGCGCGGCGAGCGGATCCATCCCGCGAGCGCGCTGCTCGCGAACGAGTCGAGCCACATCGAGAGCGAGTCGGCGGAGCACGACCTGCACTGCTTCCAGGCGGTCCGGCGGATGGACGAGATCCTGCTCGCCAACTTCATGGTCTTCGACGACCTGGTGCGCGAGGAGCAGTACGACCTCTGGATCGGCGACGAGGCGTGGGAGCTCGACCACTTCCTGCACGAGAACCCGGAGCTGAAGCGGGCCGCGTACGTGTGGCTGACCGACTTCGTCGGCTGGCTGCCGATGGAGGACGGCGGCGCGCACGAGGCGTTCCTGACCGCCGACTACAACGCCGAGATGATCGAGCACGTGGAGCGGTTCCCGCGGCTGCGCGACCGCGCCGTGTTCGTCGGCAACGCGGAGGACGTCGTGCCGGCGTCGTTCGGCGCCGGGCTGCCGGCGATCCGCGACTGGACGGAGCGGCACTACTCGTTCGCCGGCTACGTGACCGGCTTCGATCCCGCGGAGCTCGGCGACCGCGCAGCGCTCGGCTACGCGCACGACGAACAGGTGTGCCTCGTCACGGTCGGCGGCTCCGGCGTCGGCGGCGACCTGCTGCGGCGCGTGATCGCGGCGTTCCCGGAGGCGAGGGAGCGCGTCCCCGACCTGCGCATGGTCGTCGTCGCCGGCCCGCGCATCGACCCGCGCTCGCTGCCGCAACACCCGGGCCTCGAGGTGCGGGCGTACGTGCCCGACCTCTACCGGCACCTCGCGGCGTGCGACCTCGCCGTCGTCCAGGGCGGGCTGACGACCGCGATGGAGCTGACGGCGAACCGGCGGCCGTTCCTCTACTTCCCGCTGCGCCACCACTTCGAGCAGAACTTCCACGTGCGGCACCGGCTGGAGCGGTACGGCGCGGGCCGGTGCATGGACTTCGAGCGCGACGGGCCGTCCGAGATCGCGCGCGCGATCGCCGAGGAGATCGGCCGCGACGTCGACTACGAGCCGGTGGAGACGGACGGGGCGGCGCGGGCCGCCGCGCTGATCGCCGAGCTGCTCTGACGCCGCCTCAGGCGGACATGTCGACCGGGTGGATCCTCTCCGGCTCGATCGTCACGACGACACGCGCGTCGCCCGGCGCGTCGTGCGCGCGCAGGTCGGCGCCGTACTTCGCGCCGACGCGGTCGGCGAACGCGTAGTCGTCGTCCGGCTCGACGCGGGCGCGTCCCCGCAGCTCGAGGTAGCGGTAGGGGTTGGCGACGTCGAGGATCAGCACGCTGCACCGGGGCCGCGCCTGCAGGTTCTTCGTCTTCGCCCGGCTCGTGTTCAGCGAGAGCTTGACCTCGTCGCCGTCGCGGAGGAACCAGACCTCCGTCAGCTGCGGCGAGCCGTCGGACGCGAGCGTCGCGAGCGTCGCGAACTGCGCGTCGAGGAGGTCGCGGTGCGAGTCCGGGACGCTCGTCTCCATGCGTCTCTTCTGCCGCGGCGCGTGTCGGGCAAACGGGAAGATCCGTGCCGATGAGCTGCCGCCGGGTGATCGTCCACGGGCGGGTCCAGGGCGTCGGCTTCCGCGTCGCCGTCGCCCGCGCCGCACGCACGCGGAACGTCACCGGCTGGGTGCGTAACCGTCCCGACGGCACGGTCGAGGCCCTCTTCGAGGGCGACGACGAGGCGGTCGCCTCGCTCGTGCGCCTCTGCCGCGAGGGCCCGCGCGGGGCGGAGGTGGTGCGGGTCGACGAGGCCGAAGCCGCGCCCGCCGGCGGGCGCGGCTTCGAGATCCGCTAAACCGTCACCGCCAGCGAGGGCGCCGCCGGCCGAGGCGGAGCACGAGGAAGAAGAGCAGCGGGAAGACGACGAACGCGTGCCCGTGCGTGACGGCGGCCAGCACCGCGGCGAGCGCGAGCAGCGCGAGCACGGGCGGCAGCCGCCGTGGCGCGGGCCCCTGCCGCGCCCGCGGCCGGGGCAGGTCGTCGACGAGCCGGTCGAGCTCGGCGACCGTCTTCGCCGCGTAGCAGCGGCCGAGCCGCTCCTCGAGCTCCGACGCGTCGAGCCGGCCCTCGGCGTGCGCGGCCCGGAGCGTCGCGGCGACGCCGTCGCGGTCGGCGTCGGCGGCGCGGAGCGGCGCGCTCACGGCTCGCCTCCGCCGAGGATCGCGTAGATCCGCCGCCGCGCCTCGACGAGCGCGTCGCGCACCTCGTCCACCTGCTCGGGCGACCCGGTGCGGGCCGCGTGCATGACGGCGGCGCCGAGCTGGAAGCCGGCCTCGCGCAGCCCCGCCGCGGCCGGGTTCGGCTCGCCGGCGGTCTCCCACGGCGGCCGCTCGAGCCGTTCCGCCTCGGCGCGGCCCGCGTCGGTGAGGGCGAAGCGCCGCCGGCCGTCGCGCTCGTCGCCGACGACGAGCCCCTCGTCCTCGAGCAGCTGCAGCGTCGGGTAGATCGAGCCGGCGCTCGGGCGCCAGGCACCGCTCGTGCGCGCCTCGAGCTCCTGGATCATCTCGTAGCCGTGCATCGGGCGCTCCTGCAGGAGCGCGAGGATCGCCGCCCGGACGTCGCCGCGCCGGCGCCGTCCGCCGCCCGGCCCGCGGAAGGGCGGCCCGAAGGGCGGCCCCCAGCCGCGTCTACCGCCCCAACCTCCGGGCCCACCGCCTCCGGGCCCACCGCCGCCGTGCATGCCGCGTCCGCACATCGCGCACCTCTTGCGTCAGGATGTAACGCGATATATCGTAACACATCGACGAGCGGTCGTCACTCAGTCGTCGCGCATCGTCTCCTTGACCTTGTCGGCCGCGTCGTCGACGCCCTCCTTCACCTTGCCGGCCGCCTGGTCGGCCTTGCCCTCGCGCTGCAGGTCCTTGTCGCCGGTCAGGTCGCCGGCGGCTTCCTTCGCGCGGCCCTTCGCCTCGTCCTTGTCCATGGCTGCTCCGATCGTCGGGGACGACCTCTGCCTGCCCGCGGCGGGCATGGGGAAACGGGCGGCCGTGAGCTGGTTCAGGTCGACGAGGAGCGCCTTCAGCTCGGCGAAGCGCTCGGGCGTGAGCTGCTCGGCCCACGCCGTCTCGAGCTCGTGGACGGCGTCGCGGATGACGCGGATCGCCGCCCGGCCGCGCTCGGTGACGGCGATCCGCTTGCCGCGCTGGTCGTCGGGGTCGGGCCGGCGCTCGAGGTAGCCGAGCCGCTCGAGCTGGCCGAGCAGGTAGTTGAGCGCCTGCTTGCTGATCTGCAGCCTGGCGGCGAGCTCCGAGGGCCGGGCGCCGTCGGGCCCGGGCCACTGGAAGACGATCAGGTGGGCCGGGTCGAAGTCGCTGAAGCCGCGGTCCTGCAGCCGCTCGAACATCCGCCGGTGCACCGCGTCGACGGGCATCCGCAGCAGCGCCCCGATCAGCGGCGGCCCGGAGGGGCTCTCCAGCGGTGAGGTAAAACGACTTGACGTTTTCGACAGCGCCATATATGGTCAAGTGACTTTATCATCTCGAGGAGGCATCGATGCCGACGAGCACCCAGGAAGAGATCCGGATCGGCGACCTGACGATCCGGCCGCGGATCGAGGGAGACGAGTCGGGCGGGACGGTGGCGATCCACGAGTTCGACGTCCCGGCCGGCTCCGGCCTGCCGCTCCCGCACAGCCACGACGCGTACGAGGAGACGATCTACGGGGTCGCGGGCGAGGTCACCTTCACGATCGAGGGCGTGCCGACGGTCGTCGGCCCCGGCGAGGCGGTCTGCATCCGCCGCGGCGCCGTCCACTCGTTCGCGAACACGGGCGACGTCGACGCGACGGCGCTCGCGATCGTCACGCCGGGCATCCTCGGCGCCTACTACTTCCGCGAGGTGCGGGCCGTGGTCGAGGAGGCCGCCGGCGGTCCGCCCGACCTCGCCGCGCTCGGCGCGGTGATGCGCCGCCACGGGCTCACGCCGGTCTCGTGAGGCGAGCGGGGACAGCGCCGGCGGTCCCCGCTCGATCCGTCGCCGGCTGCGACTACTACGAGCAGCCGGTGTTCGTGCCGCAGTCGCGGCAGGTGTAGCAGGAGCCCGTGCGCACCATGCGGCCGCCGCAGCGGGCGCACTCGACGGCGTCCTCCCACGAGTTGAAGAGCGCCGTCTGGCCGGGCGGGGGCGTCTCGGCCGGCTCGGTCGAGACGGCGCCGGCGTCGCCGCCGTTCGCGTACCGCTCGGCGAGCATCGCCTTCACCTCCGGCGAGAGGATCCCCGCCTCCTCCTGCTGCTCCGGCGCCAGGAACCGCTTGCCGAACCAGCGGAAGATGTAGTCGACGATCGACTTCGCGACGCGGATGTCGGCGTCGTTCGTCATCCCGCTCGGCTCGAAGCGCAGGTGCGACAACTTCGAGACGTACACCTCCGGCGGCACGCCGTACTGCAGTCCCATCGAGACCGCGAGGCAGAGCGAGTTCATCAGGCCGGCCATCGTCGTGCCGTCCTTCGCGATGTCGACGAAGATGTCGCCCGGGCTGCCGTCGTCGTAGAGGCCGACGTGGATGTAGCCCTCGTGGTCGCCGACGCGGAACTTGCGGCCGACCTCGGTGCGGTCGTCCGGCAGCCGCTTCCGCTCGTGCACGAGCACGGGCGGCGGCGCGACGCTCGCGTTCTTGCCCGAGCTCGACAGCGGCTGCGCGACCTTGCAGTTGTCGCGGTAGATCGCGATCGCCTTGACGCCGAGCTTCCACGCGTCCACGTACAGGCTCATCACGTCCTCGACCGTTGCCGACTCCGGCAGGTTCACCGTCTTCGAGATCGCGCCCGAGATGAACGGCTGCACCGCGCCCATCATCTTCACGTGCCCGAGGTAGTGGATCGCCCGGTCGCCGACCGCGCAGTCGAACACGGGATAGTGCTCGCTCTTCACCTTCGGCGCGCCGACGACCGTGTTCCGCTCGTCGATGAACGCGACGACGTCGTCGACCTCCGCCGGCGCGTAGCCGAGCCGCTCCAGCGCCATCGGCACCGTCTTGTTCACGATCGTGATCTCGCCGCCGCCGACGAGCTTCTTCGACTTGACGAGCGAGAAGTCCGGCTCGACCCCGGTCGTGTCGCAGTCCATCATGAAGCTGATCGTCCCGGTCGGCGCGAGCACCGTCGCCTGCGCGTTGCGGTAGCCGTGCACCTCGCCCAGGTCGAGCGCGTCGTCCCACGCGCGCCGCGCCGCGCCCATCAGGTCGGCCGGCACCGCGTCGGAGTCGATGTTGCCGACGGCGGCGCGATGCTTCGCGATCACGCCGATCATCGGCGCGCGGTTCACCTGGTAGCCGACGTGCGGGCCCATCCGCGACGCGATCTCGGCGGACTTCCGGTACGCGCGGCCGGTCATCACCGCCGTGATCGCGGCGGCGTACGCGCGGCCCTCGTCGCTGTCGTACGGCAGCCCGCGCGCCATCAGCAGCGCGCCGAGGTTCGCATAGCCGAGCCCGAGCTGGCGGAACTTCTTGGCGTTCGCCTCGATCTCGGGCGTCGGGTACGACGAGTAGCCGACGAGGATCTCCTGCGCGAGGAACGTGACGTCGACCGCGTGCTCGAACGCCTCGACGTCGAGCTCGCCGTCCTCCTTGCGGAACTTCATCAGGTTCAGCGACGCGAGGTTGCACGCGGAGTCGTCGATGTGCATGTACTCCGAGCACGGGTTCGACGCGTTGATCCGACCGGTGTTCGGCGACGTGTGCCACGCGTTGATCGTCGTGTCGTACTGGACGCCCGGGTCGGCGCACTCCCACGCCGCCGCCGCGATCTGCCGCAGCAGGTCGCGCGCGTCGACCGTCGACACGACCGTCCCGTCGGTGCGCGCCGTCAGGTTGAACTCGCGCCCTTCCGTCGCCGCCTCCATGAACGCGTCGGTGACGCGCACGGAGTTGTTCGCGTTCTGGTACTGGATCGACGCCCAGTCCGGCGAGTCGAGCGACATGTCGTAGCCGGCCTGCTCGAGGACGCGCGCCTTCCGCTCCTCCTTGGCCTTGCACCAGACGAACTCCTCGACGTCCGGGTGGTCGACGTCGAGGACGACCATCTTCGCCGCGCGCCGCGTCTTGCCGCCCGACTTGATCGTGCCGGCGGACGCGTCGGCGCCGCGCATGAACGAGACCGGCCCCGAGGCGTAGCCGCCCTTCGAGAGCTGCTCCTGCGAGGAGCGCAGCCGCGAGAGGTTGACGCCCGAGCCGGAGCCGCCGCGGAAGATGACGCCCTCGCGGCGGATCCAGTCGAGGATCGCCTCCATCGAGTCCTCGATCGAGAGGATGAAGCAGGCGGAGCACTGCGGCTTCTCCTCGAAGCCGACGTTGAACCAGACGGGCGAGTTGAAGGCGACGTACTGGTTGACGAGCAGCGCCTTCAGCTCGGCCTCGAAGGCCTGCGCCTCCTCCTCGTCGGCGAAGTAGCCGCCGTCGCGGCCCCAGCCGACGATCGTGTCGACGACGCGGCCGATCATCTGCTTGACGCTGGACTCGCGCTCGGGGGAGGAGAGGCGGCCGCGGAAGTACTTCTGGGCGACGATGTTCGTCGCCGTCTGCGACCAGAACTTCGGGAACTCGACCCCGCGCTGCTCGAACGCCGGGCCGTTGCGGCCCGGGATCAGCGCGTCGCGGATCTCCCACTCGATCTCGTCGAACGGGTCGCGCCCGGGGATCGTGAAGAAGCGACGGACGCCGAGCCGAGCCTCGTCGTCGACGACCGTGTTCACCACCGCCTCGGTCCCGTTCGTGCCCGTCTCCTGCTTCACCGTCGCCATGTCCGCGCCTCCAACAGTAGTCCGTCCAGATCACCCTGCCGTGCAGGGGGACCGGAGGCTAGACCCCCGATCGGACGGTGCCTCGGACGGTGCCCGAAAGCCCCGCTACCGGCGCTTCGCGACGGCCGGCGCCGGGGTCGGGCGCCGGGTCTGGAAGCGACGCGCGAGCCACGTCGCGAGCGCCGCGAGGGCGAGCAGGATCGCGAGCGCGCCTAGCACGATCAGGGGCAGCGGGATCGAGGTGGCGCTGGAGGCGCCGCCGAGCCCGAGGAAGCCGCTGTGATGGCCGCCGCCGCCGCCGAGGTCGTTCCCGCCGCCGCCGCCGCCGGCGCCGCCGCCGCCGTTCGTGCCGTTGCCGCCGCCGCCGCCGGGGCCGCCGCCCAGCCCGCCGCCGGGGCCGCCCGGGCCGCCGCGCTCCTGGTGGATCGCGGCGAGCATCGCGCGGCGGATGTCGTCGGGCGCGCTCGAGTAGCCGGTGACGTCCGGCATCGAGTTCAGGTACTGGAGCGCCTGCCCGTAGCAGGAGATCGCGTACGTGCCGACGACGTTCGGCTCGTGCTGGATCCAGTCGTTGATCACGTCCCGCCAGCAGGTGCTCGTCGACTTCTGCAGGGCCGCCGGCGCCGCGTGCGCCGACGGCGCGGCGAGGCCGACCGCCGCAGCCGCGCCCAGGGCGGCGAGCAGCAGCGTCGTGTGGCGGAGGGGCTTCGTCATGCGAAAGCTGCCGGAACCGGCTGATCCAGTCTTTCCAACCGGGGTGTTCTCGCCGTTATCCCGGTGTAAACCGTTTGTGAGGCCACGGACGAGGCGGTTCCGGCCGATGCTAGCGTCACCGCCCGTGCGAGCCGCGGGCGAACGGGTCTTGCCGGCCTTCGCCGGCTTCGTGGCCTGCTTCTGCGCCCTCTTCTTCGCCGACGGCTTCCAACTGGGGCCGCTCGTCTGGATCGGCGGGATCGCGCTCGTCGCCGCCGCGGCGACGCTGCTCCTCGCCGGCCCCGGCACCGGCCCGGGCCTCGTCTACCTCGGCTGCCTCGCCGCGCTCGCGGTCTGGTGCGGGCTGACGATCGCCTGGTCGGCGTCGCCGAACGAGAGCTGGATCTTCACGAACCGCTCGCTCGCGTACGCCGCGTTCGCGGCGCTCGGCGTGCTTGCCGCGCCGGGGCTCGAGGCCGCCGCCGCGGGAGCCGCCTGGCTCGTCGCCGCCGTCGTCGGCTGGGCCCTGCTCGCGAAGTGCGTGCCCGCGCTCTACCCGGACTACGGCGTCACCGCGCGGCTGCGGGCGCCGCTCGACGACTGGAACATGCTCGCGATCGTCTGCGTCGCGGCGGTGCCGCTCGGGCTCTGGGTCGCGCGCCGCTCGCGCCCGGCGGGCGCGGTGCTCCTCTACGCCGGCGTCGTCGCGCTCCTGCTCACGTACTCGCGCTTCGGCGTCGCGCTCGCGTGCGGCGCCGCCGTCGTCTGGATCCTGCTCGAGCCGGACCGCGTCGAGAGCCTCGCCACCGCGGTCGCCGGCGGCGGCGCCGCGGCGGGAGCGTTCGGCGTCGCGCTCGCGCTGCCCGGGATCACGAGCGACGGCGCGTCGCGGGCGGTGCGCGGGCACGACGGCTGGATCTTCGCGCTCGTCGTCGTCGGGCTCGGCGTCGCGGCCGCGCTCGCGGGCGCCGCGATCTCGCGGCTCCGGCTCGACCCGGCGCACCGCCGCGGGATCGAGCGCGCCGCCGCGGTCGCCGCCGTCGTCGTCGCGCTCGCCGGGCTCGCGGTGACGCTCGCGAAGGCGAGCACGATCTGGCACGAGTTCTCGAACCCGGTCTCGTCGGGCGAGATCGCGAACAACACGACGCACCTCGGCTCGCTCGGCTCGGGCAACCGCTGGTCGTGGTGGCAGGAGGCCTGGACCGGCTTCACCGAGCACCCGCTCGGCGGCACCGGCGCCGGCACGTGGCAATACACGAACCTGCGCCTGCGCACGACGAGCGACGTGACGGCGCTCGAGCCGCACAACACGCCGCTGCAGTTCCTCAGCGAGACGGGGATCGTCGGTTTCCTGCTCTACCTCGGCGCCGCAGGCGCGGCGCTCCTGGCGGCGTGGCGCCGCCGCGGCGGCGCCGGCACGGCGCTCGGCCTCGTCGTGCTCGCGTTCTTCCTGCACACGGTGGTCAACTACGACTGGAGCTTCCTCGGCGTCTCGGGGCCGTTCCTCTTCCTCGGCGGCGTCGTCGCCGGCCGGCCCTCGGTCGGGACGCGGCGGCCGTTGCTCGCCGCGGCGGCCGTGCTCTTCGCGCTCGGCTGCGTCTACTCGCTCGCGGCGCCGTGGCTCTCGCAGCGCGCCGAGGCGCGGCTGCAGCTGCGGCAGGCCCACTCCTACGACCCGCTCTCGACGAGCGTGCTCTCGCTCCAGGCGGCCTTCGCGAGCCCGCAGGAGGCCGAGCGGCTGTACCTGAAGGCGCTCTCGCTCGAGCCGACGAACTCCGAGCTCTGGCTGGAGCTCGCGCGCGTCTACGCGCAGGGCGGCGCCTGGGTGGACGCGTACCGGGCGCTCACGCACGCGTACCGGTACGACCCGCTCGGGCCGGCGGGCCAGTGCGGGCTCGCGGAGCAGATCCGGCGCAGGGTCGGCGTCCGCTCTACCTGCCGAGGAGCAGGACTAGCTCCGATCCCCTGAGCTGCGCCCCGCGCAGCCCGTCGACCGGGGTGACCATGCGCACGCCGGCGTCGCGCGCGAGCCGCCGCGCCTCCTTCGCCCAGCCGGGGACGTACATGACCATCGAGACGGCGTAGTCGTGCCGCTGCGCGTTCGTCGCGCCGCCGACGCGGTAGCCGTCCGCCTGCAGGCGCGCCGCCGCTGCGCCGGCGGCGCCGCTGACGCCGTTGCCGTTCAGCACGAGCACGCGCACGTGCGAGCGCGGTCGCAGCGGCACCGAGGGGATCCGCGGCGCGACCGGCTTCGGCGCCGGCGTCGCGCGGTGGACCGTCGTCGCGGTCAGGGTCGCCGCGGACGCCGTGTGGCGGTGGTGCGGCGCCAGCTTGGCGAAGCCGATCCCGATCAGCGCCACGAGCTCCGCGAGCGCGACGGTCACGGCGACGACGGTCGTCGTCCGCCACGGGAACTGCGTCGGGACGGGCTGGGCGTGGTCCACGGCCGGGACCGTTTCGCCCCGGCGCGGCTCAGTCCTGCACCCAGGCCCAGGTCGCGCGCAGCCCGGCGGGCAGCGACGTGCCCGCGCGCCAGCCGAGCGCCCGCCCGGCGGCGGACGGGTCGAGCACGCTCCGCTGTAGCTCGCCGAGCCGCGGCTCCGCGTGATCCGGCTCGCGCGCGATCCCGGTCGCCTCGACGATCGCCTCGTAGAGCTCGAGCACCGACGTCTCGACGCCGGTACCGACGTTGAAGACGCCGCCGCCGTCGTGCGCGGCCGCGCGGAGCGCGGCGTCGACGACGTCGCCGACGAAGACGTAGTCGCGCGTCTGCCGGCCGTCGCCGTAGATCCGCGGCGTGCCGCCCTCCTGCAGCAGGCCCATGAAGATCGCGACCACGCCCGCCTCGCCGTGCGGCTCCTGGCGCGGCCCGTAGACGTTGCCGAAGCGGAGCGAGACGTGCTCGGTGCCGTAGAGCCGGTTCCACGTCGCGAGGTACTCCTCGCCGCAGAGCTTCGACGCCCCATACGGGGCGAGCGGCCGCCGCGGCGCCTCCTCCGGGGCCGGGCCGTCGCACTCGCCGTAGATGGCGCCGCCGGTCGAGGCGAAGACGACGCGGGCTCCGTGCCGCCGCGCCGCCTCGAGCACGCGCACGGTGCCGAGGACGTTCACGTCGGCGTCGTGGTCGGGCCGCTCGACGGAAACGCGCACGTCCGCCTGCGCGGCGAGATGGAAGACGACCTCCGGTCGCGCCACGTCGAGCACGTCGGCGGGAGCGCGCACGTCCGCGACGTGCAGCTCCGCCGCGTCGGCGACGTTCTCGCGCTTCCCCTTCGAGAGATCGTCGAGGACGTGCACCTCGTCGCCGCGCGCGAGCAGCGCGTCGACGAGATTCGAGCCGATGAAGCCCGCGCCCCCGGTCACCACGGCCCGCACGCTCGTATCCTAGGGCGGTCGTGTTCGTGAGCTTCGAAGGAGTCGACCGCTCGGGGAAGTCCACGCAGGTGGAGCGGCTCGCGGCGGCGCTGCGCGCCGACGGGCGCGAGGTCGTCGTCACGCGCGAGCCCGGCGGCACCGAGCTGGGCGAGCTCGTCCGCGAGCTCGTCCTGAAGGGGCCGCCGATGACGCCGTTCGCCGAGGCGGCGCTCTTCGCCGCGTCGCGCGCCGAGCACGTCGCCGAGGTGATCGCGCCCGCGCTCGAGGGCGGGGCGTTCGTCGTCTGCGACCGCTTCGTCGACTCCTCGCTCGCCTACCAGGGGATCGCGCGCGGGCTCGGCGTCGAGGAGGTGCTGGAGCTGAACCTGCACGCGACGCGAGGGCTGCTGCCCGACCTGACCGTCCTGCTGCTCGTCGACCCGGACGAGGCGGCCCGCCGCGGCGGCACCGCCGACCGGCTCGAGCGCGAGGGCCGCGGCCTGCAGGCGCGCGTCGCCGGGGCGTACGGCGAGCTCGCGGAGCTGTACCCGGAGCGGATCGTCGCCTTCGACGGCACGCACGACCCCGACGACCTCGCCGAGGAGATCCGGCATGCCGTTCTCAGCCGTCGCTGAGCAGGCCGAGGCGAAGCGGCTGCTCGAATCCGCGCTGCAGGAGAGCCCGGCGCACGCGTACCTCCTGCACGGCCCGCCCGGCGTCGGCAAGCGCGCCGCCTCGTTCGCCTTCGCCGCGGAGCTGCTCGGCGACCACGCGCGCGTCGAGCGGAACATGCACCCCGACCTGTACGTGCTCGAGCCGCTCGGCGACCAGATCCGCATCGACGACGTGCGCACGCTCCGCCGCGACCTGCACATGCGGCCGTTCGAGGCGTCGCGCCGCGTCTACCTGATCTTCGGCGCCGACACGATGAACGAGGACGCCGCCGACGCGCTGCTCAAGGATCTCGAGGAGCCGCCCGAGTACGCGGTGATCGTGCTCGTCGCGAGCGATCTCGGGCCGCTGCCGGAGACGATCCGCTCCCGCTGCCAGCTCGTCCCGTTCCGGCGGCTGTCGGAGCGCGCGATCCGCGAGGCGATCGCCGAGCGCGCGCCGGAGCTCTCGGCCGACGAGCTGACGACGCTCGCCAGGGTCGCCGGCGGGCGGCTCGACCGGGCCGCCCGGCTCGTCGACCCGGCGGCCGCGCGGCGGCGCGAGTCGCTGCACGCGGTCGCGCGGGAGGTCTATCTCGCCCCCGGCTTCGACGCGGCCGAGGGCGCCGCCCGGCTGCTCGAGGGGATCGCCGAGCGCGGGGCGGAGGCCCGCGCGGCCGAGGAGGAGCGCGTCTCCGGCCTCGAGCTGCCGGCGCGGGAGGCGGAGCAGCGGATCCGCCGCTCCCAGCGCGGCGCCGAGCGCGAGGAGCTGCTGGCCGTGCTGGAGGAGCTCGAGTCGTGGTACCGCGACCTCGTCGTCCTCGCCGCCGGGGCGGAGCGCGCCGTCGTCCACGTCGACCGGCTGGCCGAGCTGCGGGCGGACGCGACGCGCGAGCGGCTCCAGGCCGCCGAGCGGGCCTGCGAGCTCATCCGGGCGGCCTGGCGGGAGGCCGAGGAGCTGCAGCTCTCCGTCCCGCTCGCGCTCGAGGCGCTGCTGATCCGGCTTCGCGGCGAGCTGGCCGGACCGGCCGTGGCGCGAGGTTAGGGGTTGCGGATCCGGCAAAGGTTCCCCACACTGGTGGCTTCTGCGGAAGGTCGTCGAGGCCGGGGGGACGTGTGGCCGCAGCTCAGGAGATAGATCGCACCGCGCCGCCCGAGGCGGAGGCGACGCGTGCGCTGTACGAGCGCTACGCCGCCCAGATCTTCCGCTATTGCCTGCATCAGCTCGGCTCCCGAGAGGAGGCCGAGGACGCGGTCCAGAGCACCTTCCTCAACGCCTTCCGCGGCCTGAAGCGGGGCGTCGAGCCGGAGCTCGAGTCGGCCTGGCTGTTCAAGATCGCCCACAACGTCTGCCTCTCCCGCCGCCGCTCCAGCTGGCGCCGCGGGCGGGTCGAGGCGCCGGCCGACTTCGACGCCGTCGAGGAGATCGCCCACGCGCCGGTGCGCCGCGCCGACGAGCTGATCGGGCTCCAGGACGCGCTCGAGGGGATGCCGGAGCAGCAGCGCCGCGCGATCCTGCTGCGCGAGTGGCAGGGGCTCTCCTACCGCGAGATCGCGGCCGAGCTCGAGCTCTCGCAGTCCGCCGTCGAGACGTTGATCTTCCGCGCCCGCCGCTCGCTCGCGAGCGGGCTCGAGCGGCCCGCCGAGGTGGCGCTGCGGCGGCGCCGCGCGCCCGTCGGAGCGGTCGCGAACGTCGTCTCGAGCGCGCAGTCGTGGCTGCTGGGAGGCGGCGCCGCCGCGGCGAAGGTGGCCGCGACGGTCGCCGTCGTCGGCACGGGCACGGTCGTCGTCGCCGCGCCGATGCAGCACCTCTCCCGCCCGACGCCGGCTCACCCGCGCGTGGCGCCGAAGCCGCAGCACCGGCAGGCGCCGCGGCATGCCGCCGCGGCTGCGGGCGCCGCGCCGGCGGCCGCCGCGGTCGAGCCGAGGGCCGCGGCGCCCGTCCGCCACCGCGCGGCGCGCCCGCAGCACGCGAGGCGGAAGGCCGCCGCCGCGCCGCCCGTCCGGCCGGTCGTGCCCGCACCGGCTCCCGTCGCCGCGCCGCCGCCGCCGCAGGTCGTGCCGGCCCCGGCACCGGTGGAGACGGTGCCGGCGGTCGTCGGGCCGGAGCGGCACGGCCGCGGCCACGGCCGCGTCGAGCTCCAGCCGGCGCCCGCAGTCCCGCAGCCGACGCCGTCCGTCCAGCAGGAGCGGGTGCGTCCCGACCGCGTGCGCGACCGCTCCGGGCGGC
>DASSSR010000054.1:0-15119 GCA_035708345.1 Gaiellaceae bacterium
AGGTGCTCGCGCAGGTCGAGGGAAGCCTTGCGCGCGGCGACGTCCCGCAGCGGCTCCGGAACGCGACTTACGTCGGCTGGAGGCGCTCCGAGAGATAGCGCAGCGCGATGGGGTAGCGGTACTCGATGCTCGAGTGCGTCCCGTCGAAGAGCTCGAAGAAGACGTCGGTCACACCGACCGCTTCGAGCGCGCGCCGGAACGCGTCGGCGCCGAGGTCGAGATAGAACTGGTCGCGCCTGCCGCAGTCGACGTAGACCGCGCGCAGCCCGCGCAGCGCCTCCGCGTACCGCGGCACCATCCGCACCGGGTCCCACGCGAGCCAGCGCTCCCAGACGTCCGGCCGCAGCCGGCCGGTCTCCGGCTCGAACGGCAGCTCGCCGGGGGAGTAGCACTCCGCCATCGCGTACGTGTTGAGCAGCGGGAAGTCGGTGCCGCGCGTGAACGCCGGCCGCGACCGGAAGTCCGCCCAGAAGCGGTCGAACGAGCCGTCGTAGTGGTCGCGCAGCGCGCGCGCCGCCTCGCGGAAGTCCGGCAGGTAGCAGAGCTCGAAGAGGGCGTCGCCCGCGTGGGTCGCGAGCCCGTGGAAGAGGTCGGGGCGCAGCATCGGCGTCACCATCGCGCCGTAGCCGCCGCTCGACTTGCCGGTGATCCCGCGCGCGCCCGTCGGGTAGCGCTCGTCGACGAAGGGGACGACCTCGTCGCAGAGATACGTGTGGTAGTCGCCGACCCCCGGCGAGTCGAGGAACTGCGAGCCGCCGTACGACGTCCAGGCGTCGACGAAGACGACGTACGCCGGCGGGCAGCCCTCGTCCGCGAACAGCCGGTCGACGAGCTCGAGGACGTTCGGCCGGAACGCCGAGCGGTTCCGCCACATGTCGAGCTGCCCCGTGTGCCCCTGGATCAAGTAGAGCGCCGGCAGCGGCGCCCCGCCCGCGCCGGGCGGCACGTAGACCCAGAGCGGCCGGCGATGCGGGTCGCCGAGCGGGTTCCCCCGCAGCGCCTCGCTCTCGAGCTCGTGCTCGTCGAGCCTGCCGCGCAGCTCGCGACTCCACGGCTCCATCACATCTCGAATCTATAGTCGGGCGGGTGCGCGCCGCCCTCGTCCTCGCCGCCGTCGCGCTGCTCGCAGCGGGCTGCGGCGCCCGCTCGAGCAAGCCGTTCACCGCGGCCGGCACCGCGCCCTGCCTGAAGAAGCAGGGCTTCCGGCAGGTGACGACCGGCGGCGCGAAGGTGCCGTTCATCGCCCGCTTCGCGGAGAACGGCGGCCTCGCGGCGACGGCGCCCGACGGCAACGAGGTCACGATCGCCTTCACGGCGAGCCCGGACGAGGTCGACTCGACCGGGAAGGCCTTCCGGCGGAACGCGCCGCCGATCCTGCGGGCGCACTTCTCCGACGTGCTGCGCTCGAACCGCAACGCCGTCGTCGTCTGGACGACCTCCCCGTCCGATCCGGACACCGCCGCGGTGAACGGCTGCCTGAGGCCCTGAGCGACCCCCCGCTACACTCCGCCCATGGCCGAATACGGGACGATGCGGGTGAAGAGCGGCCTCGCCGAGATGCTCAAGGGCGGGGTGATCATGGACGTCGTCGACGCCGAGCAGGCGAAGATCGCCGAGGCGGCGGGCGCGGTCGCGGTGATGGCGCTCGAGCGCGTCCCCGCGGACATCCGCCGCGACGGCGGCGTCGCGCGCATGTCCGACCCCGAGATGATCAGGGGGATCCAGGAGGCCGTGACGATCCCGGTCATGGCCAAGTGCCGCATCGGCCACTTCGCCGAGGCGCAGATCCTGCAGGCGCTCGAGATCGACTACATCGACGAGTCGGAGGTGCTGACGCCGGCAGACTGGGAGCACCACGTCGACAAGTGGAAGTTCACCGTCCCGTTCGTCTGCGGCGCGACCAACCTGGGCGAGGCGCTGCGGCGCATCGCCGAGGGCGCGGCGATGATCCGCACGAAGGGCGAGGCGGGCACCGGCGACGTCTCGAACGCGGTCACGCACATGCGCTCCGTCTTCGGGCACATCCGGAGGCTGACCTCGCTGGCCGAGGACGAGCTGTACACGGAGGCGAAGAACCTGCAGGCGCCGTACGAGCTCGTGCGCTGGGTCGCCGAGCACGGCCGGCTGCCGGTCGTCACGTTCACGGCGGGCGGGATCGCGACGCCGGCGGACGCGTCGCTCTGCATGCAGCTCGGCGCGGACGGCGTCTTCGTCGGCTCCGGCATCTTCAAGTCGGGCGATCCGGAGCAGCGGGCGAAGGCGATCGTCGAGGCGACGACGCACTACAACGACGCCGAGATCGTCGCACGCGTCTCCGCCGGGCTCGGCGAGCCGATGGTCGGCATCTCGACCAGCTCGCTCGACCCGAGCGAGCTGCTCGAGTCGCGCGGCTGGTAACAGCCGCAGCGGTTCCGTCCGGCGCGTGCGGGACGATCCGCACGTGCTCGACGTCCTGAAGCCGCGCTGGACCAGCGCGTCGTTCCTGCTCTACCTCGGCACGTTCGTCGTGCTCGCGGCCGCGGTCGGCGCGTACGCGTACCTGTCGGCGCAGTACGGCGACGGCGCCTTCGTCGGCTGGACGGCGCTGATGCTCGGCGCGCTCGGCGCGCTCGCCGTCGGGCTCCGGCGCGGCGGCGCATGGCTCGCGGCGGGACTGTTCGCGTACCTGAGCGTCGTCGCCGTCGGCTCGTTCGTGGGCGCGGTGTTCACGTGGTGGGGCTGGCACGCGGCCGGCAGGACGCCGTTCGGCGGCTGGCACTGGTCGTCGTGGGCGCTCGCGATGATCGTGATCGGCACGGCCGCGTCGCTGCTCGTCGTCACCCGCTTCCCGCTGCTCGTCGTCCCGATCGTCGTCCTCGCCTGGTACGTCGTCACCGACTTCGTTTCCGGCGGCGGCAGCTGGAGCGCCGTCGTGACGCTGCTGATCGGGCTCGTCTACCTCGGCGTCGGGCTCGTCGTCAACCGCGTGCACGGCTTCTGGGTCGAGGCGGCGTCGGGTGCGCTCGTCGGCGGAGCGCTCGTCTACTGGTGGCACTCGAGCACCGCCGACTTCGCGCTGCTCGCCGCCTCCGGCGTCGTCTTCGTCTGGCTCGGCGTCCTCATCTCCCGCTCGAGCTGGACGGTGCTCGGCGCGCTCGGGCTGCTCGCCGCCGCCGTGCACTTCGCGATCGACTGGACGACCGGCTCGTTCTCGTTCTTCACCGGCCCGACCCGCGTCTGGGTGCCGATCGTGGTCGCCGCGGTGCTCGGCTTCCTCTTCGTCGCGCTCGGGCTGCTCGCGGCGCGCCGCCGCGACGAGCTCGTCGCGCGGCCGATCGCCGAATAGCCGCCGTTACCATCCGCTGCGTGGAGCAGCCGTTGAAGATCGGTGTCCTCGCCGTGCAGGGGAACTTCCGCGAGCACGTCGCGGTGCTGCGCCGGCTCGGCGCGGAGCCGGTCGAGGTGCGGCTGCCGGAGCAGCTGGACGGGCTCGACGGGCTGGTGATCCCGGGCGGCGAGTCGACGGCGATCGGCCGGCTGATGTCGCTCTACGGCCTCGACGAGGCGCTGCGGGAGTTCGACGCGCCGATCTTCGGCACCTGCGCCGGGATGATCGTGCTCGACCGCGAGCACCTCGGCCTCGCGGACATCACCGTCCGCCGCAACGCGTTCGGCCGGCAGGTGCACTCGTTCGAGGCCGACCTCGACATCGGCCACGGCGACGAGCCGGTGCGGGCCGTCTTCATCCGCGCGCCGTGGATCGAGGAGCTGGGGCCGGACGTCGAGGTGCTGGCGGCGGTCGACGGGCACCCCGTGCTCGCGCGTCAGGGACGGATCCTCGTCGCCGCGTTCCACCCGGAGCTGACCGACGACACGCGCATCCACGAGCTCTTTCTGAACCAGGTACGGGAGGGTACGAATGTCCGGGCATAGCAAGTGGTCGTCGATCAAGCACAAGAAGGGGGCGGCCGACGCGAAGCGCGGCAAGCTCTTCTCCAAGCTCTCGCGGGCGATCATCGTCGCGGCGAAGGACGGCGGCCCGGACCCGTCGGGCAACCTCGCGCTGCAGAACGCGATCGAGAAGGCGAAGTCGTACTCGATGCCGAAGGACAACATCGACCGTGCGATCGCGAAGGGCGCGGGCACCGACGCGGACGCCGCCTCGTTCGAGACCGTCGTCTACGAGGGGTACGGCCCGAGCGGCGTCGCCGTGATCGTCGAGGCGCTGACGGACAACCGCAACCGCACCGCCGGCGAGGTGCGCCACACCTTCGCGAAGAACGACGGCAACCTCGGGACGTCCGGGGCGGTCGCGTGGCTGTTCGAGCGGCGCGGGATCGTGATCGTCGAGGCGGACGGCGCCGAGGAGGACGAGCTCACGCTCGCCGCCGCCGAGGGCGGCGCGGACGATGTCGCGCTCGACGGGACGACGTTCACCGTCTCCTGCGACGTCGGGAATCTCGCCACGGTGCGCGCGGCGATCGAGGCGGCGGGCTTCGCCGTCGACTCCGCCGAGCTGACGATGGTCCCGAAGACGACCGTCGAGGTCGGCGACGAGAACGAGGCGAAGAAGATCCTCCGCCTGATCGACCAGCTCGAGGACAACGACGACGTCCAGGACGTCTACGCGAACTTCGACATTCCTGAAGCCGTTCTCGAGGCTGTCGCCTCGTGAACGGCTTCAGGCGCTGAGGAGCTGCGCGCGCCGGGGAGCGCGGTCCCCGGCGCGCTCCGCGCTGTCAGGCTCGTCGTGCGGACGGTCGTGCGCTGCGCGCAGGACCGTCCTCGATTGCGCTCGCTGACGCCTTCGGCGTCAGCTCGCTTTTCATGGGACGGAGCGCCAGCCACGCGAAGAGCGCCACACAGGTGGCGTTCCTCGCCAGGAGCCAGGCGACGTCTCGTTGCTCGGCGATGGCGCTGCGGTGCGAGAAGACGGCGTGCGTCAGGAGCAGCGCCGCCGTCGTCAGGGCGGCGGCGACGATGCCGGCGAGCGGGGCGAGCGGGGCGAGCCACTCGACGTACTGCGCGCTGAAGACCTTGTCGAAGGCGACGAACCCCGCGACCGCGGTCGCGCAGGCGACGACGAACGGAAGCCGGCCTCGTGCGTACAGCCACGCCGCGAGCGCGATCGCCGCGAGCACGAGCAGCGAGCTGACGGTCGCGACCGCGTCCGCCGTCCCGCCGGTCACGTTCAGCGACCCGGGCGGCTCGTTCGCGAGCGAGCGGTGCCCGGCCGCCAGCAGGATCGAGCTGCCGAGGCTGTTCAGCTCGAGGCCGCGCTTCGCCTGCAGCCAGTAGCTCTCCTTCAGCCCGCCCGGCCCGAGCGCCGCCACCGGCAGGTGTACGACGACGAGCGCGCCGACGAAGGCGGCGAGGCCCCGCACGCGCTCGTCGCGGGCGACCGCGAGCAGCATGATCGGCAGCACCGCGACCGGATAGACCTTCGCCGCCGTCGCGAGCCCGAGCACGACGAACGCGGCCGTCCGCTGCCCGCGCAGGAAGAGGGCGAGCGCCGCCGCGAGCAGGAAGGCCGGCCAGAGGTCGTAGGCATTCAGGTAGATCGAGCCGACGAGCAGCGGCGAGACCGCGAACACGGCCACGGCGAGCCGCGAGCGGAAGACGGTGGCCAGCAGCCACACGATCCCGACCCCGCACGCCGTCATCACGAGCTTGAAGGCGAGTGCGCTGCGCGCCGCGAGGAACACGAGCTGCGCGAGCGGCGGATACTCGTCGGAGAAGTCGCGGTACGGGATCTGCCCGTCCAGCATCCTGCGCCCGTAGTCGCCGTAGACGTGGACGTCGGAGTAATAGGTGTCGTGCAGCAGGCCCTGCGGGACGAGGACGCAGCAGACGACGAAGACCGCCGCGCCGACGAGCGCGAGCCTCACCGGCGGGCGACGGCGACGACGATGTCGCCGAGCTGGTGCGGCGGCAGCCGCTCGTCGAGCCGGTTGAGCGCCCGCACGAGCCGCGGCGCCGCGAACGGCCACATCAGGTGGAAGCGGAACGTCTCGAGCCGCTCGACGGTCAGTCCCGCGCCCTCGACCAGCGTCCGGAACGACGCCGCGGTGTACGGCGTCGCCGGCGACTCGATGCGCCCGCGCGCGCCCCGCAGCCGCAGCGCGCCGACGGCCAGCGTCCGCGGCGCGTTCAGCGCGCGGGTGATGCGGTTCCGCTCGTTGTCGGTCGAGATCACGAGCCGGCCGCCGGGCCGGAGGACGCGCGCGAGCTCGAACACGGCGAGCTCCGGGCGCGGCACGTGCTCGATCACCTGCGTGCAGAGGACGAGGTCGAAGGAGCCGTCGTCGAAGGGCAGCGACTCGAGGCTCGCCTGCCGGTAGTCGGCCTCGACCCGCTGCGCGGCGGTCTCGAGGATCCGGGACGAGAGGTCGACGCCCGCCCGCCGGGCCGGCAGCTCGGCGGCGAGCGCCGCGAGGTAGCGGCCGTCGCCGCAGCCGGCGTCGAGGAAGGCCTCGCAGGGGAGCTGCTCGCGCACGAGCTCGCAGATCTTCCGGAACTTGCGGTCGATTCCCGGATCGGGCAGCGCGACGGGCGCCGCGTACTGCTGCGCCGCCCGCGCCTCGTAGAGGTCCCGCAGCTCGTCCACGTTCGTTCAGCCTACGCCAGGCAGGAGACGTCCGACCTCGCGCCTAACCTCGTCTCGTGAAGGTCGTGGGCATCGACCCGGGTACCGCTGCCTGCGGGTACGGGATCGTCGAGCAGCGCGACGGCCGGCTGCGCGCGGTCGGCCACGGCTGCTGGCACACGTCGGCCGGGGAGCGGCCGGAGCTGCGGCTGCGCACGCTGTTCGACGGCGTGGCGGCCCTGATCGTCGAGCACGCGCCCGACGCAGTCGTGCTCGAGGAGTCGTTCGTCGGCGCCGACGCGCGCGTCGCCCTCTCGGTCGGCCAGGCGCGCGGGGCGGTGCTCGTCGCCGCGGCGGCGGCGGGAGTCGAGTGCGCCGAGTACGCGCCCGCGCGGGTGAAGCAGTCCGTCTGCGGCTACGGCCGCGCCGACAAGGCGCAGGTGGGGCGGATGGTGAAGGCGATCCTCGGGCTCGCGGCCGTGCCGACGCCGAACCACGCCGCCGACGCGCTCGCCGTCGCGATCTGCCATGCGCTCGCGCCGCCGCTGCTGAGGCTCAGCGCATGATCGCGAGGCTGCGGGGGACCGCGGTCGCCTCGACGGCGGAAGGCCTGGTGCTGGACGTCGGCGGCGTCGGCTACCTCGTCGCAGCGACGCCGAGCACGCTGCGGAAGGCGGAGAGCGGCGCCGAGGTGACAGTCGAGACCTATCTGCACGTCCGCGAGGACGCGCTGCAGCTGTACGGCTTCGCCGACCGCGCGGAGCGGGAGCTCTTCACCCAGCTGCTGACGGTGAACGGCGTCGGGCCGAAGGTGGCGCTCGCGATCGTCTCCGGCTCGCCCGCCGACGAGCTGCGCCGCGCGATCGTGCGCGAGGACGCGGCCCGCTTCCAGGCGATTCCCGGGATCGGCAAGAAGACGGCCGAGCGAATCGTGCTCGAGCTGAAGGAGAAGCTGGGCGGGCCCGAGCTCGCGCCCGCGGTCGCGACCGACGGGCACGTGGTCGCCCGCGACGCGCTCGTCGAGCTCGGCTACTCGCTCGCCGACGCCGAGCGCGCGCTCGCGGAGACCGACGCCGCCGCGCCGCCGGAGGAGCGGGTCCGCCAGGCGCTGCGCCTGACGGCCGGGGGTCGGGCGGCGTGAGCTCGTTCGTCGCGCCGGTGCTGCGGGACGACGACGAGGAGGTCGTCGAGCAGTCGCTGCGTCCCCGCTCGCTCGACGAGTTCGTCGGCCAGGAGCGGGTGAAGGAGCAGCTCTCGATCGCGCTCGCGGCGGCCGGGGCGCGCGGCGAGGCGCTCGACCACCTGCTGCTCGCCGGCCCGCCGGGGCTCGGCAAGACGTCGCTGGCGCACATCGTCCGCGAGGAGCTCGGCGTCGGCCTGCGCACGATCGCGGGGCCGGCGGTCGAGAAGAAGGACATCGCCGCGATCCTCACCTCGCTCGAGCCGCGGGACGTGCTCTTCGTCGACGAGATCCACCGGATGTCGCGCACGGCCGAGGAGATCCTCTACCCGGCGCTCGAGGACTTCCGCATCGACATCGTCATGGGGGAGGGCGCCGGCGCGCGCACGCTGACGCTCGACCTGCCGCCGTTCACGCTCGTCGGCGCGACGACGCGGACCGGGCTGCTGACGACGCCGCTGCGCGACCGCTTCGGGCTGACGTTCCGGCTCGACTACTACGAGCCGGGCGACCTCGCGTCGATCGTCCACCGCTCGGCGCGGATCCTCGCCGTCGAGCTCGCCGCGGACGCCGCGGAGGAGATCGCCTCGCGCTCGCGCGGCACGCCGCGGATCGCGAACCGGATCCTGCGGCGCGTCCGGGACGTCGCCGAGGTTCGGCACGAGGGAAAGATCACGACCGCGATCGCCCGCGAGGCGCTGCAGCTGCTCGAGATCGACGAGCGCGGACTCGACCGCGAGGCGCGCGACCTGCTGCGGACGATCGCGCAGAAGTTCGACGGCGGCCCGGTCGGGCTGTCGACGCTCGCCGCCTCGCTCGGCGAGGAGCAGGAGACGATCGAGGACGTCTACGAGCCGTACCTGCTGCAGCTCGGCTTCATCCAGCGCACGCCGCGCGGCCGCACGATCACGACGCTCGGCCGCGCGCACATCGGCGCGGCGGCGGCGGGCGGCGAGGCGAAGCTCTTTTGAGCACGGTGAGGAGGCGCCCGCTCTGCCGGCGCCGGGAGCGGGGGCTCTGAGCGGGATCTGGACGCCGACGGCGGAGGGCCCGCACGAGGCGCTCGTCGAGCGGCTCGTCCGGGTGATCGAGAGCTTCGCCGAGACGCACGGCGTGCCGACCCCGCTGGTCGAGGTCGAGCTCGCGGACAGCGCCCGCTTCGTGCTCGAGCGGTTCGACCCGGAGCCCGGCTCCGGCATGGTCACGCTGCACGTCCACGCCGAGGCCGACGACGACGCCGACGCGCTGATCGTCCCGCTCGGCTCGATCCGCCGGATCGAGCTGCGCACGTCTCCCGAGCAGAGGGTCGCGAGCTTCGGCTTCAACCTGCCCGGCCGCCGGTAGGCTTCCGGCAGGCGATGAGGCCCGCCTGAACCGCCCGCGGGGGCTGATGGCTTCTACCGAGACGCAGGACGGTGGAAGCTGTGACGAGGTCTTCGGGACGGTCGAGTAGGCTCGCGCGGGTGCGTCCGGGGGCGCAGCTCCAGCTCGCGGTCTTCGCCGGCGGCATCGTCGGAGCGCTCGCGCGCGCGGGGCTCGTCCAGGCGTTCCCAACGGACGGCCGCGGCTGGCCGTGGGCGACGTTCGTCGCGAACGTCGCCGGCACCGCGGCGCTCGCGTGGTTCACGACCCGCCTCCAGGAGCGCCTGCCGCCGTCGACGTACCGCCGGCCGCTGCTCGGCACCGGCTTCTGCGGCGCCCTGACGACGTTCTCGACCTTCCAGGTCGAGCTGATCGAGCTGGCGCGGCACGGACGGTGGCCGCTCGCGGTCGCCTACCTCGCCGCGAGCCTCGCGCTCGGTCTGCTCGCCGTGCAGCTCGTGACGGGCCTGACCCGCAGGGTGCGGCTCGCGTGAGCGCGCCGGTCTGGATCGGGGTGGCGCTCCTCGGCGGGGCCGGGGCGATCCTGCGCTTCCGGCTCGACGCCTTCGTGCAGCTGCGCACGGCCGGCGAGCTCCCGCTCGGGACGCTCGCGGTGAACCTCACCGGCTCGCTCGCGCTCGGCGCCCTGCACGGCGGGGGCGTCGGGGGCGACGCGCTCTTCCTCGCCGGCACCGCCTTCCTCGGCTCGTTCACGACGTTCTCGACGTGGATGCTCGAGACGCAGCGCCTCGTCGAGGACGGAGACGACCGCGTCGGCGCGCTCGACCTCGTGCTTCCGCTCGCGCTCGGCCTCGCGGCCGTCCTGGCCGGCTGGGCGATCGGAGCGGCCGTGTGACCCGCGACTGCCTCAAGCTGACGGTGCACTTCGGCGAGTCCGACCGCAGCGGCGGCCGGCTGCTCTCCGACCGGCTGCTCGACCTCTTCGAGCGGGCCGAGGTGCAGGCGGCGGTGCTGATGCGGGGCGTCGAAGGCTTCGGGATCAAGCATCAGCTGCGCACGGACCGGCTGCTGACGCTCTCCGAGGACCTGCCGCTGGTCGCGACCGCGGTCGACGAGCGGCCGCGGATCGAGGCGCTGCTGCCGGAGGTCTCGACGCTCGTCGCCGGCGGGCTGATCACGCTCGAGCGCGCGCGGCTGCTGCACCGGGAGGACGCGGTGCCGGAGCTGCCCGAGGAGCTGCACGAGGCGACGAAGCTGACGGTCTACCTCGGCCGCGCCGAGCGGGCCGGCGGCCGACCGGCGTACGTCGCGCTCGTCGAGCACCTGCGCCGGAACGGCCTCGCAGGCGCGTCCGTGCTGCTCGGCGTCGACGGGATGACGCACCGGAGCCGGCGGCGCGCACGCTTCTTCTCGCGCAACGCCGACGTGCCGGCGCTCGTCGTCAGCGTCGGCAGCGGCGAGCGCGTGCACGCCGCGCTCGCGGGGGTCGCCGGCCTGCTCGCCGACCCGATCGCGACGCTCGAGCGGGTGCAGGTGTGCAAGCGCGACGGCGTGCGCCTCGCCGAGCCGCGGCGCCTCCCCGAGCGGGACGACGCCGGGCTCGGCGTCTGGCAGAAGCTGACGGTGTTCGCGGGCGAGCAGGCGCGGCACGCCGGCCGTCCGCTGCACGTCGCGCTCGTCCGGCGGCTGCGCGAGGAGAATGCGAGCGGCGCGACCGCGCTGCGGGGGGTCTGGGGCTTCTCGGGCGACCACGCGCCGCACGGCGACCGGCTGCTCGCGGTCCACCGCCGCGTCCCCGTCGTGACGACGCTCGTGGACACTCCCGAGCGCTGCCGGCGCTGGTTCGCGGTCGTCGACGCCCTGACGGACGAGGCCGGCCTCGTCACGAGCGAGCTGGTCCCCGCGTTCCAGGCGGTCGCGCCGGAGCTGCGGCGGGGCGGTCTGCGGCTCGCGCGGCGGCTGTAGCCGCGGCGGCCGTCATCATCGGTGCGGTGAGGCTCCGCAGCGAGCGCTACGTCGCGACGTTCCTCGACCCGCGCCGCGGCTTCGCGCCCGCACGCGTGCCGGCCGAGGTGCGCTGGGACCCGCTCACGGGCCGCAGCTGCCGGCTGCTGCCCGAGGGCACGATCCCGCGGCCGGCCGCGCACGACCTGCGGGAGCTCGACGCGCGCACGCGTCCCGGCTGCCCCTTCTGCGGGGAGGCGCTGGCGCGCGAGACGCCGCGGCTGCCGCCGGAGCTGCACGCCGAGGGGCGCATCCGCTGCGGCGAGGCGGTGCTCTTCCCCAACCTCGTCCCGTACGCGCCGTGGAGCTCCGTCTCGGTGTACTCGCCCGACCGCCACCTGCTGCCGCTCGCCGCGATCACGCCGCGGCTGCTCGCCGACAACCTCCGGACGCAGGCGGAGTTCGCGCGGACGGTGCTCGGCCACGACCCCGCCTCGTCCTGGATCTCCGTCAATGCGAACCACCTGCCGCCGTCCGGCAGCTCGATCTTCCATCCCCATCTGCAGGGAACCGCGGCGCCGTGGCCGACGACGGCGCAGCGGGAGCTCGCGGACGTGCCGGCCGCGACGCTGCGCGAGTACGTCGACGCGGAGCGGGGCGGCGAGCGCTCGCTCGGATCCTCCGACGGCGTCGACTGGGTCGCCGCCTGGGCGCCGGCGGGGATCGGCGAGGTGCGGGCGTTCGCGCTCGACGCCGGCTCGGTGGCGGAGCTGACGCCGGAGCTCCTCGAGGCGCTCGCGGCCGGCGCGGTCCGCGTGCTGCGCGCCTACGCCGAGCTCGGCTTCGAGAGCTTCAACCTCGCGCTGACGGGGCGGCCGCTCGTGCTGCGGCTCGCCGCGCGGGCGTACTTCGGCGACGCCGGGCGCTCGGACGTCATGTGGCTCGAGCGCCTGCACGGCGACGTCGCGACCGACCTGCACCCGGAACGGCTCGCCGAGCGCGTGCGCGCCGCTCTCACCGATTTCTAATCGACGCGCGGCACAGTCCTCGCTGTGAGGGCATGGTCCACCGTGGTCGTCGTCGCGGTCGCGGCGCTCGCGGCAGTCAGCGCGAGCGGCGCCTCGGCCCACCGGGCGCTGCCGCGGCGGTCGTCGGGCAGCCGCCGGCTGAACGTGGTCGTCATCCTCAGCGACGACGAGCGCGTCGACGGGACGAGCGTCATGCACGACGTGCAGAGCCTGCTCGCGCGCCACGGCGTCACCTTCACGAACTACCACGTGACGACGTCGGAGTGCGGCCCCTCGCGCGCGAGCATCCTCACCGGCCAGTACTCGCACCACACCGGCGTCACCGACAACTTCGGCCTGCACAGCTACCCGGCGTTCAACGAGAGCTCGACGGTCGCGACCTGGCTGCAGGGCGCCGGCTACGACACCGCGCTCGTCGGCAAGTACATCAACGACTACACGATCTACGGCCACCACCGGATCCCGCCCGGCTGGAACGACTGGCAGGTGATGGACTCGATCCCGATGGAGCGCTACTACGGCTACGCGATCAACGACAACGGGCACCGGCAGGAGTACGGGTACGCGCCGAAGGACTACTCGACGACCGTCCTGACGAACAAGGCGATCTCGTTCATCCGCGGCGCGACCAGGCCGTTCTTCCTCTACTTCGCGCCGGTGACGCCGCACCTGCCGGCGATCCCGGCGCCGCAGGACCGGAACAAGCTCGAGAACATCGGCCCGCTGCACGTACCGTCGATCACGGCGAGCATCAAGGACAAGCCGTGGTCGTACTGGCACAAGGGCCTGCTGACGATGGCGGAGCAGGTCTACCAGGGCGACGTGCGGCGCCGGCAGCTGCAGTCGCTGCTCTCGCTCGATCGCTCGGTCGCGCGGATCGTCCACACGCTGAAGGCGCGGCACGAGCTGAACGACACCGTCATCCTCTACACGAGCGACAACGGCTTCCTCTGGGGCGAGCATCGGCTCGGCGGGAAGATCTGGCCGTACGAGGAGTCGACGCACGTGCCGCTGATCGTCCGCACGCCGTGGACGACGAGGGCGACGACGAACCGCGAGCCGGTCCTCAACATCGACCTCGCCTCGACGATCTCCCAGCTCGCGGGCGTCAAGCCGGCCGGGCTCCAGGACGGCCGCAGCTTCGTCCCGCTCCTGCACGGCGTCAGGGTGCCGTGGCGGAAGGCGTACCTGGTCGAGTACCTCGGCCGGAACCTCCTGCACACCGGCGGCCCGCCCCCGTACGTGGCCGTGCACACGGCGCGCTACCTCTACGTCGAGTACAGACGCGGCTGGCGCGAGCTGTACGACCTGCGCAAGGATCCGTGGGAGCTCGACAACGTCGCCGGGCAGCCGCGCTACCGCAAGCTGCAGGCGTCGCTCGGCAGCGTGCTGCAGCGGCTCTGGGCGCAGCCGCCGCAGCCCGCCACCGCGTAGTCCGCTACGCGGCCGCCTGCGGCGCCGGCCGCGGCTCGAAGCGCTTCCACGTCCCCTCGGAGACGACCTCGACGGCGCCGTCGACCACCTTGATCGCGGTCTCGTCGTCGATCGCGTAGGCGGGCGCGGCAAGGTCGGCGGCCCAGCGCTCGGCGGCGGCCAGCGTGTTCGCCGGCAGGTCGGGGTTGTCCAGGTGCGGGAAGATCGAGAAGTCGACGACGCCCAGCGTCGTGTCCCCGTCCGGCCCCTCCCAGCTGACGAAGTCGGCGCCGACGCGCGGCGTCAGCACCATGCTGCCCGCGCTGACGCCGACCCAGACGGTGTCGCGCAGCCACGGCAGCAGCTCGGCCAGCCCGGACGCCCGCACCCAGTGGGCCAGATAGGCGGCGTCGCCGCCCTCGACGAGCAGGACGTCGGCCGCGCGCACGAGCGGCACCCAGCGCTCCGCGTCGAGACTGGGCAGCGCGGTGAGCTCCAGCACCCCGACCGACTTCCAGCCGAGGCCGACCGTGGGGGTGCCGGTCTCCTCGCCGCTGATGCACCGCCATGCCTGGCGAGGCCCGGCCCCCGGGTGCCCGTACAGCGCCGTCGGGATGCAGAGCGCGTCGGACTCGGCGATCGGCTTGCCGAGCAGCTCGACGAGCGCGTCGCGGATGGCGGCGTTCCTGATCCCGGCCGAGGTGAGGAGGAGTTTCACGGCGTTCCTTCCGTCGCGGTATAGGCGTGGTTCCGCTCGGAGAGACTCCGGAGGAGCGACAGGATCATCGGTGCCGAGATCGTCGCCATCACGTCGAACCAGACGTAGCCCGACGCCACGCCCGACGGCGGGTTCCCGTCGGGGATGCCGAGCCCGGGCAGCTCGCGCGCCCAGCGCCACGTCCCGATCGACGTCCCGTACACCTCGAGCGCCGCGACGACGAGGAAGACGCCCGCGTAGGCGGCGCGCGAGCGCGAGCGCCAGAGGAAGAGGCAGAGCAGCGGGACGCCGACCGCGCCCGCGACGTCGAGCCGCGGCAGGACGGTCAACCCCGCGACGCCCCAGCCGACGGCGCCGATCGCGGCCGCGCGGACGAGCGCGCGCGTCGGCGCGACGGTCGCGAGCGCGAGCCCGCTCAGGTAGACGATCCCGTGCGCCGGCGGGATGAACAGCGGCAGGTTGTGCAGCCGGTAGCGGTAGACGCCCCAGAGCAGCGAGCCGGTCACCTCGCCGACCGTCGCGAACGCGACCACGCCGAGCGTCTGCGCGCGCACGAGCGGCGGCAGCGGCACGAGCGCGGCCAGCAGCACGAGCCAGGCCGCGAGCCCGAGCGCCGCCTGCGCGCCGCGCCCCGCCTGCGTGTCGAGCGCGAGCAGGGCCGCGAGGAACGCCGGCCCGGCGACGGCGTACCGGCGTCTCATCGCCGGTAGCGGACGCTGTGCCAGCTCGGCGTCGGCAGCAGCTCGAGCAGCGCGCGGCCGCCGCCCGGGTCGTGGTAGGCGAACTCCGCCTCCGACTCGTCGAACGCCACCTCGAGCTTGCCCTCCTTCACGCGCTGGTCGAGCCAGGCGCCGCGGAAGACGAGCTTCTTCAGCCAGTAGACGAGCGACTCGCCGTCGACGAGGGAAAGCTCCTCCCAGTGTCGAACGAGGTAGCGGCCGAGCTCGC
>DASSSR010000055.1:0-11189 GCA_035708345.1 Gaiellaceae bacterium
CGCGGCGTCAGCCGCGCTCGACCACGACAGGATTCCGCAGCGTCCCGATCCCCTCGACGCGGACCTCGACCACGTCGCCGGGCTGCAGCGGCACTTTCGGCTCGCGGGCCCAGCCGACGCCGCTCGGGGTGCCGGTCAGGAGCAGGTCGCCGGGCTCGAGCGTGAGCACGGTCGACGCGAACGCGACGAGGAACGGCACGTCGAAGATGAAGTCGCCCGTGTCGCCGTCCTGCATCACCTTGCCGTTCAGGAGCTGCATCACCCGCAGGCCCGAGCCGTCGCCGAGCTCGCTCACGGGCACGGGCTCCTCCGGCCCGACCGGGCAGAAGGTCTCGAAGTTCTTGCCGCGGAACCACTGGCCGTCGCCGTACTGCAGGTCGCGCGCGCTGACGTCGTTCGCGCACACGTAGCCGGCGACGGCGTCGAGCGCCCGCTCCCGCGACACGCGCCGCGCCGGCTTGCCGATCACGACCGCGAGCTCGGCCTCGGCGTCGACGTGCGACGACTCGGGCGGCAGGACGATCGCGTCGCCGTCGCCGATCACCGTCTCGGCGAACTTGCCGAAGAGGGTCGGCTCGCGCGCCTCGCGGCCGCCCATCTCCTCGCGGTGCGCGCGGTAGTTCTGCCCGACGCAGATCACCTTGGCCGGTCTCATCGGCCGTAGCGTACGCTCGCGCCGGCGATGACGGACGACCTCGCGCTCGCAGCTGCGGCACCCGTCGCCCGGCTCGCGACCCTCGACGCCGACGGCCGGCCGCACCTCGTCCCGATCGTCTTCGCGATCGCCGGCGCGACGCTCTACACGGCCGTCGACGAGAAGCCGAAGCGGGCCGGCGGGGAGCTGCGCCGGCTGCGGAACGCGCGCGCGCGGCCGGCGGCGACCGTCCTCGTCGACCACTACGCCGACGACTGGCGCGAGCTGTGGTGGGTGCGGCTCCGCGGCAGCGCGCGCGTGCTCGACGGCGGCCGGGAGGCGGACGACGCGATCGCCCTGCTCGTCGCGAAGTACGCGCAGTACGCGGGCGCGCCGCCGCGCCCGCCGGTGCTCGCACTCGACGTCGAGGAGACGCGCAGCTGGCGCGCTACGAGCTGAGCGCCGCCGCGAGCCGCGCGACGCCCTCGGCGACGGCGTCGTCGGACGCTCCGAGCGAGACGCGCACCATGCCGGCGCCGCCCGCCCCGAACGCGTCGCCGGGCACGACCGCGACCCGGTGGTCGAGCAGGAGCCGGCGGCAGAAGGCGGACGCGTCGTCGCCGACGTCCACCATCAGGTAGAACGCCGCGTCCGGGCGGACGTACGAGACGCCGGCGTCGTCGAGCAGCGCGAGCGCCGTGTCGCGGCGCCGCCGGTACGCGTCGCGCATCGACGCGATGCAGTCCTGCGGCCCCGTCAGGGCCGCCTCGGCCGCCTTCTGCGAGATCGTCGACGCACCGGAGACGACCGGCTCCTGCGCCTTCGCGAGCAGCCGCACGACGGGCTCGGCCGCGACCGCGTAGCCCACGCGCCAGCCCGTCATCGCGTACGTCTTCGAGAAGCTGAACACCGAGACGACACGCTCGGGATCGCCGAGCGCGGCCGTCGAGACGTGCTCGCCGTCGAGGACGAGCTCCTCGTAGCACTCGTCCGACAGCACCCAGAGCCCGTGCCGCTCGGCGAGCGCGAGCGCCGCCGCCAGCTCGTCGCGGTCGAGCGTCGTCGAGCTCGGGTTCGCCGGCGAGTTGAGGACCAGCGCCTTCGTCCGCGGCCCGATCCGCTCGCCGAGGGCGTCGACGTCGAGCGCGAAGCCGCGGCTCCGGTCGAGCGGGTACGGCACCGGGACGACGCCGGCGGCGAGCGCCATCGGCGTGTAGGTCGTCCAGCCGGGATCCGGGACGAGCAGCTCGTCGCCCGGATCGAGCAGCGCGAGCAGGCAGGCGTGCAGGCCGCCGCAGGCGCCGGTCGTGACGACGACGTTCGCCGCCGTCACGGCCAGGCCGTTCCGCTCGCGCACCTTCCCCGCGAGCAGCTCCCGGAGCGACGCGAGCCCGATCCCGGGCGAGTAGTGCGTGAAGCCGGCCCGGGCGGCCTCGGCCGCCGCCTCGATCACGTGCGCGGGCGTGGTGAAATCCGGGTCGCCGATCTCGAGCCGGATCGCGTCCGGCAGCTCGAGCGCGAGCTCCATCACCTCGCGGATGCCCGAGCGAGGAAGCGCCGAGATCCGGGCGCTCGGCGCCGCCCGCTTGACTTGTTCGCGGCGGCTCGCCAAAGTATCTCGATCATAAGACATCGCCCCGAGGGAGGCTAGACGTGGCAGGACGCATCGGCTTCGCGACCGGCTACGACGCACGGCTCAGCAACCAGGAGATGGCTCACTGGATGCGGGAGGCGGAGCGGCGCGGCTTCGAGATCGGCTTCTTCTCGGAGACGATCGAGTTGATGCGCGACTCTGTGTCGGCGCTGTCGACCTTCGCGATCGCGACCGAGCGGATGACGCTCGGCTGCACGCAGATCGTTCGTCTCCGCAGTCCGCTCGTGATGGCACAGACGTTCGCGTCGCTCGACGAGCTGTCGGGCGGCCGGATCATGCTCGCGCCCGGCGCCTGCACCAAGACGCACGCGATCCGCAACGGGCTCGAGCACATCAGCCCGCCGAAGGCGCTGCGCGAGTACGTCGAGGCGATGCGCCTGATCCTCACCGGCGAGAAGGTCTCCTACCACGGCGAGGCCGTGAACTTCGACGACGTCAAGCTCGGCTGGACGCCCGTCCGCACCGAGATCCCGATGTACCTGCCGGCCACGAGCTCCACCGGGCTCCGCCTCGCCGGCCGGATCGGCGACGGCGTCCTGCTCAACGCGATCTGCTCGCCCGAGTACAGCCGCAACGCGCTCGCGATCATCCGCCAGGCGTGCGAGGAGGCCGGCCGCGACTGGTCGACGTTCAAGGTCGCCCAGCTGATCAACTGCTCGGTCGAGGACGACCACGACACGGCGGTGCAGGCGATCAAGTGGGAGGTCGCGAGCAAGTTCGACCCGATCCAGCTGCCCTTCATCGCCGGCCCCAAGATGCGCGTCGGCGAGCCGTACATCCGCGAGGAGGACATCCCGAGGTTCGAGGAGGCGTGGCAGCGCGGCGGCAAGGACGCGCTGATCGAGGCCGTGCCGGACTCGTACGTCGAGGGGATGACCGCGAGCGGCACGCCGGAGGAGGTGCTCGCGCGCGTCCAGGAGTACCGCGACGTCGGCGTCGACCTGCCGATCCTGCGGCCCGCGGCGGCGCACCAGACCGAGCGGCTCCTCGACCTCTTCGCGCCCTCGAAGGCGGAGGAGCCGGTGCTTCCGTAGGTGCTGCGCGCCGGGGTCGACATCGGCGGCACGTTCACGGACCTCTGCGTCGCCGACGGCGACGTGACGGTCGCGGTCGGCAAGACGCTGACGACCCCGCACGACCCCTCGCAGGCCGTCGAGACGGTGCTCGTCGACACGCTCGCGAAGCTCGGCGCCGGTCTGGCCGACGTCGAGCTCGTGGTGCACGGCACGACGCTCGTCACGAACGCGATCATCGAGCGGCGCGGCGCCGCGACCGCGCTGCTGACGACGCAGGGCTTCCGCGACTCGATCGAGATCGGGCGCGAGAAGCGGTACGAGCTCTACGACCTGCTCGTCGAGCTGCCGCGGCCGCTCGTGCCGCGCCACCTGCGCTTCGACGTGCCGGAGCGGACGCACGCCGACGGGAGCGTCGCGGTCGCGCTCGACGAGCCCTACGTCGAGCGGCTGGCGGGCGAGCTCGCCGAGGCCGGCGTCGAGGCGGTCGGCGTCTCGTTCCTGCACAGCTTCACGAACCCGGAGCACGAGCGGCGCGCACGCGAGGCCGTCCTGCGCGCGGCGCCGCAGCTGCGCGTCTCGCTGTCGTCGGAGGTCGTGCCGGAGCTGCGCGAGTACGAGCGGACCTCGACGACGGTCGCGAACGTCTACGTGCAGGGCCTCGTCGAGCGCTATCTCGACGAGCTGACGGGCCGGCTCGCGCGCCGCGGCTTCGCCGGCCGCTTCTACGTGATGCTCTCGAGCGGCGGCATCGCGACGGTCGAGACCGCGCGCCGCTTCCCGATCCGGATGCTCGAGTCGGGCCCCGCCGCGGGGGCGCTCGCCGCCGCCGCCTTCGGGCGCGCGAGCGGGCAGGAGGACCTGATCTCGTTCGACATGGGCGGCACCACCGCGAAGCTGTGCGTCGTCGAGGACGGCGCGCCGCTCGTGGCCGCGGAGTTCGAGGTCGACCGCGTCTACCGGCTCAAGCGCGGCTCGGGCCTGCCGGTGAAGCTGCCGGTCGTCGACATGATCGAGATCGGCGTCGGCGGCGGCTCGCTCGCCGCGGTCGACGCGCTCGGGCTGCTGAAGGTCGGCCCGCGCTCGGCGGGCGCCGACCCGGGACCGGTCTGCTACGCGCGCGGCGGCACGCAGCCGACGGTCACCGACGCCGACCTCGTGCTCGGCTACCTCGACCCCGACTTCTTCCTCGGCGGCGAGATGTCGCTCGACGTGGAGGGCGCGCGCGCCGCGATCGAGCGCGAGGTCGCGCGGCCGCTCGGGCTCTCCGTCGAGGAGGCGGCGTGGGGGATCCACACGATCGTCAACGAGAACATGGCGAACGCCGCGCGCGTGCACGCGGTCGAGCGGGGCAAGGACCCGTCGGCGCTGCCGATGTTCGCGTTCGGCGGCGCGGGCCCGGTGCACGCGTCGGGCGTCGCCCGCGCGCTCGGCGCGCCGGCCGTCGTCGCGCCGCGCGGGGCGGGCGTGATGAGCGCCTTCGGGTTCCTGACCGCGCCGCTCTCGTTCGACTTCGTCCGCTCCTGGCGCTGCGAGCTCGCCGACGCCGACCTCGCGGAGGTCAACCGGTTCCTCGCCCAGATGCAGGACGACGGCGTCGCCCTGCTCGGCGAGGCCGGGCTCGGGGCCGACGAGGTCGAGCACGAGCGGTTCGCGGAGATGCGCTACGTCGGCCAGGGGCACGAGGTGCGGGTGCCGCTGCCGGCCGGCGAGCTGCACGACGTCGACGACCTCGTCGAGCGGTTCGAGCGCGAGTACGACCGCCTCTACGGCCGGCGCGGGCCGCGGGTGCCCGTCGAGGCGATCACCTGGCGCGTCGTCTCGTCGGGTCCGCGGCCGCTGCTGCGCAGCGCCGCGAGCGGCGAGGCCGCGGGAGCGCAGCCGCAGCGCGGGACGCGCGACGCCTGGTTCCCGTCGCTCGGCGGCTCCGTCGAGACGCCGGTCTACGACCGCTACGCGCTGACGCCGGGCTTCTCGTTCACCGGCCCCGCGCTCGTCGAGGAGCGCGAGTCGACGCTCGTCGTCGGCCCCGGCGACGAGGCGGTCGTCCTCGACGACCTCTCGATCCGCGTGGAGATCGCGCGCTGATGGACCCGATCCTCGTCGAGGTGCTCGCGAACCGGCTCGTCTCGATCGTCAACGAGCAGCAGGCGGCGCTCGTCCGCACCGCGTTCAGCACCGTCGTCCGCGAGTCGGAGGACCTCGCCTGCGGCGTCTTCGACGGACGCGGGCGCATGGTCGCCCAGTCGCTGACGGGGACGCCCGGCCACATCAACGCGATGGCGACCGGCGTGCGCCACTTCCTGACGGCGTACCCGCCGGAGACGCTGGTCCCCGGCGACGTGCTGCTGACGAACGACCCGTGGCAGACGAGCGGCCAGATCAACGACATCACGGTCGTCACGCCCGTCTTCGCGCACGGCAAGGTCGTCGCGTTCTTCGCCAACACGTGCCACACCGCCGACATCGGCGGACGGATCCTCTCCGCCGAGTCGAGCGAGGTGTTCGAAGAGGGGCTGCGGCTGCCGATCATGAAGCTCTTCTCCGCCGGCGAGCCGAACCACGACCTGCTGCAGATCGTGCGCGCGAACGTGCGCACGCCGGACGAGACGGTCGGCGACCTCTACGCGCAGAGCGCCTGCAACGACGTCGGCGCGCGCAGCCTCCTGCAGCTCCTGGAGGAGTTCGAGCTCGACTCGATCGAGACGCTGAGCGACGAGATCATCTCGCGCTCGGAGGAGGCGATGCGCGCCGCGATCGCCGAGCTGCCGGACGGCACGTACGCGCACGAGAGCTGGAGCGACGGCTTCGACGAGCCCGTCCGGCTCGCCGTCGCCGTCACCGTCGCGGGCGACGAGCTGACGATCGACTTCGCGGGGTCGTCGCCGCAGAGCCGCTACGGGATCAACCTCGTGCTCAACTACACCCACGCCTACGCGACGTTCGCGACGAAGGCGGCGCTCGCGCCGGACGTGCCGCACAACGAGGGGTCGTTCCGGCCGGTGCGCGTGACGGCGCCCGCGGGCTCGATCCTCAACTGCCTCGAGCCGGCGCCCGTCGGCACGCGGCATTTGATCGGCCACCTGCTGCCGGGCGTGATCTTCGGCGCGCTCGCGCCGATCCTGCCGGAGCGGCTGATCGTCACCGGCGCCGACGCGACGTGGCTGACGATCTGGCGCGGCGCCTCCGAGGCCGGCCGGCCCTTCTCGCTGACCGTCTTCCAGTCCGGCGGCACCGGCGCGCGCGCCTCGAAGGACGGCCTCAACACGACCGGCTTCCCGAGCGGCGTCGCGGGCGTCCCGGCCGAGGTGATCGAGACGCTGACGCCGCTCGTCCAGCACGCGCGCGAGATCCGCACCGACTCGGGCGGCGCGGGGCGCTTCCGCGGCGGGCTCGGCCAGACGACCGAGACGTCGTGCCGCAGCGGCCTGCCGTGGTCGGTCTCGACGCTGATCGACCGGACGCGGATCGCGGCCGAGGGCTTCGAGGGCGGCGGCTCCGGCGCGCTCGGCGCGCTCGAGCTCGCGAGCGGCGGGCCGGTGCAGCCGAAGAGCGTCGCCCGCGTCGCGCCCGACGACCGCGTCCGGCTGACGCTGCCCGGCGGCGGCGGCTACGGCGACCCGCGCCTCCGCGACCCGGAGCTCGTGCTCGCCGACGTCGTCGACGGCTACGTCTCGCCGGAGAGCGCCCGCCGCGACTACGGCGTCGCGATCGACTACGTCGGCCCGAGCGACCGGCTCGTCCGCACCGCCGACCTCTACCGCGTCGACGCCGAGGAGACGCGGCGGCTGCGCGGCGAGAACGAGATTCGGCCCGACGCCCCCCGCGTGCGACAATCGGCGACGTGACACGCGGGGACCACGTCGACCATCTGCTGGCGCAATGGCACGCAGCCATGCCGGATCTCGACGCGACCCCGATGGCCGTCGTCGCGCGCCTGTCCCGCCTCGGCCGGATCCTCGACAAGCGCGTCGAGGAGGTCTACGGCCGCTACGGGCTCAACCAGTCCCAGTTCGCCGTGCTCGCGGCGCTCCGGCGCGCCGGCGAGCCGTACTGCCTCTCGCCGACGCAGCTCTACAACGGGCTGCTGATCTCGTCGGGCGCGATGACGAACCGCCTCGACCGGCTCGCCGCGCTCGGCTACATCGAGCGCATCCCCGACCCCGGCGACGGCCGCAGCATGCTGGTCGCGCTGACGAAGAAGGGGAAGCGGCTGATCGAGCGCGTGCTCGGGCCGCACTACGACAACGAGCGGCGGCTCCTGTCGGCGCTCGACGACGACGAGCAGCGGCAGCTCGCGAACCTGCTCCGCCGGCTGCTGATCGAGTTCGAGGACGACGAGCCCCCGGCGCCCGCGCGGGTGCTGACCGGCTCGGTCAACGGACGCTCCAGCCGCCGTCGACCCTGAGGTTCTGCCCCGTCACGTAGGCGGCGGCGGGCGAGGCGAGGAAGCGCACCGCGGCGGCGACGTCCGGCGGCTCGCCGACGCGGCCGAGCGGGGTGTTGCCGAGCACGTAGCCGAGGTTCTCCTCGACCGCGAGCCAGCCGGCGTTCAGGTCGGTGCGGACGTAGCCGGGCGCGACCGCGTTCACGCGCACGCTCGGGGCCCACTCGACGGCGAGCGCGCGCGTCAGCTGGATCAGCGCCGCCTTGCTCGCCTGGTAGCCGAGGGCGGCGCGCGTCGGCACCTCGCCTGCGAGCGACGTCACCGTCACGATCGAGCCGCCGCCGGCCGCGAGCATCCGCCGGCCGAGCTCGCGCGTGAGGAAGAACGTGCCGCGGACGTTGACGTCGAAGACCGCGTCCCACTCGTCCGGCGTCACCTCGAGCGCGCCGGTGCGGACGATCACGCCGGCCGCGTTGACGAGCACGTCGACCCGCCCCCGCCAGCCGAACGCCTGCGCTGCGACGTCCGCGAGCGAGCCGGCCTCGGCGAGATCCGCCCGCAGCGGTAGGGCGGAGCGCCCGAGCGCCTCGATCTCGGCCGCGACGCCGGCCAGGGCGTCCTCCGAACGGGCGGCGAGCACGACGTCGTGGCCCGCCTCGGCCAGGTCGAGGGCGATCGCGCGGCCGATGCCGCGGCTGGCGCCCGAGACGAAGGCGACCGACCCGTCGACGGAACTCACGGTGGAAACCTAACCATCTCGACGTTAAGATTCCATCGTGGCTCAGAGCTGGATCGGACGGTCGCTCCCGCGCCGGGAGAACGACCGCCTGCTCCGCGGGCGCGGCCGCTACCTCGCGGACGTGCACGTCGAGGGGCAGGCGCATGTCGTCTTCGTCCGCAGCCCCTACGCGCACGCGCTGATCCACGGCGTCGACGCGGGCGCCGCGCTCGAGCTGCCGGGCGTCGTCGCGGTGCTCACCGCGGCGGACGTGCCGGCCGGGCCGCTGCCGCCGTTCCTCTGGGACACGCCGCCGGAGAAGCTCGTCGCCGCGCTGCAGCCCGAGCTGCGTCCGTGCCACCCGCCGCTGCTCGCCGACCGCGCGCTCTACGTCGGGCAGGCGGTGGCGATGGTCGTCGCGGAGAGCCGCTACGTCGCCGAGGACGCCGCCGAGCTCGTCGCCGTCGACTACGAGCCGCTCGACCCGGTCGCGACGCTCGACCAGGCGCTCGCACCCGGCGCGCCGGTCGTGCACGCGGGCTGGGACGACAACGTCGCCGTGCGCTTCCTCGTCGAGAAGGGCGACGTCGCCGCCGGGATGCGCGACGCCGCCGTCGTCGTCAGCGAGCGGTTCGAGGTGCAGCGGCAGGCGCCGCTGCCGCTGGAGACGCGCGGTGCGCTCGCCGCCCACGACGCCGAGACCGGCGCGCTGACGCTCTGGTCGGCGACGCAGAACGCGCACCCGCTGCGCCGCGCTGTCAGCCGCGTCACCGGCCTGCCGATCGAGTCCGTCCGCGTGATCGCCCCGGACGTCGGCGGCGGCTTCGGCGGCAAGGGCGTCCTCTACCCCGAGGATCTGCTCGTCGCCGTCGGCGCGATCCGGCTCGGCCGGCCGCTGAAGTGGGTCGAAGACCGGCTCGAGCACATGCAGAGCGCGATCCACGCCCGCGAGCAGGTGCACGAGATCGAGCTGGCGTTCGACGAGGAGGGACGGATCCTCGCGCTGCGCGACCACATCCTCGTCGACACCGGCGCGTACAACCCGCTCGGGCTCGTCATCCCGTACAACACGATCGCGCACCTGATGGGGCCGTACCGCGTCGACAGCTTCGAGGCGCGCGCGGAGGGGATCATCACGACGAAGGTGCCGACGGCGCCGTATCGCGGCGCCGGGCGGCCGGAGGCGGTCTTCGCCGTCGAGCGTGCGCTCGACATCGGCGCCCGCCGGCTCGGCATCGACCCGCTCGAGCTGCGCCTGCGCAACCTCGTCCGCCCGGACGAGATGACCTACGACACGGGCATCCTCTACCGGGACGGGGCGCCGCTCGTCCTCGACGACGGCGACTACCCGGGGCTCGTGCGGCGGGCCGCAGAGCTCGTCGGCTGGGACCGCGTCGAGCCTGAGGACGAGACGGGCCGGCTGGTCGGCCGCGGGCTCGCCCTCTACATCGAGGGGACGGGCGTCGGGCCGTACGAGGGCGCGCGGGTCGAGCTGCGCGCCGACGGCCGCGTCGAGGTGCGGACGGGTGCGTGCTCGCAGGGGCAGGGGCACGAGACGGTCTTCGCGCAGGTCTGCGCCGACGCGCTCGGCGTCCATCCGGATCTCGTCGACGTCACCGGCGGCGACACCGAGGGGCTCGAGAAGGGGTGGGGGACGGTCGCGAGCCGCAGTGCCGTCGTCGCCGGCAACGCCGTCGCCGAGGCCGCCGGCCGTGTCCGGGAGCGTCTGGAGGCCGGGGAAGCGCCGCCGCTCGTCGAGACCGCGTACTTCGAGCCGCCGACCGTGACGTGGTCGGCGGGCGCGCACGCCGCCGTCGTCGCGATCGACGAGGAGACGGGGGAGGTCGAGATCCTCCGCTACGTCGCCGTCCACGACTGTGGCCGGGAGATCAACCCGGCGATCGTCGACGGCCAGGTGCGGGGCGGGATCGCGCAGGGGATCGGCGCCGCGCTGCTCGAGGAGGTGCGCTTCGACGACGACGGGCAGCTCCTGACGGGCACCCTCGCCGACTACCTGCTGCCGACGGCGAACGAGGTGCCGCCGGTCCTGCTCGAGAGCTACGAGACGCCGTCGCCGCTGAACCCGCTCGGGGTGCGCGGGGTCGGCGAGGGCGGAGCGATCGCGCCGCCCGCGGTGCTCGCGAACGCCGTCGAGGACGCGCTCGCCGAGCGCGGCGCCGTCGTGCGTCGCACGCCGCTGACGCCGGAGCGCGTCCGCACGCTCGCCGGGTTGCATACTCCGGCTGTTCCTGAAATAGTACGACGTTAAGATAGTTCTCTCGCCCGGCGAAAGGAGCGCTATGGCGGTGACAACAAGGACGGAGACGCAGCAGGATCTGCAGTCCTTCCTGCGGTACCTCGAGGACAACTACCCGGAAGAGGTCCTGCGCATCTCGCGCGAGGTCGACCCGGTCTTCGAGGCGACGGCGATCCTGTGGGCGCTCGAGAACGAGCGGCGCTACCCGGTCGTGATCTTCGAGAACATCAAGGGCTCGGACATCCCGGTCGTCACGAACGTGCACGCGAGCTTCCCGCGGCTCGCGCTCGCGCTCGGGTTGCCGTTCGACGCGACGCCCCGCGACTTCGTGCTCGAGTACATGCGGCGGGAGGAGAACCCGATCCCGCCGGTGCTCGTCGACAAGGCGCAGGCGCCGTGCAAGGAGATCATCCTCACGGGGGACGACGTCGACGTCACGAAGCTGCCGACGCTCAAGTACCACGAGCTCGACTCGGGCCAGGTCGACCCCGGCTACGAGGCGTGGCAGGGCCGCTACATCACGCTC
>DASSSR010000056.1:0-24064 GCA_035708345.1 Gaiellaceae bacterium
AGGCCGACGAACTTCCGGCCGAGCACGGTGAACTCGACGGTCAGCTCGTCGCCTTCTTCGCCGCCGGGAAAGTCCGACGGTGCCGTGTGGCCGGCGCCGACGTGACTGTCGGGGAAGACGGACGCGTAGAACTCCGCCGCCTTGCGTGCCTCGCCGTGGTCGAACCAGAGGCACGTGATCATCCTGTCGGTCGCCATTCCCGTCTCCTTTCGTTCGCGCAGCTCGCGTGCTTCCTGTCGGTCGTAGCTCAGACGGTCCCGCGCCTCGGAACTCATCGCCGGCGGCATGATGCGTGAGTCGTGTAAGCGAAGAGGAGTCGTCGACGTGACCGACCAGACCGTGAGCCTTGCGGACGGACATTCGATGCCGATGCTCGGCCTCGGCGTGTGGCAGGTCGAGAACTCACAGGAATGCGTCGATGCCGTCCGCTGGGCGCTCGAGCTCGGCTACCGGCACATCGACACGGCTCAGGCGTACGGCAACGAGGCGAGCGTGGGGCGCGGCCTGCGCGAGAGCGGGATCCCGCGCGGCGAGCTCTTCGTCACGACGAAGTTCTTTCCGCAGAGGCAGGACCCGGCGGCAGAGATCGAGCAGAGCCTCGAGCGGCTCGGCCTCGACTACGTCGACCTCTACATCATCCACTGGCCCGCAGGCGGCCCGACGTGGGCGTGGCCCGGGATGGAGCAGGCCCTCGAGGCGGGCCATGCGCGGTCGATCGGCGTCTCCAACTTCTCGGTCGCCGAGCTGCAGCGGCTGCTCGCGGTCGCGACCGTGCCGCCGGTCGTCAACCAGGTGCAGTTCAGCCCGTTCGAGTATCGCAAGGCGCTCCTCGAATTCTGCCGGGAGAACGGGATCGTCCTCGAGGCGTACAGCACGCTCGGCACGGGGCGACACCTCGCGAGCGATACCGTCGCGCGGATCGCCGACCGGCACGGCCGCACCGCCGCGCAGGTCCTGCTCCGCTGGTGCATCGAGCACGGCGTCCCGGTGATCCCCAAGTCGACCCATCGCAGCCGCATCGAGGAGAACGGGCAGCTGTTCGACTTCTGCCTCTCGGAGGACGACCTCGCCGCGCTCGACGGCCTCGACACCACGGACGGCACCGACATCGCACGCCACGACCCGTGGTGGCGTAGCTGAATCGAACGTTGCGATAGCAATGATCTGCCAACGCCCCGTGGTGGCGCCGGGCGCGGATGCGGTTGTGCCTACTCGGCGCGGGCGTGCGGCTCGAGGACGACGACTGCCGTTTCTTGTGCCCGTCGCGATGCGTAGCTGTCGAGATTCTTGTCGAGTTCGCGCCAGTGTTGCCAGAGCCGTTCGCGCTCGGCGCCGACTGCGCGTCTGCCGGCGACGTCGCGCTGCGTTCCGTCGGCGAGTCGAACGACCGCATGTGGGTCGGCCTGCAGGTTGAGCCACCATGCCGGCTCCGCTGCGCCCCAGCCGTTCATCGCCATCGAGACAAGGTTAGGCCCGTCCTCGTAGTAGCCGAGGATCACGCTGCGCGGCTGGCTGCTCCTTCGGCCGGCCGTGGTCAACTGTAGGGCGCCCCACTTGCCCGGACGCGGCGCCCATAAGCCCCTCCGACCGTCGCTCCTTCGCACGATCCGACGGTGGACGTGCCAGAAGGTTGTGATGAACCATCGCGGCGGAAGGAGCGTTTTTCCAACGGTCATCACCCAGCCTCCTCCGGAGAGGGTTTGGTGACAGGCTCTCGCCGGTCAGGTGTGGACGGTCGAGCGTCGTCGGCGAACTCGGCGGAGATTCGCCGCGCCCACGCGTCAACGGTGGCCCAGTCTCGATGGTCGCCGAAGCGTCCACCGAACGCGTGGAAGAAGATGCGCGACCACAACGGCCACTGGTGCTTCTGGACGACGCCCTGGAAGACGCGGTATTCACGTGGTCCCAGATCGGCGCGGAGTTCGGTGATTCCCCGTGGTTCGTTGTGCGTCAACGGGCCGATCAGCGACTTCGTGTCGCCGAACGACCCGACGCTGAAGAGCCAGAGCGTCGTTGCCGAGAGCTCGTCGCGATGTTCCGCAACGAACGCGTCGGCCTCGGGCGGCCATGCCTGGTCGTAGACGGGCGCTCCAAATACGACCGCGTCGTAGCCAGCGATGGATTCGACGCCTTCGACGTGGCGGCACTCGACTGCTGCCCCCTCGTCGGCCAGCCGGCGCGCGATGCGCACGGCGGTCTCCTCGGTTGCGCCGTGCCGGCTCGCATAGGCGACGAGAATCGGCATGACTCGGAGTTCCCCGATTCCGCGGCCCGGAGGCATCCGGGAAACCTCCTATCAGCGATCCGCTGTGGTCCCCCGCTCGTTGCGTCGTTTCGGCCGCTGGAGGCGTTCTGGGAGCCGCTCGCGGAGGAGGCGGGCTACATGGTCGTCATGGACGGCCCGGTCAAGATCGACATCTTCCCGGTCGGCGCGACCCGCCCGCTCCAGCCGCCGTGGACGTTGAGCGCCGAGACCCTGGCGTCGATCGACGGCCACTTCTGGGATTGGACGCTCTGGCTCGGCGGGAAGTCGCTGCGCGGCGAGCGACGGGTGGTCGCCGAGGAGCTCGCGAAGATGCACTGGTTCCTGCTCGCGCCGATCGGAGTCGAGCACGCGCCGCGTAGCCTCGATCGGGCGATCGCCTCCTACCTCGATGCGCGGTCGCGCGCGACCGAGGAGCTCGGAGTCGCGGTTCGTCCAGAGCTCGGACGCCAGGTGACCGCCGCGCTTCTGCGCCACGGCCCGGTCGCAAGTTGCCGGGCATGCCCGGGCCCCTTGGCAGGCATGAGCAGCCGTAACGACCGGCGAGCGAGCGCCCGCGCGCGCTAACCCTGCGCTGCGGCGACGGCGTCGACGAGCGTCTCCGCCTTCTTCGGCGCCGGCATGGTGGGGAAGGGCCACGCCTGCTCCTCGCTGCCGATCCAGACGGCCTGCATGCCGGCGTTCCGGGCGCCCAGGCAGTCCCAGGCGTGCGCCGCGACCAGCGTCGACTCGCCGATCTGCTCGACCACGTGGCGGTACGGGCGCGGGTCCGGCTTGAACGCCCGCACCTCGTCGACGCCGAAGACGCGCTCGACGAGGTACGACAGCCCCGCGCGCTCGAGCAGGTGCTCCCCGGCCGCGCGGCCGCCGTTCGTCAGCACGAAGGACCGGCCCGCGCGCTCGAGCGCCTCGCGTGCGTCCGGCGCCGGCGGCAGCTGCTTCAGCTCGGCGAAGACGTCGTCCTCGTCGATCGCGAGGTCGAGCATCGCCGCCGTCGTCGACAGCGTCGCCCGCGCGAGCTCGTCGAACGGCGCGAACTCGCCGAGGATCGTCAGCGTCGCGGCGCTGTGCAGCGTCCGCTCGAACCACGCCTCCGTCGCCGCCTCGCCGATCCGCGCGTGCAGACGCGTCAGCCTGAACAGCGTTCCCATCGAGTCGAACACCACGTTCATTCGAGCTCCCTTCGCAGTCGCTTGACCTCGCCCCGCCGCCGCTTCTGATCGAGCCGGCGCTCCCGTGACGCGGCGGTCGGCCGCGTCGGGACGCGGCGGCGCTCGACGCGCAGCGCCTCGCGCAGCGAGGCGACGAGCCGCTCGGTCGCGAGCTCCCGGTTGCGCAGCTGGCTGCGCTCGTCCTGCGCGACCGCCCGCAACACCGGCCCGGCCTTGGCGAGCACCCGCCGCTTCTGCGCCTCGGTGAGCGCGGTCGACGACTCGACGTCGAAGACCGCCTCGACCCGGGACTCCGACTTCTGCGCGTGCTGGCCGCCCGGGCCGCTCGACCGCGAGGTGCGCAGCTCGATCTCCGCCCGGGGCAGCACGACGCTGCGGGTGACGCGAATAGACTCGGGTGCGGTCATGGCGGCCATTCTTCTCGACGTCGACGGGGTCCTGCACGTGTCCGGCGACCCCATCCCCGGCGCGGCCGACGCCGTCGCACGGCTGCGCAGGAACGGTCACCGCCTGCGCTTCGTCACAAACACGACGATTCGCTCACGCGCCCAGCTCGCCGAGCTGCTGCGCTCGCAGGGGATGGAGGTCGGCGAGGACGAGGTGCAGACGGCGGCGAGCGCCGCGGTCGGCGTCCTGCGCGGCAAGCGGGTGCTCGCGCTGACGATGCACGCGCTCGTCCACGACCTCGAGGGCCTCGAGCTTGTCGGCGAGGGCGCCGAGGCCGTGCTCGTCGGCGGCGCCGACGAGACGCCCGAGACGAACCTCGTCTTCTCCTACATGAACCTCGCGCGCGCGTTCGCCGAGCTCGAGTTGGGGGCCGAGCTCTACTGCCTGCACCGCAACCGCTGGTGGCAGACGAAGCGCGGCCCGATGATGGACTCCGGCGCGTTCGTCGCCGGCCTCGAGTACGCGGCCCAGGTGGAGGCGACCGTGCTCGGCAAGCCGAGCGCGGCCTATTTCGCCGCCGCGTGCGAGGCGCTCGACGCCGACCCGGAGCTGACGTGGATGGTCGGCGACGACCTCGAGAGCGACATCGCCGGCGCCCAGGGCCTCGGCATGCGCAGCGTCCTCGTCCGCACCGGCAAGTTCCGCCCCGACCCGGTCGAGCGCTCGCGCAGCCAGCCCGACGGCATCGTCTCCTCGATCAGCCACCTGCCCGAGTGGCTCGAGGAGCACCTGTGACGCGTGTGGGCACCGACCTGATCGAGATCGCGCGCATCCGGCGCTCGCTCGAGCGCTACCCGTCGTTCCGCGGCCGCTGCTTCACCGACGCCGAGCAGGCGTACTGCGAGTCGCGCGCGAATCCGGCGGAGAGCTACGCGGGCCGCTTCGCCGGCAAGGAGGCGGTGGGGAAGGCGCTCGGCTTCGGCGTCGCGCGCGCCTTCGCGTGGCGGGAGGTCGAGATCCTCGGCCGGCCGAAGCCGAGCGTGCACCTCTCGGGCCGGCTCGCGCAGGTCGCCGAGGCGGCCGGCGTCACCTCGATCGACCTCTCGATGACGCACTCGCGGGAGCTCGCCCAGGCCGTCTGCATCGTCGACGCGTGATGCCGGACTTCGAACCGCTGTACAGCGCGGAGGAGATGCGCGCGGCCGAGGCCGGGCACGACGTGCGCACGCTGATGGAGCGCGCGGGCGCGCTCGCGGCCGAGGCGGCCGGGCAGGAGATGCACGGCGCGTCGCGCTGGACGGTCGTCGTCGGCGGCGGCGCGAACGGCGGCGACGGACGGATCATGGCGCGGCACCTGGAGGCGAAGGGGAAGCAGGTGCGCGTGGTCGACGCGAAGGCGGGCGAGACCGAGCTCGGCGATCCGGAGGTGATCGTCGACGCGCTCTTCGGCACCGGCTTCGGCGGCGAGCCGCGCGCCGACGCGGCGGCGCTGATCGAGCGGATCAACGCGCATCCCGCGCGCGTCTTCTCCGTCGACGTGCCGTCGGGCGTCGACGCCTCGACCGGCGAGGTCCGAGGCGCCGCCGTCCGCGCCGACGCGACCGCGACGTTCCACGGGCGCAAGGTCGGGATCGTCGTCGCGCCCGGGCGCTTCCACGCCGGCCGCGTCCACCTCGCCGACATCGGGCTCGAGCCGTCCGAGACGCGGCACCGGCTCGCCCTGCCGGAGCTGCTGCGCTCGGTGCCGCGCCGCGGCGAGCGCGACACGAAGTACACCTCAGGCCACGTCGTCGTCGTCGGCGGCTCGCCGGGGATGACGGGCGCGCCCTCGCTCACCGCGGCCGCGGCGATGCGCGCCGACGCGGGCTACGTCACCGTCGCCGCGCGCGAGTCGGTGCTGCCGGTGCTGGAGCAGCGGCTCGTCGAGGCGGTCAAGCGCCCGCTCCCGGACGGGCTGGGCGACGAGGCCGCGGACGCGGTGCTCGAGCTCGCCGGGAAGGCCGGCGCGGTCGCGCTCGGCCCGGGCCTGGGCCGCGACGACGGCGCGCGCGCGCTCGTCCGCCGGCTGCTCGCCGAGCTCGAGCTGCCGACGGTCGTCGACGCGGACGCGCTCTTCGAGCTGGAGCCCGCGGACTGGCCGGGGCCGCGCGTGCTCACCCCGCACGAGGGCGAGCTCGGCCGCCTGCTCGGGAAGCAGGTGGCGCCGCACCGGCTCGCGTGTGTGCAGGAGGCGGCGGAGCGCTTCGGCTGCGTCGTCCTGCTCAAGGGCGCGGACACGCTCGTCGCCGCGCCGGCGCGCGGCGTGCTCGTCGCCGGCTCCGGCCTGCCGTCGCTCGCGACCGCGGGCACCGGCGACGTGCTCACGGGGATCGTCGGCGCTTTCCTCGCCAAGGGGATCGAGCCGCAGCGCGCCGCCGTCGCGGCCGCGCTCGCGCAGCAGCGGGCGTCGGTGGAGGCGCCGCAGCGCGCCGGGCTCGTCGCCGGCGACCTGCTCGACGCGCTGCCGCGGGCGCTCGCCTGATGTACCGGTCGGAGATCACGATCGACCTCGCCGCGCTGCGCCGCAACGTCGCGCGCCTCCTGCACGCGCTCGACGGCTCGGAGCTGTGGGCGGTCGTGAAGGCGAACGGCTACGGCCACGGCGCCGCCGACGTCGCGGGCGCAGCGCTCGGCGCGGGTGCGAGCGCGCTCTGCGTCGCCACCGTCCCCGAGGCGCTGGCGCTGCGGCGGGAGTTCACGACGGCGCGGATCGTCGTCATGGGGCCGGTGACGAACCGCGAGGTCGCGCAGGCGCGCGACGCCCATCTCGAGCTCGTCGTCTCGTCGGCCGACGTCCCGCCGGGCGTGCCCGTGCACCTGAAGCTCGACACCGGCATGGGGCGTTGGGGGCTCTCGGAGCTGCCCGAGCCGCCGATCGAGGTGGTGGGGCTGATGAGCCACCTCGCCACCGCCGACAGCGACGCCGTGTACGCCGAGTGGCAGCTGGAGCGCTTCCGCACCGCGACCGCGCCGTACTCGCACCTGACGCGCCACGTCGCGAACAGCGCCGCGGCGCTCCGGTATCCGGGCGCGCGCTTCGACGCGGCGCGCTGCGGGATCGCGCTCTACGGCCTCTCGCCGTTCGGCACCGACCCCGCCGAGGACGGGCTCGAGCCGGTGCTCGGCTGGACGTCGCACCTCGCGCAGGTGAAGCTCCTGCGCCGGGGCCACAGCGCCGGCTACGGGCGCCGGTTCGTCGCCGAGACCGACACGTGGATCGGGATCGTCCCGGTCGGATACGCGGACGGCTTCCGCCGCGGCCTGACGGGGACGCAGGTACGGGTCGCCGGCGAGCTGCGCCGCGTCGTCGGGACGATCTCGATGGACGCGTTCGCCGTCGAGCTCGACCGGGAGCTGCCGGTGGGGACGCCGGTGGTGCTGATCGGCCGCGGCGTCCTCGCCGAGGAGCACGCGCGCGTGGCCGGCACGATCACGTACGAGCTCGCGACGGGAATCGACTCCGGGCCGACGCGCGCCCGCCGCGTCGTCGTCTCGTGAGCCGCTTCGCGCGCACCGCCGACCTCGTCGCGGCGCGCCAGGACGCGCGCGCGGCCGAGCTGACCGAGCGCGTGCTCGCGTTCGTCGAGCCGCACGGCGACGAGCGGGTGCTGGACGCCGGCACCGGCGCGGGGGCGCTCGCGCTGGCGCTCGCCCCGTCGGTCGCCGAGGTGACGGGCGTCGACGTCGAGCCGGAGCTGCTCGCGCGGGCGCGGGAACGGGCGCCGGCGAACGCGACCTTCCTCGAGGCCGACGCGACGCGGCTGCCGTTCGGCGACGCCTCCTTCGACCTCGCCGGCACGGTGCGGACGCTCCACCACGTCGCCCGGCCGGAGCTCGTCGTCGCGGAGCTCGCCCGGGTCGTCCGGCCCGGCGGCCGCGTCCTCGTCGTCGACCAGCTCGCGCCCGCCGAGCCGGAGGCGGCGGCGGCCGTCGACCGCTTCGAGCGGGCGCGCGACCCCGGTCATGCCCGGCTGCTGCCCGAGGCGGAGCTGCACGGCCTCTTCGCGGCGCACGGCCTGCGCCCGCTCCGGCAGCGGCGGGAGGTCGAGCGGCGGCCGCTCGAGGCGTATCTCGACCTCGCCGGCTGCGCCGGCGAGGAGCGGGCCCGGGCGGAAGCGCTCGCCCCGCACGGGCCGGAGGCCTTCGTGGCGGAGGTCGGCTGGTACCTCCTGGACCGTTCGGGGTAGCGATCCGGGGTTTCGAGCGATACAACGTCCCGGTGCGCCGGCTCGCCCTGCCCCTCACCGCCGCCCTGGCGGCGCTCGTCGTGCTCTCCGGGGCCGGCGCCGGCACGTTCCCGGACGCGAACGGCCTGCTCGCCTACACGTGCGGCACCCACGTCTGCACGATCCGCGCCGACGGCGGCGGCTCGACCCCGAACCTCGTCGCCGGCACCGATCCCTCGTGGTCGCCGGACGGGACGCAGCTCGCCTACGTCGACCCGGCGAACGGGATCATGGTCGCCGACGCGAACGGCGCGAACGCGCATGCCCTCGGCGCCGGCGCGACCTCGACGCAGCCGACCTTCTCCGCCGACGGCCTGCGCGTCGCCTTCGCGAAGGCGGGCGACCTCTGGTCGATCCTCGCCAGCGGCAACGGCGGCGAGACCCAGCTGACGAGCACCGCCGCGGTCGAGGCCGACCCGGCGTGGTCGCCGGACGGCAGCGAGATCGCGTTCGCCCGCGACGACGGCGCCACGGGCTACGACATCTGGACGCTCGACACGACGACGCTGACGGCGACGCAGCTGACGAGCTCCGCCGGCGACGAGCGCAACCCGACGTGGTCGCCGAGCGGGCTGACGATCGTCTACTCGGGCTCGAACGGCGACCTCTTCGCCGTCTCCGACGGCGGCGGCACCGCGACCGACCTCGGCCGCCCGGGCGCGCAGCCTGCGTACGCGCCGGACGGCACCTCGATCGCGCTCGTCGACGGCGGCCAGCTGAAGACGATGGTCGCGCAGCAGAACGGCACCGTGACGCCGGTGCCGAGCACGAGCGGCGCGACCGATCCCGACTGGCAGCCGGTGGCGCCGCCGCAGTCGCCGCCGCCCGTGACGAGCGGCCCGCCGGTGAACACCGCCTACCCGACGATCAATCTCGGCTTCGGCGACAGCGCGCCGTTCGTCGGCCACTTCCTCACGTCGAGCGTCGGCACGTGGAACGGCTCCTTCCCGATCTCGTACACGTACCAGTGGAAGCGCTGCGACCCGTCCGACCCGGTCAACGGGACGTGCGTCGACATCGCCGGCGCGACCTCCAGCTTCTACACGCCGGCCGCGGCCGACTACGGGATGCGCCTCCGCGTCGCCGTGACCGCGACGAACTCGCAGGGCAGCGCGACGCAGAACTCCGAGGTGACGGCCCCGGTGCAGGCGGCGGCGGCGCGCAACACGGCGACGCCGCAGATCACGCCGGGCGGGACGAACCAGGTCGAACAGGAGCTCGACCTGACCGCCGGCACGTGGACGGGCTCGGCGCCGATCGCGTTCACGTACTCGTGGCGCCGCTGCGACCCGGTCGGCGACCTCTCCTCGTGCGTGCCGATCCCCGGCGCCACCGACTCGAGCTACACGCCGACGACCGCGGACATCGGCTTCTCGCTGCGCGTGTGGATCACCGGCAGCAACGTCGCCGGCTCCGACACGACGATCACGAACCACACGTTCCCGATCGTCGACAAGCCGCACTTCGCGCCGAGCGTCGGCGTCGCGGCGTCGATCACGGGCGCGGCGTTCCCGGGCCGCCAGCTGACCGCCTCGGTCGGGACGTTCGTCGGCGACACGCCGATCGCGACGACGTTCCGCTGGTACCGCTGCGACGCGACCGGCGCCGCGTGCCACGTGATCTTGAAGGCGACGAAGATCGTCTACTTCCCGACGGTCGCCGACGTCGGCTTCACGCTGCGCCTCTTCGTCGCGGCGTCGAACAGCTACGGGAAGATGACCGAGCTGTCCGACCCGACGGACGCGATCGCCGCGAACCCGCCGCACGTGAAGGGCCGGCGGATCGTCGACACGAACCGCGGCCACTACCTCGCGGGCGGCGGTCACGACGACGTGATCTTCGGCCGCGGCGGCAACGACACGATCCTCGGCGGCTCGGGCGACGACCGGCTGTACGGCGGTCGCGGCAACGACGTGATCACGGGCGGCGCGGGCGCCGACCGGATCTACGGCGGGCCGGGCTCGGACACGATCGACGCGGCCGACGGCGAGCGCGACTTCGTCGACTGCGGGCCGGGGAACGACCACGTGATCGCCGACCTCGTCGACGTCGTGTCGAAGAGCTGCGAGCTCGTGACGCGGAAGTAGCCCCGCCCGGAGGGGGCTAGACGCCGCCGCCGTCGAGGCTCGCGAACGCGGCCCGGAGCTGCTCGCGCTCGTCGGCGAGCTCGGTGAACGACTCGGCGAGCCGCCGCTCGCCCTCCGGCGTCAGCCGCAGGTGGGCGACGCGCGCGTCCGACAGCGACTGCTCCCGCTCGACGAGGCCGACCTCCTCCGCGCGGCTGACGAGCTCGGTGACGGTGCTCTGCGCGAGCTGGAGGCGCTCGGCGAGCTCCGTGACCGTCGACTGCTCGCTCCCGTCGGAGGCGCCCTTGATCATCAGCAGCAGCAGGTGCCGCTGCGGCGTCAGGCCCGCCTTGCGCGCCATCCGCTCCGACTGGCGCAGGAAGCGGCGCAGCGCCTCCCGGAACTCCGCGACGTCCACGACCTCGTTCGTGTTCAGGGTCACTGCGGCGATTGTACGCTCCGTCTCCCGCCGAGAAAACGGGCGGTGAGATTCGGCGCGAGCGCCTGCGCCGCCGAGGCGAGCCCGTACCAGCGCGGGACGGTCGTCTCGCCGCGCTCGTGCTCGAGCGACGCGAGCACGTGCCGCGCGACGTGCTCCGGCCCGATCACGAGCCGGCGGGCGGGCAGCGGCACCCACGACTGCGGGAAGCCCTCGGTCTCGACGAAGCCCGGCTTGACGGTGTGGACGCGGATCCCGCGCCCGCGCAGCTCGGCCGCGGTCGCGCGCGAGAAGGCGAGCTGCGCGTGCTTCGAGGCGGCGTACGGGCCGGACGGCGGCAGCGCGACCGTGCCCGCGACCGAGACGACGTTGACGACGTCCGAGGGCGCCGCCGCCTCGAGCGCGGGCAGGAACGCGCGCAGGCACCAGATCCCGCCGAGGTAGTTCGTCCGCATCGCCGCCTCGATCCGCTGCGGGTCGCCGTCGAGGAAGCTCGCGCGGGCCGGGACGCCCGCGTTGTTGACGAGCAGGTGGACGAGCGGACGCTTCGACGCGACACGCTGCACCGCCTCTCTGTCGGTGACGTCGCAGAGGTCGTACTCGCCGCCGATCTCCTCCGCGAGCGCGCGCAGCCGCTCCTCGCGGCGCGCGAGCAGGACACAGTGCCAGTCCGCGCGCGCGAGCGCACGGGCGATCTCCGCGCCGATGCCCGACGACGCGCCGGTGACGACCGCTATCCGCCGCACGTGCGGACCATACGCTGCACCGTCGCGCTGCGGCCCTTCCGGTCGACGGCGGTCGCGGCGAGGACGTGCCGTCCGCGCGGCAGCCGCACGGTCGCGCTCCACAGTCCGTCCGTGGCGCGCCGGTCGACGGCGGCGCGCCGCCCGTCGACGGCGAAGCGGACCCGGGCGACGCCCGCGGGCGCGCCGGCCGCGACCTCGAGCCGCGTCCGCGGCGCTGCGCACGTCCCGCTCGCCGGCAGCAGCCAGTCGACCGCGACGCGCGCGACGACGTGCAGCGTCCCCGACGCCGTGCGCGTGTTCGGCATGATCGACCGCCCGCTCGTGTCGACGTTCTTCGTCTCCTGGTAGTCGGAGGAGATCATCCGCACACGGGTCGTGCCCGTGCGCAGCGCGGCGGCGCCGCGCGGCAGCGGGAAGACGGCGAGCCCGGTCGTCCGGTCGTACGTGCCGACGGAGAGCAGCGCGCCGCCGACGCCGAGCGTGAGCGAGCGCGGGTCGACCCCGGACTGCGCGTCGGTCGTGCGGAAGACGAGCGTCGGCCTGCCCGCGGCGACGCGCGTCGTCAGCAGCCGCAGCGTCGGCGGGGTGACGTCGTTCACCCACGAGCGCAGCACGTACCGGCCGGCGAGCCGCCGGTTCGTGAACTGGGCGCGGCCGGAGTCGACGGCGACGTAGTACGTGCCGGCGGCCGGGAACGAGGCGCCCGCGGCGCCGACCGCCTCCTGGTAGTCGTAGGTGAGCTCGTTCACGTCGACGGGAGTGCCGGCGTAGCCCTGCACCGTGCTCTCGTCCTTCCGCCCGAGGAACCACGGGTCGATGCGGGCGCCGCGGCCCGTGTCGAGGACCGAGACGCCGGCGTTGACCGCCTTCGCCGGCAGGCGCAGCTCGTAGACCTGCTCGGCTCCGTCCTCGACCATCGGCGGCGTCTCCGGCTGGAAGCCGAACGGCGCCGAGGGATAGCGGTAGCGCTCGACGCGGCTCGTGCCGACGGCGGTCGTGCCGGACTGCTCGCGCACGAGCGGCAGCACCGGCGCGTCGGCGAGCGCGGGCCGGTCGACGAACACGAGGTAGGGGATCCGGCGTGTGACCTCGCCGTCGCGGAGGACGACGAAGCCGTAGTTCTCGCCGTTCGCCGCGGCGGCCGGTGCGCTCGCGGTGACGGCGAGGTCGGCGCTGCCGCCCGGCGCGAGCGCGAGCATGCCGGCGGCGTCGACCGCCGCGCCCGTCGAGGCCTGCGGGTCGACGGAGACCGTCCACGAGCCGGCGCCGCCGCCCGCGTCGGTCACGTGCACGAGCAGCGTGCGCGCGCCGCCGGGCGCGACGTCCTCGAACGAGAGCGACGCCGGCTCGGCGAACACGCGCGGGTCGGTCGCGGCGGGCAGGGAGACCAGGCCGCCGCCCTCGAGCGGGACGGCCGCCTCCCGCGTCCGCGCCGTGTCGGCCCAGGCCGGGCCGGCGCTGGTGACGAGCGCCGACTTCACCTGCGCGGGCGTCCACGAGCGGTGGAGCTCGAGCAGCAGCGCCGCCGCGCCGGCGACGTGCGGCGTCGCCATCGACGTCCCGTCGAAGACCGCGAACCGCGAGGGGTCGGTACGCGGCAGCGTCGAGCTGAGGATCTGGCCGCCGGGCGCGGACACGTCGGGCTTGAGGTCGTGGCGGAAGGCGGTGGGGCCGCCCGAGGAGAAGCTCGTGATCACGCCGCTGCGCCCGGTCTCGAGCTCGAGCGGCGCGCGGCCGACGCGGATCGTCGTGCGCCCGCCGCGCGCGTCCGCGAACGCGGCGAGCCGGGCCCCGTCGAGGTTCGAGACCATCCCGGCCGGCAGCGCCAGTTGCACGGGGATCGTGTTCGCCTCGCCCTCGCGGTTGTCCGCGAAGACGATCCCGACCGCGCCCGCCGCCTTCGCGCGCGCCGTCTTCTCGGCGAACGGGCAGATGCCGCGCCGGACGAGCGCGATCGCCCCGGCGAGCGACCCCTCCGGCAACGGCGCGCCGCACAGGTGCGGCTCGGCGAGCGAGCCGACGTCCACGAGCGTCTGGTCGCGCGTGCCCCATTCGACCGGCGCGAGCTCGCCGGCGGCGCCGCGGAACGGGATGCCAGTCGGCCCGCCCGGCGCGGTCACGTCGAGCGCCGGCGCGAACACGTGCGTGTTCGAGACGGCGGCGACGGAGATTGCGTCCGGCGCCGTCCCCGGCGAGCCGACGGAGCCGACGCCGAAGTCGTCGCGGTCGTTGCCGGCGGCGATCACCGGCACGACGCCGGCGGCGGCGACGGCGTGCACGGCGGCGACGAGCGCGTCGTCCGCCGGCTCGACCTCCGGGCCGCCGCCGGAGAAGTTGATCACGTCCATGCCGTCCTTCACCGCCGCCTCGAAGGCGGCGACGATCTCCGGCGTGTCCGCGACGTGGCCGATCGGCGTCGGCACGGTGAACACCCGGTAGTTGCCGAGCCAGGCGCGCGGCGCGACGCCGCTCAACCCGGTCACGCGCGGATGGTCCGCGCCCGCGGGCGCGGTCGTGCCGGCGTCGCCCGCGGCGATGCCGGCGACGTGCGTGCCGTGGAACGAGGAGGCGGGGTCGACCGGCCGCCGGCCGGCGGCGCCCGCGCCCGGGCCGGGGAAGACGCGGGCGACGATCACCTTCGGCGTCGTCGCAGCGGTGTCCCCCTTCGGGAAGCCGGGCGGGTAGGCGAAGCCGGCGGGTGCGAAGAACGGGTTCGTCTGGTCGACGCCGTCGTCGACGACGGCGATCTTCATCCCGGTGCCGTCGGCGCCGGTCGCCGCGTGCAGGACGTCTGCGCCGATCACCGACGGCGAGCGGTCGGTGGCGAGCCGGTACTGGAGGCTCGGGTAGACGTGGACGGCCCACGGGCGGTGCAGCAGGGCGGGCAGGCGCGACGCCGGCAGCGAGACCGTGAGCGCGTCGAGCACGACCTGGAAGCGGCGGCCGACGCGCGCCTGCGGGATCGCCGTGCGGAGGTCGGCGACGGCACGGGCCTGCGCCGACGCGACGCGCGCGACATAGGCGCGCGCGGCGGCGTCCGTCGCGTCGAGCCGGCGTCGCGCGACGGCCGAGGCGAGGCCGCGCGAGCCGTGCAGCGCCAGCGGCGGCAACGCGAGCGAGACGACGACCCGGACACGCGTCGTCGTGCGCGGGATCGTCCCCTTCCGCACGTGCACCTGCGCCGCTGCGGGGAGGGCCGCGGTGAGCGCGACGGACGCTACGACGAGCCAGACCGCGCGGCGCAAGGCGCGGAGCGTACCGTAGGATCGCGCCGATGGCGGGACGGTTCGAGGGGAAGCGCGCGCTCGTCCTGGGCGTCGCGAACAAGCGGTCGATCGCGTGGGCGATCGCGCAGCAGCTCGCCGACGGCGGCGCGAGGCTCGCGTTCACCTACCAGGGCGAGCGGATCGAGAAGGGCGTCCGCGACCTGGCGGCGACGGTCGAGACGGCGCTCGTCACCGCGTGCGACGTCCGCTCCGACGAGGACGTCGCACGCGTCTTCGGCGAGGCCGGCGAGGCGTTCGGCGGCGAGCTCGACCTCGTCGTCCACTCGGTCGCCTTCGCCGCGGCCGAGGACCTGGAGGGCCGCTTCACCGACACGCCGCGCGACCGCTTCTGGCTCGCGCTCGACGTCAGCGCCTACTCGCTCGTCGCGTGCGCCCGTGCAGCGGAGCCGCTGATGGAGCGGGCGGGCGGCGGCTCGATCGTGACGATGACGTACCTCGGCGGCGAGCGCGCCGTGCCGCACTACAACGTCATGGGCGTCGCGAAGGCGACGCTCGACGCGTCCGTCAAGTACCTCGCGTGGGACCTCGGACAGAAGAACATCCGCGTGAACGCCGTCTCCGCCGGGCCGGTGCGCACGCTCGCCGCGCGCTCGATCGCCGGCTTCCCGACGATGGAGTCGATCGTCGAGGAGCGCGCGCCGCTGCGGCGGCACATCGACGCCGCCGACGTCGCCGAGGGCGCCGCCTACCTACTCTCCGACGCGGCGAAGAACGTGACCGCGACGACGCTCTACGTCGACTCGGGCTACCACGCGATGGGGATGTAGCGCGGCGACGGCGGCGGAGCCGATCGTCGCGAGCAGGAACAGCCCGATCGCGGCGGCGTCGAGGAGGCCGCCCCAGCGCGCGGCGGCGAAGCTGCCGGCGAGGTCGCCGCCGACGCGGAGCGCCACGCCGACGTGCAGCAGCGCGAGGTGCGCGTAGAAGAAGCGGCGGAACGGGATCCGCACGCCGAGCACGCCGGGGAAGATCACCGGCGCGTGCCCGAAGATCATCGAGAAGACGAAGCCGAGGAAGATCGCGTGCAGCTCGGCGTCGTGCGCGAAGCCCGCGGCGGCACCGCCGCTGCGGAGCCAGAGCGCGCCGCCGACGGCCAGCCAGACGTAGCCGGGCAGGAGCGCGAGCGCGACGAACCGCGGCAGGCCCGGCCGCCGCACCGTGTGCCGCGCGACGTCGAAGCGCGCGAGCCAGAGGGCGTAGCCGGCGAGGGCGGCGCCCGTGACGCGGATGCCCGCGCCGGCGTCCGCGGCCGAGAGCGCGAGCCCGGCGAGGAACAGCGCCGTCAGCGCCGCGAAGGCGGTCCGGCCGGCGCGCGTGAGCCGGCTCATCGCGGCGAGCTCGAGCCGCTCGCCGACGATCGTCAGGACGAGGAAGCCCGCCCACCAAGGCACCACCTGGAGGAGCGGGTCGCCGTGCAGCCAGAGCGCGTCGCCGGCCACCCAGAGCACGGCGCCGAGCGCGAGCGTCGCGGTCGCGCCGGTCGCGTGCGCGCGCAGGATCACCCCGAAGAGCCCGACGAGGACGCAGCCGGCGAGCAGCAGCACGAGCTCGCCCGCGCCCTGCCGGACGCCGGCGAAGAGGAGCGCCGCGCCGGCGACGGTGCCGGCCGGGGCGAGGAACCCCCAGGGCCGCCGCAGCGCGACCGCGCGCTCGAGCGAGATCACCGTCCCGAGGAAGCCGAAGACCATCAGCGGCCCGTGCAGCTCGATCAGGTTCGCGCGGCCCTGCGGCAGGCTCCAGCCGAAGCGGAGCAGGCCCGCCCAGACGCCGCAGAAGAGCGACGCGAGCCCGAGCACGAGCAACGGGTAGCGGATTCGTGCGACCACCGGAAGCATGTTTTATACTATCGCCATGAGTTTTTCCCCCGCACCGCCGGACACCGTCGTCGAGGCCGTCCGCAGCGCCCTCTCGACGGTCGAGGACCCGGAGCTCGGGCTCGACATCGTCTCGCTCGGGCTCGTCTACGGGATCGAGCACGAGCAGGGCCGCGTCCGGGTCGTGCACACGCTCACCTCGATGGGGTGCCCGCTCGGCCCGGTGATCGAGCAGGACATCGACTCCGCGCTCGCCGGCGTCGACGGCGTCGCCTCGGTCGACGTGCAGCTCGTCTTCGAGCCGCCGTGGACGCCCGAGAAGATGAGCGACGACGCGAAGTTCCTGCTCGGGATGTACGGCTGATGGCCGCCGACGAGCGCAGCCTCCGCCGCCACCGCGCGCTCGCCGACCCGAGCCGCGCGCGCATTCTCGCCGAGCTCGCCGACGAGGGGCCGCTCGACGTGCGCGGGCTCGCCGAGCGGGTCGGGCTGCACGCGAACACCGTCCGCGTGCACCTGAACGCGCTCGCGGACGCGGGGCTCGTCGAGAGCGAGACGCTGCCGCCGGCGGGCCGCGGCCGCCCCCGCGTCGCCTACCGCGCGACGCCGGCCGCCGGCGACGAGGGAGGGCGCCGCTACCGGCTGCTCGCGGAGATCCTGACCGCGCTCGTCGCGCGCTACGGGCCGGACGCGCAGGAGCAGCTGGAGGAGATCGGCGCCTCGTGGGGGCGCTACCTCGTCGAGTCGCCGGCCCCGTACGCCGAGCTCTCGGACGACGAGGCGGTGGAGCGGCTGCTCGGGCTGCTCGCCGACGTCGGCTTCGAGCCGCAACTGGAGGAGCAGGCCGGGCGCGGGGGCCGGATCCTGATGCGGCCGTGCCCGTTCCTCGAGCTCGCGCGCACGCACCGCGACGTGATCTGCCCCATCCACCTGGGGCTGATGCGCGGCGCCCTCGCGGAGCTGGGGGCGAAGACGCGGGCGACGAAGCTCGAGCCCTTCGTCCGGCCCGACCTCTGCGTCGCCCGCCTCGCCCGCGGGCGCCGGGCGGCCTAGCGGCGGCCGATCCGGACGCGCCAGACCTCGGGGCCCTGCTCGAGGTAATCCCAGCTGTAGGCGTCCTTGTGCTCCGCCTCGAACTGGTACCAGAGCGGCTTCGGGTCGTGGTCGTTGACGAGCACGAAGGCCTGCCCGGAGGCGAGGTCGCGGTAGGTGTCGAAGATCAGCTCGTGGCGGCGGGCCGGGGGCTCGCTGCGGACGTCGAGGACGCGGTCTGCTGTGGTGGACACGGCTCTCCTTCTCGGTCGGGCTTCGGGGGATGGACGGTGAGCCGGTGCAGCGTCGCGTTCAGGCGGCGCGCCGCCGGCGGGCACGGCTCGCGCAGCAGCCACCACGCCTCGGCGGCGAGACGGCAGGCGGCGTCGGCCTCGCCCGCGTCGCCCAGCCGGCGGACGGCCCGGTCGAAGAGGCGCGCGAGCGCCTCGAGCGGCTCTGCCTCGCTCACGCGTCGACCTCGACGACGACGCGGCCGTCCTCGACGCGTACGGGATACGTCGCGACCGGCAGGACGGCGGGAAGGCTGAGCGCGCGGCCGGTGCGGATGTCGATCCGGGCGCCGTGCCGCGGGCAGACCGCGACGCCCGCCTCGACGTCGAGCTCGCCCTCGGCGAGCGGCCCGTCGTCGTGCGAGCAGCGGTCCTCGACCGCGTACAGCTCGCCGGCGAGGTTGTAGACGCCGATGTCGAGCAGCCCGTCGCGGGCGATCCGGCCCGTGCCGGGAGGCAGCTCCTCCACCGCGCAGACGTCGAGCACACGACTCACGATAAGCATGTTACACACGGTGTTAAACAGCATGCGTGCTATGATTGGCCCGTCGAGCGGATAGGAGGACCGACGATGTCCAGCCTGCTGCACGAGTTCCCGCCGCGGTCTCCGTCACTGCGGCTGCGACCGCACCTCGGCCCGCGGCGGCTCGAGCTCCGCTGCGCGGGCTGCGGCTACGGCTGCGTCGTCAGCCACCTGCCGGGGCGCTGCCCGATGTGCGGCGCCTCACGCTGGGCGGCGGTGCGGGTCGCGGGCGCCGGGACGGCGCTGCGATGAGCGCGGTGGTCGTCGGCGTCGACTCGTCCGAGGGCGCGAAGGAGGCGCTCCGGTTCGCGCTCGAGGAGGCGCGGCTGCGCGACCTGCCGGTCCGCGCAGTCCACGCATGGCGGTACATCCCGGCCGCGATCGGCTTCCCCGAGAGCGGCTACCCGCCGGAGGTGGACGTCGCGCAGCTGCGCGAGGCGGCCGAGGCCGCGCTCGAGGCGACGGTCGCCGAGGTCGCCGGCGAGTCGCCCGGGGTCGAGATCGGCCGGCGCGTCGTCGAGGGGCCGGCGGCCGGCGTGCTCGTGGACGAGTCGCGCGACGCGGCGCTGCTCGTGGTCGGCTCGCGCGGCCACGGCGGCTTCACGGGTTTGCTGCTCGGCTCCGTCTCCCAGCAGGTCGCGAACCACGCCGCGTGCCCGGTGGTGATCGTCCGTCCGCGCGCGACGGGATGACGGTCCGGCTCAAGCGCGCCTACGAGCCCGCCGAGCCGGCCGACGGCCACCGCGTGCTCGTCGACAGGCTGTGGCCGCGCGGCGTCTCCAAGCAGGACGCGAAGATCGACGAGTGGGCGAAGGAGCTCGCGCCCTCGCCGGAGCTGCGCCGCTGGTTCGGCCACGACCCGGCGCGGTTCGAGGAGTTCCGGCGCCGCTACCGCGACGAGCTCACCGCGCAGGACGAGCCGCTGCGGACGCTCGGCCGGCGGGCGCGCGGCGGGACCGTCACGCTCGTCTACGGCGCCCGCGACACCGAGCACAACGGCGCGGTCGTGCTCGCCGAGCTGCTGCGGCGGCAGCGCTGAGCGGGCTCAGGGTCGGCTGTTCGGCCGTGCCGGCAGCGAGCGCAGCTGCGGCGGGGCGCCGCCGGGGCGCAGCGAGGCGAGCAGCCCGACGAGCGTCGCGAACCAGGCGGCGAACGCCACCCACACCAGCACGCGCGAGATCGACTGCAGCGCCGTGTAGTCGGCGGCGAGCGAGAGCCGGTAGGTCGCGACGGTGTACATCCCGAGCGGGAAGACGAGGTTCCAGTACGCCGGCTCGTAGTGGATCGGGTAGCGGCGGACGACGTGCCGCCAGACGCCGAGGATCACGAGCAGCGGGATCCACCACGTCGCCCACGCCCAGATCACGAGCGTCGTCCCGTCGACGAAGGGCCGCATCGAGCGCAGGAACGGCAGGCCCGGCGGGCTCGCGACGAGCGTCGAGCCCGCGTTGGTCGCGATCGCCGCCGCGCCCATCACAACCCAGAAGAGCGGCCGCATGTCGTCGGGGTCGACGCGGATGAAGAAGATCCGCCGCATGAAGAGCGTGATGAAGATCGCGTAGAGGACGATCCCGATCCCCCAGAGCGCGTACACCGTCACGACCGCGGTGTCGTCGAACGAGCCGAAGCGCGGCGCCAGCACGACGCCGAGGATCGCGAGCGACTCGGTGCCGACGATCGCGATCAGCCAGCCGCCGTGCACGATCTCCGCCTCCTCCTCGACGTTCACGAACGTGAGCACGGAGAAGCTGAAGTAGCCGAGCACGATCCAGACGCCGAGCGCGACGAGCCAGAGCACCGTCGCCGCCGCGTCGTACCCGCGCAGGTGCAGTCCCACCCCGAGCACGTCGGTGCCGGCGACGAAGGTGAAGAACATGAAGACGTGCTCCGGGTCGACGAGGTCCTCCCACAGCCGCCGCGCGTACCGGAGCACGCGCAGCGCCAGCAGCACCAGCAGGATCACGTACGCGGCCGCCGCGACCGCGACGATCGCGTCCGAGAGCGCGCGCCGGTGCAGCAGGAAGAAGGCGTTCGAGACGATCCCGGTCGCCATCACGAGGTTGAAGTAGCCCGGGTACAGCGTCTCGGCGGCGCGGTCGAGCGTCCTGCGCACCCGTGGATCTTCGCTCAGGACATCGGAACGTGCGGGAGCAGCCGCGGCTCGATCCGGTCGAGGATCTCCGTCAGGCTCTCGCCCGTCGCGGTGATGCCGTGGTTGCGGAGCCCGACGACGGCGTGGCCGGGGTCGGGCGCGGCGGCGACGAGCGCGGCGACGCTGTCGGCGAGCTCGACCGTGCCGCACGGGTAGTTGATCTCGGTCGCCTCGATCCCCTCCATCCATGCGTGCACGTGCAGGATCGCGCCGACGGCCGGGTTCGCGCGGTAGATCAGCCAGTGCTCGATCGCGTCGACCGAGACCCGCCGCGGCTCGGCGTCCGGCTGGACGCTGAGGACCATCCGGCCGCGCTCGGCGTCGTAGCCGGAGACGAGCAGGATGTCGCGGCCGGGCTCGGCGAGCTTCGCCTTGTCGACGCCGCTCGCGCTCATCCAGAAGCGGCCGGCGTCCTCGCGCGTCGAGAGATTCCCGTACGAGAGCCCGCCGATCGCGTACAGCCGCTTGATGTGGCGGAGGTCGCGCTCGTCGACGAGCTCCTCGACCGGGAACGGCGCCGGCAGCAGCCCGAGCGCGTCGAGGCGGCGGCCGGCCGCGGCGAGCTCCTCGGTGCGGGTGTTGCCGTGCCAGAGCTCCGGCTCGAGGTCGCGGCGGAACTCGTTGTCGATCACGAGCCGCGATGTCGCGAGCGGCGCGAGCCGCTCGACGAGCCGGCGGCCGAGCGCCGGGCCCTCCGGCACGAGGTAGTGGCCGCGCTCCATCGTCGTGAAGAGCACGCCGGTGCCGGGGACGTGGCAGAGGCTGATGTTCGCGAGCGCGCGCACGAGCATCGGGTACGTGTCGCGCAGCGTGTCGGCCGGCGGGTCGGGCCGCGTCCACAGCGCCGCGACGAACGTGCCGCGGGCGCGGCGCCGGAACGGGCGCGGGCGCTCGCGGTCGACGACGTTGACGACGACGTTCGCGTCGGCGTCGCCGCTCGTCTCGTCGAAGCCCGCCTCGGCGAACGCCGCCGCCAGCTCCTCGACGACGGGGCGGAGCGGCTCGGGGATCGTCCCCGAGACGGCGAACGTGTCGTGTGCCGGCGCGGCCACCGACGACAGACTCTCGCAGCGCCGCCCGTGCTGCGTCGGTAGGAACCCGCAGTCCGTTAGCCTTCGCCGCGTGAGGCGCTGGGATCTGACGTCGCTGCCGCCCTCGACCGAGAAGGAGCAGCCGCGGGCGCCCGGGCCGGGCGCGCCGCGCGCGCCGCGGCGCGACGGCCGCATCCCGCGCGCGCTCTTCAGCACGCCCGAGTGCCGCGCCGTCGTCGTCGAGCTCGGGGCGGGCGAGGAGATGGGCGACCACCGCGTCCGCGAGCGCGCGGTCGTGCAGGTGGTCGCGGGCGCCGCGACGATCTCCGGCGAGGAGTGCGGCGCCGGCACGCTCGTGATGTTCGAGCCCGGCGAGCGGCACGACGTCCGCGCGCACGAGGACACGACGCTCCTGCTGCTGCTCGCGCCGTGGCCGGCGCCCGAGCACTACGGCGAGCACGAGGCTGCCGACGCGCAGCACCTGCCGCCGAACGCCTCCGTCGACCCGGCCTAGCTCCCGCCGCCGCCGCGCGCGACGTGGCGGACGACGTCGAAGGTCGAGAGCACCCCGACGGGGCGCGCGGTCACGGGGTCGACAACCGCGAGGTGCGACGCGCCCGTCTCGGCGATCAGCGCCGCCGCGGCGGCGAGCGTCTCGGAGCTCTCGATCGTCACGAGCGGGGCGACCGCGCTGTCCCTGGCCCGCAGCCGGTCGACGTCGCGGGTCGAGGCGGCGACGACGTCGAGGTCGGAGACGAGGCCCCAGAGCAGGACGGTCTCGTCGTCCTCGACGCCGTAGTCGAACACGTAGACGGCGTGGATCCGCCGTTCCGCCATCAGCGTCGCGACCGCCCGCAGCGGCGTCTCCGGCGCGCAGCTGACCACGCCCTCCGTCATCGCGTCGGCGACCGTCGCCGTCCGCGACCGCTCCAGCAGGGTCGTCGTGTGCAAGTCGTCCATGGGGGCCTCCTTCTCGACGGTTCGTCCCCGCAGCCTCGCCGTCGCCGCCGGCAGCGGCATCCGCGTGCTCGCGGATACCCCGCGGGCTTCGCCGCAGTCCGGGCGTCAGCGTCTGGCGGCGAGCTCGGCCGGCGCGTGCTGGTGCGCCTCCCGCAGCAGCCAGACCGCGGCCGCGAGGCAGAGCAGCGTCGCGACCAGCAGCCCGACGAAGCCGTAGGTGTAGGTGCCCTCGGCGTCCTTGACCAGGCCGACGAAGACCGGCGGGAAGAAACCGCCGAGCCCGCCGGCCGCGCCGACGATGCCCCCGGCCGCGCCGGCGTCCTGCGGGAAGTCGAGCGGGACGAGCTTGAAGACCGCGCCGCTGCCCGCGCCGAGGCAGGCGCCGAGCGCGAGGCAGGCGAGCGTGATCGGGACGATCCGGGGCGTCGCGGCGAGCGCGGAGAGGACGGCGGCGCTGATCGCGATCCCCGCGAAGACGAGCACGAGCACGGCGTAGGCGCCGTAGCGGTCGGAGAGCCAGCCGCCGACCGGCCGCGCGACGGTGGCCGCGATCACGAAGCCGGCGGCGCGGGCGCTCGCGCCGCTCTTCGAGAAGTCGAACCAGTCCTGCAGCACCGTCGGCAGCAGCAGGAACATCGCCACGAAGCCGCCGAAGGTGATGAAGTAGAAGAAGGCGAGCCGGTAGAGCCGCCAGCCCGACCGGAGCACGGCGCGATAGTCGGTGCGGGCGCCCGCGCGGGGCGCGTCGCGGGCGGCGAGGCCGACGACCGCCGCCGCCGCGAGGAGCACGGCGGCCGTGATCCAGCCGAGGGCGGGCCGGCCCCAGCGGTCGGCGATCGGCGGCGCCGCGAAGAACGTGACGGCGGTGCCGATGTTGCCGACGCCGTAGACGCCGAGCGCGAAGCCCTGCTGCTCCTTCGCGTACCAGCCGGAGACGAACGGGACGCCGATCGCGAAGGAGGCACCGGCGACGCCGAGCAGGAGGCCGACGCCGATCAGCGACGCGAAGCCGTCCGCGTAGCCGAAGAGGACGGCCGGCAGGGCGGCGAAGGCGAGCAGCAGCACGAACAGCCGCCGGCCGCCGAAGCGGTCGGTGAGCATCCCGACCGGGATGCGCGCGAGCGAGCCGAGCACGACCGGCACGGCCGTCAGCAGGAGCGCCTGCGTGTACGAGAGGCCGAGCTGGGTCTTGAACGACTTCGCGAACGGCGAGATCAGGCTCCACGCTGCGAAGCAGACGGTGAAGGCGAGCGTCGCGAGCGCGAGATTCCGGCCGGGGCGAGCCATCGGTCGGCCCTATCCTCGCCGTCCGGCTCCACGCGTGCGTCGGCGAGCGCCCGCAGTCCGGTTGCGGGAGAACCGCTATCCGCTCAGCGGTGGCCGTCGATCGCCGGCAGCTCGTTGCGCTCGCAGTAGTCGGCGACGAGCGCGTCGACTGCGGCGGTGCCGTCGCGGAAGGCGGCGTTGATCGGGGTGAACTCCTCCCACTTCTGCGGCAGCGCGTCCTCCGGGAAGATCGCCTCGACCGGGCACTCCGGCTCGCACGCCCCGCAGTCGATGCACTCGTCGGGGTCGATCACGAGCATCCGGCCGACCTCGTGGATGCAGTCGACGGGGCAGACGTCGACGCAGGAACG
>DASSSR010000057.1:0-29041 GCA_035708345.1 Gaiellaceae bacterium
CGCCTCGAACAGCCGCTGCCCGAGCGCACCCGAACACTGGTCGGTGTTCTGCTTCGCGGAGACGAGCTGCGCGACCACCTCGGCCGGTCCGGCCGCCCAGCCGAGACGGACGCCGGGGAAGAACGTCTTCGACGTCGTCCCAGCCTGTACGACCGTATCCGGCGCCAGCGACCAGAGCGACGGCGGCGCCGTGCCGTCGAAGCCGAGCTCGCGGTAGGCGACGTCCTCGACCACGAGCACGCCGTACCGCCGGGCGAGCTCGACGAGCGCGCTCCGGCGCCCGGCCGCGAGCGTCACGCCGGCCGGGTTCTGGTGGTCCGGGATCGTGTACAGGAGCTTCGGCCGCAGCCCCGCCCCGAGCAGCGCCGCGAGCGCGTCGACGTCGAGGCCGTCCGCGTCCACCGGCACCGCGTGCACGTTCGCCTCGAACGAGCGGAACGCCATGATCGCGCCGAGGTAGGTCGGCGCCTCGACCACGACGTCGTCGCCCCGGTCGAGGAACGACTTCGCCACCAGCTCGAGCGCCTCGATGCCGCCGCTCGTCACCAGCAGCTCGTCGTCGGCGGGCCGCCGGTCGAGCCGGCCGGCGAGCACGTCGCGCGTCCCCTCGAGCCCCTGCGTCGGCGCGTACTGGTACGCCGTCGGATCGAGCTCCCGCGCGAGCTCCGCCACCTGCGCCGCCGGGAATGTGTGCGGATCCGGAAACCCGCCGGCGAAGGAGACCAGCCCCGGCCGCGCGAGCAGGCCCAGGATCGCCGCGATGCCGTCGCCGGCACCGGCCCGAGTCCGCTCGGCGAACTGCCACGTATGAGTGACGGCCACTTACCGAGACCTTAGAGAAAGGCGCAGAATCCAGGGATGGAGCCGACCACCAGCAGCGAGCGCCTCGAGCAGGCGCTCTTCGAGATCCGCCGCGTCATCGCGGGCCAGGACGAGATGCTCGAGCGCGTCCTCGTCTGCCTGCTCGCCCAGGGGCACCTGCTGATCGAGGGCGTTCCCGGGCTCGCGAAGACCCTGACGATCAAGACGACCGCCGGCGTGCTCGGCGGGACGTTCGCGCGCGTGCAGTTCACCCCCGACCTCGTGCCGGCCGACCTCGTCGGCACGCGCATCTACCGGCCCGACCACGGCACGTTCGACACCGAGCTCGGCCCGGTGTTCTGCAACTTCCTGCTCGCCGACGAGATCAACCGCGCGCCGGCGAAGGTGCAGTCGGCGCTGCTCGAGGTGATGCAGGAGCACCAGGTGACGATCGCGCACACGACGCATCCCGTGCCCGACCCGTTCCTCGTGCTCGCGACGCAGAACCCGATCGAGTCGGAGGGCACCTACCCGCTGCCGGAGGCGCAGATCGACCGCTTCATGCTGAAGATCCTGATCGGCTATCCCGAGCACGACGAGGAGCTGACGATCGTGCAGCGCCAGCTCGTCGCCGCGCCGGAGCTGCGGCGCGTACTCGAGCTGGACGAGCTGCGGGAGCTGCAGCGCGCGGTCTTCGACGTGTACGTCGATCCGGCCCTGATCAGCTACGCGGTGCAGCTGGCGGCGGCGACGCGCGCGCCGGCCGACGACCTGGCACGCTACGTCTCCTTCGGCGCCAGCCCGCGCGGCCCGATCGCGCTGACGCAGTCGGCGCGCGCGCTCGCGCTCCTGCGCGGCCGCGACTACGCGACCGTCGAGGACGTGCGCGAGCTCGCCAAGGACGCGCTGCGCCACCGGCTCGTGCTCAGCTACGAGGCGCTGGCGGAGAGCGTCTCCGCCGACACGATCCTCGACTCCGTGCTCGCGACCGTCCCCGTGCCCGAGGTCAGCCTGGCGCGTCCGTGATCCTGCGCGGGACATCGCCCGACCGTCCGGGGCCGGGGCCGCTGCCGCCGGAGGCGCTGCGCGCGCTCGACCTCGTCGTCGGCCGCCGGCTGCGGGGCCTGCTCACGGGCGACTACCGGTCGAGCGACCACGGCGACGGGGTCGAGCTCGCGCAGCTGCGCCCGTACGTCCCGGGCGACGACGTGCGCACGCTCGAGTGGAACGTGACCGCCCGCACCGGCGTCCCGCACGTCCGCGTCAACCTCGCGGAGCGGGCGCTCGTCACGTGGCTCCTGCTCGACACCTCGCCGTCGATGCAGTTCGGCACGGCCGACCGACGCAAGGCCGACGTCGCCGCCGGAGTGGCGATCGCAGTCGCGCACGTCGCGACACGGCGCGGCAACCGGCTCGGCGTCGCGACGTTCGGCGACGACGACCCGCGCTGGCTGCCCCCGCACCAGGGCCGCGTCGGCCTCGTCGGGCTGCTCGCGGCGCTGGAGCGGGAGCCGCAGGCGGAGGGCGGCGGCGCCACCTCGCTCGGGGCCGGGATCGCCCGCGTCGCCGCGCTGGCGCGGCAGCGCTCGGTGGTGGTGCTCGTCTCCGACTTCCGCGGCCCGCTCGACTGGCGCCGCCCGCTGCTGCACCTGCTCGGCCGCCACCAGGTGCTCGCGGTCGAGGTCCGGGACCCGCGGGAGCAGGAGCTGCCGGACGTCGGCGAGCTCTGGCTGACCGATCCGGAGACGGGTCGGCAGGTGCGGGTCGACACGCGCAGCCGCCGGCTGCGCGACCGCTTCGCGACGGCGGCCGCGGAGGAGCGGACGGGCGTCGCGCGGGTGCTCTCCGCGCTCGCGGTGCCGCACGCAGTCCTCTCCACCGACGGCGACTGGCTGCGGCCGCTGGCCGGCTTCCTCGCTGCGAGCGGCCGGGCCGCGGGCGCGCGGACGGCCGTCGTCGAGATCCCCGGAGCCCCGCGCCGGTGAGCTTCGAGCGCCCGCTGATGCTCGTCGCGCTGGCCGCCGTGCCGCTGCTCGCCGCGCTCTGGCTGCTGCTCGAGCGGCGCCGCCGCACCGACGCGGAGCGCTTCACGGCCTCGCCGCTGCTGCCGAATCTCGTCGGCGAGCGCCCTGCCTGGCGGCGCGTGCTGCCGCCGGCGCTGCTGCTCGCGGGCGTCGCGGTGCTCACCGTCGGCGCGGCGCGGCCGCGCGCCGAGGTGCGGGTGCCGCGGAAGGAGGCGACGATCCTCCTGGCGGTCGACGTCTCGCGCTCGATGCGCGCGACCGACGTCCTGCCGTCGCGCGGCGCGGCGGCGGTGCGCGCGGCCGACGCGTTCCTCGACAAGGTGCCGTCCGCCTACAAGGTCGGCGTGATCGGCGTCGGGTCGCGCGCGTTCGTCGCGGTGCCGCCGACGATCGACCGCGCGCTCGCGCACGACGCCCTCTTCTCGCTGACGCAGAGCGAGGGGACGGCGCTCGGCGACGCGATCGCGCTCGGCGTCCGGATCGCGAAGCGGCAGCGCAGCGCCGACGGCTTCGTCCCGCCGACGTCGATGCTGCTGATCTCCGACGGCGCCCGCGACGGCGGCCGGACGACGCCTGCGGCCGCCGCGAAGCAGGCGCGCGCGGCTCACCTGCCCGTGTCGACCGTGCTCGTCGGGACGCCGAACGGCGTCGTCACCGTGCCGCTGACCGGCGGCTACGAGGAGCGGATCCGCGTGCCGGCCAACGTCGGCGCGCTGCGGACGATCGCGCGCACCAGCGGCGGCCGCTTCTACCGGGCGCGCACGGCGACGGCGCTGCAGAAAGTGTACGAGCAGCTGGGGACGCGCGTCGGCCACACGACGAACGACCGGCAAATCGCGGACGTCTTCGCGGCGGGCGGGATCGTGCTGCTGCTCGCGAGCGCCGCGCTCTCGACGCTCTGGTTCCGGAGGGTGCTGTGAGACGGCTGCTGCTCGTGATCGCCGGGCTGGCCGCCGCGGCGGCCGTCGGCGCCGGCGCCGCGCGCGCGACGAACGAGTGCCGGGGCCTGATGGTCTGCGTGCCCGTCGCCGGGCCGTGGGTGCTGACGGGCTCGAGCGCGCAGGTGCAGTACCAGCTCTCGTGCCCGAAGAACTTCATCGTCGCCGGCCTCGACGCCGAGCTGTCCGTGCGCGGGATCGACGTCGGCTTCGTCGGCGCGCTCGGCAGCCCCGTCAACCCGGGGATCACGACGACCCGCGACGCCGTCTTCCTCGGCCGGCTCGTACGCGGACGCACGCCGGCGGCGAGCTTCCGCCCGCACATCGGCTGCGTGCCGGCGTCCGGAGGCGGGCAGCGGACGCCTACGGCCTACCACGCCTACGCACCCGGCAAGCCGGTCGACCGGCGCGTGCTGCAGGTCGCCGCGGCGCACGACCGGACGGTCACCGCCCGCTGCCCGAAGGGCGAGCGGCTCGCCGGCGCGACGCACGCGGTCGGCTTCTTCGGCGCGGCGCCGCCCACTGCGGCCGCCGCCCGCTCCGTCCACGTGACGCGGCGGCTGCACGGCGGGGCCGTCACGCTCGTGATCCGCTCGCACGTCCCGGCCGTCGTCCAGCTCTCCCTCCTCTGCGCGGCGCGATGACGTTCGGGCACCCGTACCTGCTCCTGACGCTGCTGCTCGTGCCGGCGGCGGTCGTCGCGTACCGGCTGCTCGAGCGGCGGCGCGCGCGCTACGCCGTGCGCTACACGAACGTGGCGGTGCTCGAGCAGGTGCTCGTGTCGACGCGGCCGTGGCGGCGCTGGCTCGTGAACGGACTCTGCCTGCTCGCGCTCGCCACGCTCTGCGTCGCGGTGACGCGGCCGCACGTGCAGAGGACGGTCGTCGACGAGAACGCGACCGTCGTGCTCGTGCTGGACGTGTCCGGCTCGATGCACGCGGTCGACGTGAAGCCGACGCGCCTCGTCGCGGCGCAGCAGGCGCTGCACTCCTTCCTGCAACGGGTGCCGAAGCGCCTCAAGGTCGGGCTCGTGCTCTTCGCCGGCGAGGCGCAGGTGGCGACGCCGCCGACGAAGGACCACGCCCTGGTCTCGGAGGCGATCGACAACGCCGGCTACTTCAACGGCTTCGGCGGCACGGCGATCGGCGACGCGCTCGCGCTCGCCGTCCGCATCGGCATCCAGTCGGCGGGGATCCCGGAGTCGAGCGTCTCCGCGCTCTCGAGCTCCCGGCAGCTCGCCGCCTACGTCGCGGCGCCGCGGCCGGCGAAGAGCAGCCTCGTCTCGATCCTCTTCCTCTCGGACGGGCACCAGAACCGCGGGCTGATCGCGCCGCTCGACGGCGCCGAGCGGGCCCGCGCCGCGGGAATCCCGGTCTACACGGTCGCGCTCGGGACGACCGGCAACACGCACCTCGCCGACGGCTACGGCTTCTTCGGCGGCGGCGGCCCGCCCGGCGGCTTCCGCGGCCTCAACTCGCTCGCGCCCGACCCGCGGACGCTCGGCGCGATCGCGCACGTGACCGGCGGCGAGTTCTTCCGCGCGCGCACCTCGAAGGCGCTGCAGGACGCGTACACGACGCTCGGCTCCAAGCTCGGCAAGGCGAAGGGCCGCGAGGAGGTCACCGACCTGTTCGCCTTCGGCGGCGCCGTCCTGCTCGTGCTCGCGGGCGTCGCCGCGGCCTTCTGGTCGCCGCGGCTCCCGTAGGCACGCTCGGCGCGGCGGCGCTACGCGCGCACGAGCGGCTTGTACTTGATCCGGTGCGGCTCGAGCGCCTCGGGGCCGCGCCACTCGGCGTAGTCCGCCCACGAGCCCTCGAACCAGGTCGTCTGCGAGTCGCCCTCGAAGGCGAGGATGTGCGTCGCGACGCGATCGAGGAACCAGCGGTCGTGCGTGATCACGACGGCGCAGCCGGCGAACTCGAGCAGCGCCTGCTCGAGCGCCCGCAGCGTGTCGACGTCGAGGTCGTTCGTCGGCTCGTCGAGCAGGAGCACGTTGCCGCCGCTGCGCAGCAGCTTCGCGAGGTGGACGCGGTTGCGCTCGCCGCCGGAGAGGTCGCCGACGCGCTTCTGCTGGTCGCCGCCCCTGAAGTTGAACCACGACACGTACTGCCGGGAGTTCACCTCGCGCTTGCCGAGCAGGATCGTGTCCTGGTTGCCGCTGATCTCCTTCCAGACGGTGTTCGCGGGATCGAGGTCGCCGCGCGCCTGGTCGACGTACGCGAGCTGCACCGTCTCGCCGATCTTCAGCGTGCCACCGTCCGGCGTCTCCTCCCCCGCGATCATCCGGAAGAGCGTCGTCTTGCCGGCGCCGTTCGGGCCGACGACGCCGACGATCCCGGCCGGCGGCAGCGAGAACGTCAGGTCCTCGACGAGCAGCCGGTCGCCGAAGCCCTTCTGGACGTGCTGCGCCTCGATCACCGTGTCGCCGAGCCGCGGCCCCGGCGGGATGTGGATCTCGACCTTGTCGAGCTTGACGTTCTGCTCCTCCGCGAGCAACTGCTCGTACGCCGACAGGCGCGCCTTCGACTTCGCGTGCCGCGCGCGCGGGCTCAGCCGCACCCACTCGAGCTCGCGCGCGAGCGTGCGGCGGCGGGCCGACTCCTGCTTCTCCTCCATCGCGAGCCGCTCCTGCTTCTGCTCGAGCCAGCTCGAGTAGTTGCCCTGGAAGGGGATCCCGCGGCCCCGGTCGAGCTCGAGGATCCAGCCGGCGACGTTGTCGAGGAAGTAGCGGTCGTGCGTGACCGCGACCACCGTCCCCTTGTAGTCGGCGAGGAAGCGCTCGAGCCAGGCGACCGACTCCGCGTCGAGGTGGTTCGTCGGCTCGTCGAGCAGCAGCAGGTCGGGCGCCGAGAGCAGCAGGCGGCAGAGCGCGACGCGGCGGCGCTCGCCGCCGGAGAGGCTGGTGACGTCGCGGTCGCCCTCCGGCACGCGCAGCGCGTCCATCGCGTGGTCGATCGCGGCGTCGAGCTGCCACGCGTCCGCCCGGTCGATCGCGTCCTGGACGGTCGCCTGCTCGGCGAGCAGCGCGTCGAAGTCGGCGTCGGGCTCGGCGAACCTCGCCGAGATCTCGTTGAAGCGGTCGAGCAGGTCGCGCAGCGCGCGGACGCCGTCCTCGACGTTCTCGCGCACCGTGCGCGTCGCGTCGAGGTCGGGCTCCTGCTCGAGCAGCCCGACCGCGGCGCCGGGCGCGAGCTCGGCGACGCCGGAGGACGGCTCCTCCTTCCCCGCCATGATCCGCAGCAGCGTCGACTTGCCGGCGCCGTTGGGGCCGAGCACGCCGATCTTCGCCCCCGGCAGGAAGGAGAGCGAGATGTTCGCCAGGACCTGCCGCTCGGGCCCGTAGAACTTGTCGACCCGGTACATCGTGAACACGTAGTCGCTGCCGCTCATCGACGGGCGACGATAGCGAATGTCCTTTCAAGGCCTTAATCGAGCCTTGACGAGCGCGCCGTAGCGTGATCCCGTGAAGACCCAGCTCCTGCTCGTCGCGGCCGCCCTCGTGGTGGTGCTCGTGCTCGCGGCGCAGCTCGCCCACGCGACCGCGGGGCCGGGGCCGCGCGACCCGCAGGACAGCCTGCCCGCGTGGTCGTCGGACGGCACGCGCCTCGCCTTCGGGCGCGAGGTCGGCGGGCGGCAGCGCGTCCTCGAGATGACGGCCGGCGGCAAGGGGATGTTCGTCGCGGCGCAGAGCGGCGTGCTCCGCGGCTGGGTGCCCGGCACCCGGTACACGCTGATCCAGCTCGGCGGCGAGACGCTCGTGACGGCCGGCGGCCGGTTCGACGCGCCGTACGCCACGCTGCCGGGCGTCGACGCGAGCGCCTCGCCCGACGGGACGCGCGTCGCCTACGTGCGCGGCGACGACCTCTTCGTCTCCGCGCTCGACGGAAGCGGCGAGCGGCTCGCCTCCCACGGCGTGGCGCCGCCGTCGAACGACGTCGTCGGGCCCGCCTGGTCGCCGGACGGCACGCGGATCGTCGCCGCCTCGGCCGGCGGCCTCGTGCTCGCAGACGCCGACGGCTCGGGCTCGCGGGTGCTCGTCCACGGCGACGACGCGAACCCGACGTGGTCGCCCGACGGCGCGAGCGTCGCGTACCAGCAGCGCGACGAGCCGTACGACCAGATCTGGGCCGTCGACGCCGACGGCACGGACGTCCGCCGGCTGCTCGGCGGCGCCGCGAACTACCGCTTCCCGCAGTACTCGTCGCGCGGCGAGCTCGCGTACGTCAGCGACCGGCAGCACGTGCGCGGCGGCGCGACGCCGTACCGGTACGCGCTCTACGTCGGCACGACGAAGCTCCTCGACGACGTCCATCCCCTCTCGCCCCCGCGCTGGTCGCCGAACGGGTCGCTGCTCGCGGCGTCCGCCGGGCAGGAGTGCCGCCGCCGGGGCGTCTACGTCGGCCGCACAGGCTTCGCCCGCCGCTCGAACATCTGCCGCTTCACCGGCACGAGCGGCGCCGACCGGATCGGCGGCTCGGAGTACTTCGACCTGATCCGCGGCCTCGGCGGGAGCGACGTCGTCCGCGGCCGCGGCGGCAACGACCGGATCGAGGGCAACGGCGGCCACGACCGGATCGCTGCCGGAGCCGGCGACGACGTCGTCTTCGGGGGGCCGGGCGACGACCGTCTGTACGGCGGCCCGGGCGACGACGTCCTGATCGGCGGGGCCGGCCGCGACGTGATCGACTGTGGCCCCGGGGACGACACGGTGCAGGGCGTCTCGCGGCTCGACGTCGTCGCGCGCAACTGCGAGCACGTCCGCCGCTGATCCGGTCGCGCCGGGCGTGCTAGGACTCTCCGGGTGCCGTGCTGCTGCGCGACCGAGTACCGGCGCTTCTTCAACCGGAAGTTCGCCGCCCGCGACCTGCGCCGCTACCGCAGGCGCGGGCTGACCAGGACGGAGCGCGACCTCGTCGAGCTCTGCGGCGACGTGCGCGGCGCGTCGGTCCTCGAGGTCGGCGGCGGCATCGGCGCGCTGCAGCTGGAGCTGCTCGACACCGGCGCGGCGCGGACGACGAACGTCGAGCTCTCGGGCGGCTACGAGGACGCGGCGGCCGAGCTGTTCGGCGGCCGCGAGGGCGCCGAGCGCGTGGTCGCCGACTTCGCGGGCGCGGAGCTGCCGGAGCACGACGTCGTCGTCATGCACCGCGTCGTCTGCTGCTACCCCGACGTGGACGCGCTCGTCGGCGCCGGCGCGGCGCACGCGAGGCAGAGGCTCGCGCTGACGCTGCCGCAGCAGCGCCGCTGGATCGGCTGGGGCCTGGGCGCGGCGAACCTCTGGCTGCGCGTGCGGCGCTGCGGCTTCCGCGCGTACCAGCACCCGTTCGCGCGCGTCGAGGCGGCCGCGACGGGAATGCGGCTGGAGCGGCGCGTGCGCCGCGGGCTCCTCTGGGAGTCCGCCCTCTTCGTGCGCGCCTAGCGGAGGATGCCGGTGTGCCCGAGCGAGTACCGCCCGGGCTGCGGCCAGACGCAGACGCCGTGCGGCCCCGCCCCGACCGGGATCTTCGCGAGCAGCTTGCCGGTGAGCGTGCTGATCGCGTAGACGACGCTGTTGTAGCGGCCCGAGAGCCACAGCACCTTGCCGCTCGCGTCGATGTTGCCCATGTCGGGGCTGCCGCCGCCGGGGATGTGCCACGTCTTCACGACCTTGCGCGTCCGGAACGAGACGACCGAGATCGAGCCCGCCATCCGGTTCGTCACGTACAGGTAGCGCGCGTCGCGGCTCGGGTAGAGCCCGTGCGCGCCCTTGCCGGTCGGCAGGAAGCCGAGCACGCGGAACTGCGCCGCGTCGACGATCCAGACGCCGTTCGAGTTCATGTCGGCGACGTAGTAGACGGAGCCGTCGGGAGAGAGCTTGACGTCCTGCGGCGCCGCGCCCGCGCGCAGGGTCAGCACCGACTTGACGCGCTCGTGCGGGATGTCGACCTCGAGCAGCTGGCCGGAGAACTCGCAGCTGACGACGGCGTAGCGGCCGTCGGCGGAGAAGTCCATGTGGTCGACGCCGCTGCACGGCACGTGCACGGACTTGTGCAGCTCGAACGTGTGCGCGTCCCGGAAGTCGAGCCGGTGCAGCCGCTCGGCGACGACGATCGCGTAGCGGCCGTCGGGCGTGAAGTACATGTTGTACGGATCGTCGACGGGGATCGGCTTGCCGGGCTTCCCCGTCTTCGGGTCGATCGGCGTCAACGAGTTGCCGGTGTCGTTCGTGACGTAGAGCGTCTTCAGGTCCCAGGCCGGCACGACGTGCTGCGGCAGCCCGCCGACGGCGAAATGGCGGACGATCCTGAACGTGCGCTGGTCGATCACGTCGACCGTGTCGCTGTCGCTGTTCGGGACGTACACGTACGGCTTCGCGCCGCGCACGGCCGGGCTGAGGTTGCCGACCCGGTCGGCGGCGTAGACGTTGACGACGCGGCGCGCCGCCGCCGCCGCCTGCCGGCGCCCGGGCAGGAGCTCCGTCAGCGCGTCGACGGTGCCGGCCGGGCCGCGGCCGCCGGCGAGCAGGATCCCGCCGGCGCCGGTGACGGCGGCGAGGTCGGAGCGCGGCGAGGGCAGCGAGCCGGCCGGACGCACGCGCCGGCGCAGCGGGTCGACCGCGACGATGCGGCCGGTCGGGGTGCCGACGGCGGCGCCGCGGCCGCCGACGACGTAGACGACGTCGCCGAGCGCCGCCGCGGCCGCGTGCGTCGTGGGGGCGGGCAGCGTGCCGACGCGGGTGACCTTCCCGCCCGGCGCGAAGGCGTAGACGGCGTCGCTCGCCGCGCCGGACTCGAGCGAGCCGCCGGCGACGACGATCCGGCCCGCGGCCGCGGCGACCGCCGCGTAGCGGACCGGCTGCGGCAGGTGCGCGACGACGCGAGCGGCGTGACCGGGCCGCCAGGCGACGATCGTGTCGAGCCAGTGCGTGCCGGTGTAGCCGCCGACGACGTACGCCGTCCCGCCCAGCGCCGCCGCGGCCTGGTCCGAGCTCGGCGCCGGCAGCCTGCCGACCTGCTCCGCCGCGCCGGTGTGGGGGTCGACGCGGACGATCGCGTCCAGCTGCGAGACGCCGTTGCCGCCGCCGAAGGCGTAGGTGAGCTTGCCGAGCGTGACCGCGGCCGAGTCGTGGAAGGCGCCGGGAAGCCGGCCGGCGTTCCGGGCGCCGGCGCGCGTCGCGACGACGATCGAGTCGGTCGACGTGTCGGCGCTCGTCAGCCCGCCGAGCAGGACGGCGCCGCGGGCGTAGGGGGCGGCCGCGGCGTCCTGCAGCGGCGCCGGCAGCACGCCGGCGTCGACGGCGGTCAGCGGGCGCAGCACCGGCGCGTCGCGCACGACCGGCTTCTGCGTCGAGACCGTGGCGTCCTCGGTCGCCGTCGACGTCGATGTCGACGCGTGGTGGCCGCCGCCGCACCCCGCGAGCACGAGGACGAGCGTCGCGGACGCGAGGATCCGGGCGCGCACCCGGGCATCCTTCCAGGTCTTCCTGAGAGGCGGATGAGTGCATACGATCGGGCGAGGCATGCGCACCGCCGTCGTCCTCGCCGCCGCGCTCGTGCTCGCGCCCGCCGCAGGGGCGTGGTCGACGCTCGGCAGCGCCGCCGGGAACACGACCGTCCCCTCGCTGCTCGTGACGCGGGCGGGCACGCTGCTCGCCGCGTACGACGCGCCGGGCGGCGCGGTGGTCGTCTCGCGCGCCGGCGCCGCCGCGCAGACGGTCGTCTCCGGCGACGCCGTCGCCGACCGGCGCGCGCAGCTCGTGTCAGCAGCCGGACGGGACGATCCAGCTCTACTTCCCGAACCCGCAGGGCGTGGCGCGGCTGACGTCCGGCGACGACGGCCGGACGTGGACCGGGCCGATCCAGACGCAGTCGCACACGCTCGGCCCGGTGAACGCGGCCGCGGTCGCTCCCGACGGGACGCCGTACTTCGCGCAGGACGGCACCGGCTTCGTCGACGTCTTCCGGGGCCTGAACGGCGAGCAGATGACGAACGTCTACACGCGCTGCTGCGGCTACCACGAGTCGCTCGCCGTCGATTCGGCCGGGCTCGCGCACGTCGCGCTCTTCTCGAACGCCGACCCGAGCTGGGCGACGGTCGTGGAGACGCTCGGCGGCGCGGCGCCGACGGTGCTGAAGCCGGTCGCCGAGCACGAGGCGCCGCTCGTCGCGGACCGGGCCGGGAACGTGTTCCTCGCCTGGGCGCCCGGCTACCCGACCGCGACGACGGTGATGGTCGTCCCCTTCCGCGGCGGCGCGCCGGCGGGCGACGGCGTCGCCTTCCGCGGGCCGTTCGCCGGCCCGGAGCCGCACCTCGCGCTCGCCGTCGACGCGGCCGACCGGCTCTGGGCGGTGTGGACGCAGGGCGGCAAGCTGCGCGCCGCCCGCTCGCGCTCGCACGGCCTGCACTTCGGCGCGACCGTCACGGTCGGCGAGCCGGGCACCGTCTACCAGCTCGCGGCCGCCGGGATCGCAGCCGGCGTCGGCCACGCGCACGTCGTCGTCAACACCGGCTCGGCGCTGACCGCCCAGGACGTGCAGCCCGGCCTCTCCGTCCGCGTCTTCTCGACCACCGTGAAGAAGCACGGGAGGAAGGTCGTCACACGTTGGGCGCAGGCGCTCGACGACGGCTTCCCCGTGCCGCATCCGAGCTTCCGGATCGGCGGCCGCACCCTGACCGGCGACGCGTCCGGCAAGGCGAAGGTGCCGCCCGGACGCGGCACGGTACGGGCCGCCGGCTACGTCTCCGCCTCGTTCCGCGTGCCCTAACTACCTTGGAGCCGTGGCTGCCACGGCCGAGACAAAGACCCTGGACGCGCACGCGATCCGCGCGGATTTCCCGATCTTCGAGCAGCTGATCCACGGCAAGCCGCTCGCCTTCCTCGACTCGGCCGCGAGCTCGCAGAAGCCGCGCCAGATGCTCGAGGCGATGACGACCTTCTACGAGACGTCGTACGCGAACGTCCACCGCGGCGTCTACGTGCTCGCGGAGCGCGCGACGGCGGCGCTCGAGGGGGCGCGCGAGAAGGTGCGCGGCTTCCTGAACGCGCCGGACGCGCGCGAGGTGATCTTCGTCCGCAACGCGACCGAGGCGATCAACCTCGTCGCCTACGCCTGGGGGATGAGCAACCTCGGCCCGGGCGACGTCGTGATCGTCAGCGAGCTGGAGCACCACTCGAACTTCGTCCCCTGGCAGTACGTCGCCGGACGCACGGGCGCCCGGCTCGGGATGCTGCCGCTGACGCCCGAGGGCGAGCTCGACCTCGAGACGCTCGACCGCGTCGCCGGCGGCGACACCGTGAAGGTCGTCGCCACGAACCACGTCTCGAACTCGCTGGGGACGATCAACCCGGTCGAGAAGCTCGTCGCGTGGGCGCACGAGCGCGGCGCGATCTTCGTCTGCGACGCGGCCCAGTCCGCCCCGCACCTGGCGCTCGACGTGCAGGCGCTCGGCGTCGACTTCCTCGCCGTCTCCGGCCACAAGCTGTGCGGCCCCTCCGGGATCGGCGCGCTCTGGGGCCGCGGCGAGCTGCTGCTGCGGATGGAGCCGTTCCTCACCGGCGGCCACATGATCCAGTCGGTGCGGCTCGAGAAGACGACGTGGGGCGAGCTGCCGCACAAGTTCGAGGCGGGCACCGCGCCGATGGCCGAGGCGGTCGGCCTCGGCGCCGCGATCGACTACCTGCAGGCGGTCGGCCTCGACGCGATCGCCGCGCACGAGCACGAGCTCGCCGCGTACGCGCTCGGCCGGCTCTCCGAGCTCCCGTGGCTGACGCTGTACGGCCCGCCAGCCGACCGGCGCGCCGGCATCGTCTCGTTCAACGTCGAGGGGATCCACCCGCACGACGTCGCGCAGATCCTCGACATGCAGGGCGTCGCGATCCGCGCCGGCCACCACTGCTGCCAGCCGCTGATGCACAAGCTCGGCGTCGCGGCGACGAACCGGGCGAGCTTCTACCTGTACACCGTGCGCGAGGAGATCGACCAGCTCGTCGACGGCCTGCACACCGTGCGGAAGGTCTTCGCGTGAGCGACTCGATGTTCGACGACATGTACCGCGAGGTGATCCTCGACCACTACAAGAACCCGCGCGGGCACGGCGTGCTCGAGGACGCCGACGCGGAGGCGGAGGGCCAGAACCCGCTCTGCGGCGACGAGGTCTCGATCTACGTCGCCTTCGGCGACGACGGCGAGACGATCGACGAGGTCAAGTTCTCCGGCCGCGGCTGCGCGATCTCGCAGGCGGCGACCTCGATGCTCACCGAGATGGTGCAGGGGCGGAAGGCGACCGAGGTGGCGGCGCTCGACAAGGACGAGCTGCTCGACGAGATCGGGATCCCGCTGACGCCGGTGCGGTTGAAGTGCGCGATGCTCGGCCTGACGACGCTGAAGGTCGCGCTCCACAAGGCCAAGGGGACGCCGCTGCCCGAGGGCCTCGCCGGCTTCGACGACCTCGAGCTCACCTAGCGTGGGCCTCGTCGAGGTCGCCGCGGCCGAGGAGCTCCCGCCCGGCTCGATGAAGCTCGTGGTCGCGGGCCCGGCCGAGTACGTCGGCGTCTACAACTGCGGCGGCTCGCTCTACGCGATCGAGGACCGCTGCTCGCACGACGACGGGCCGCTCTGCGAGGGCGAGTGGGACGAGGAGACCTGCCGCGTCGTCTGCCCGCGCCACGGCTCGGCGTTCGACCTCGCCACCGGCCGGCCGCTCTCGCTGCCGGCGTTCGAGCCGGTGGCCGTCTACCCGGTGCAGATCGGCGACGACGGCGTCATCCGCGTCGATGTCGGCTGAGCCCGTCCGCTGCTGGGCGACGAGCGACCCGGACTATCTCGCCTACCACGACGAGGAGTGGGGCCGGCCGGTGCTCGACGAGCGCGGCCTCTACGAGCGGCTCTGCCTCGAGGGCTTCCAGTCGGGCCTCTCCTGGCTGACGATCCTGCGCAAGCGGGAGGCGTTCCGGCGCGCGTTCGCAGGCTTCGAGCCGGAGCGGGTCGCCCGCTTCGGCGCGCGCGACGTCGAGCGGCTGCTCGGCGACGCGGGCATCGTCCGCCATCGCGGCAAGATCGAGGCCGCCGTCGCGAACGCCCGCGGCACGCTGGCGCTCCGCGAGGCGGGGACGCCGCTCGACGCCCTGCTCTGGCAGCACCGCGACGGGGACGAGGCGGCCGCGGCAGCGCTCTCGAAGCGGCTGAAGGCGGCGGGCTTCCGCTTCGTCGGCCCGACGACGGTCTACTCGGCGATGCAGGCGTGCGGGATCGTCAACGACCACCTGCCGGGCTGCTGGGTGCGCGACGACGTCGAGCGCGAGCGCGCGGCGGTGCCCGTGCTCACGACTCGAGCAGCCGCTTCAGGCGCTCGAAGTCCTTCCTGAACTGCTTCTCGGCGCGCTTCGCCATGATCCCCGCGGCGAAGCCGGGCAGCATGCCGGCGTCGCCCTCGCCGGTGACGGTCAGCCGCGTCCCGCCCCCGCTCGGCGCGAGCTCGTGCCGGACGGTGAACGGCACCGGGCTGTCGAGCGTCCGCAGCTCGAAGACGCGCGGCCGCTCCTCCTCCGCGACCTCCAGCGTCGTCGTCAGCTCCCGGCCGAGCAGGTGGCGCGACTCGACGATCCGGTCGCCCTCGCGCCGCGCCGAGCGGACGCCCGACTGCCACGCGGGCAGGTTGGAGACGTCCGTCAGGTAGTCGTAGACCTCCTCCGGCGACCGGCCGATCTCCACCGTCAGCTCTGCCCGCATGCGCACACGCTATCCTGGGGCTACCGCGGAAAGGAGGTGGTCCGGGCAGTGAACTCTTCAAGTACGGGCAGTGGAGGTACCAGCGGGTAGAGGCGTGTCCCCGGGACCACCGGGAATCGCCTAGCCAGCGTGGGGGACGGCGCGTCGCGCGCCGAGCGTCTCTACTCAGACCCAGCTGGTCACCGGATCAGGGGCCGTGCGTTCGCACGGCCCCTTTTCTATGCGGCGACCGTCTCGGGCGCGGCCGCCTCGACGAGCAGCTGGAGGACGCCGCGCAGCTGCTCGTGCAGCTGCTCCGGGAAGCCCTCCTGCGCCCGCGCGACGGGCACGACGTCGCCGACGACGCGGACGCCGGCGATGCCGAGCACCTTCTTCAGGTCCTGCTGCGCCCACATGGCGCCGAACTGCCCGGTGCTCGCGCCGATCACGGTCGCGGTCTGGTTCGTGAGCGCGGCGGCGAGCTTCGGCCGCGACGCCCAGTCGATCGCGTTCTTCAGGCCCCCGGGGATCGAGCCGTTGTACTCGGGCGTCGCGAAGAGGATCGCGTCGGCGCCCGCCCAGGCCTCGCGCAGCTCCCGGACGGACACCGGCGCGTCCTCGCCGTCGAGGTCCTGGTCGTAGAGCGGCAGCGCCGCGATCCGGGCCGGGTCGAAGAGCTCGACCTCGACGCCGGCGGGCGCGGCCGCCGCGGCCTCCTCGAGGAGACGCGTGTTGTACGAATCGGCCCGGAGCGAGCCGGAGACGGCCAGGACCTTCACGGTCAGCCCTCCTGCCGGACGAGCGCGAGCTCCGCGAAGAGCGCGACGTCGTCGGCGAGGTAGTTGCCGCCGCTCTGGTTCGGCGCGTTCCAGCTGACGCCGTACTCGTTGCGGTCGATCGTCGCCTCGAGGCGCAGGCCGAGCCGCTCGCGGCCGAACGGGTCGGTGGCCGGCGCGTCGGCGATCTTGCCGGTCAGCGTGATCGGGCGGGTGACGCCCTTGATCGTCAGCTCGCCGCTGCCGGTCAGCGTCCCGTCCTCCGCCTTCGTCAGCTCGGTCGCCTTGAAGGTGATCTCGGGGTAGCGCTGCGCGTCGAAGAAGTCGGGCGTCTGCAGGTGGCCGTTCAGCTGCTCGTCCTTGACGTCGACCGAGGCGACCGCGGCCGAGCCCTCGAGCGAGTCGCCGGAGAGGACGGCCGTGAACTGCCTGAAGCCGCCGCGGAAGGTGTTGACGCCCGCGTAGCCGACCTCGAACGAGACGTTCGAGTGCACCGGGTCGGCGGCCCAGGTGCCGGCGGGGGCGAGCGGAGTGGTGGAAATCGTGGACACGTGCTGCTCCTTTGGTCTATACTTGAGTCGTCAACGATCTTAGCGAGAGTTTCTTGTCCAGTCAAGTATTGAGCGCACAAGCAGGTATCCAGGCGGTCGAGCTCTCGTGGGTGCGGTTCCTGCGGGCCCACGCGGCGGTCACGCGCGAGCTCTCGGCGCGGCTCGAGGCCGCGCACGGGCTGACGCTGAGCGACTACGACGTGCTCGTCCAGCTCTATCATGCGCCCGAGCGGGCGCTGCGGCGGGTGGACATCGCCCGCGCCGTCCTGCTGACGGCCTCGGGGATCACGCGGCTGCTCGACGGGCTCGAGCGCGCCGGCTGGGTCGAGAAGCGCGCCTGCGCCTCGGACGCCCGGGTCAGCTACGCCGCGCTCACCGAGGCGGGTGCGCGGAAGTTCGAGCAGGCCCAGCGGACGCACCGCGCCGACATCGAGGAGCTGTTCGGCTCCCGCTTCAGCGCGGAGGAGCGCGACCAGCTCGCCGAGCTGCTCGGCCGGCTGCCGCTCGCCGAGACCTCGGGCGCCTGCAGCGGCTGACGGGCATGAGCTACGCCTTCTCCTCCCTCGACGAGCTCGGCGACGGGCACGGCTTCCGGAAGATCCGGCAGGCGCTCGGCGTCGACGCCTTCGGCGTCAACGCGATCGTCTTCCCGCCTCACTACGAGGGGCCGGAGCACTACCACGACACGCAGGACGAGCTCTACTTCGTCCACCGCGGCCGGGTCCGCGTCGACGTCGACGGGCAGAGCCGCGAGCTCGGCGAGGGCGGCCTCTTCCACTGCAGCTCGACGACGCCGCGCCGGATCTCGAACGTCGGCGACGACGAGGCGATCGTCTTCGTCGTCGGCGGCAAGGACGGCTACGTCGAGCGCGACGGCCACCTCGTCGACCTCGAGGTCGACCTGCCGCGCCGGCAGGGCCTGAGCTAGACGAGCGCCACCGTCCGCACGCCCGTCGGGGCGTGCAGGGCTTCGAGCGCGGCCGGGACGTCCTCGAGCGAGCACGTCGCCGTCACGAAGCGCGCGAGGTCGAGCTTGCCGTCGAGCGCCGCCTGCGCGAGGAACGGCAGGTCCTCGTGCGGGACGACGTCGCCGCCGTGGCTGACCGCGATCGTCGCGTGCCGGGCGAAGAGGTCCAGCTCGACGTCGAGGTCGAGCGTCGCCCGCGACGGCGGGACGCCGACGAGGCAGGCGGTGCCGCCGTACGCGAGCATCCGCACCGCGGCGACGAGGCCCGCCGGCGCGCCGATCGCCGAGAACGCGTAGTCGATCTCCCGCACCTCGCCGCCGGCCTCGACCGCCTCCGTCGCGCCCAGCTCGAGCGCCAGCGCGAGCTTCTCGGGGACCGTGTCGACCGCGACGATGCGCTCCGCGCCCGCGAGCCGCGCGCCCTGGACGACCGCGAGGCCGACGCCGCCGCAGCCGATCACCGCGACGGACGATCCCTCCCGCACCGGCGTCGTCCACAGCGCCGCGCCGGCGCCGGTCGAGAACCCGCAGGCGAGCAGGCACGCCTGCTCGAACGGCAGCTCGGCCGGCACGCGCACGGCGCACGCCGCGTGCACGACGAGCTCGTCGGCGTAGCCGCCTGTGCGCAGCACCGGCGCGAGCGGCGAGCCGTCGGCGGCGCGCCGCATCTTCCGGGCGCCCCGGAGGTAGTCGGCGCAGCGCCGCGCGTCGCCGCGCAGGCAGTTGCGGCACTCGCCGCACGGCACGTGCCAGGCGACGACGACGGCGTCGCCGGGCGCGACATGGGCGACGCCCTCGCCGACCGCCTCGACGATCCCGGCCGCCTCGTGCCCGAGCAGGATCGGGAAGCGCATGTGCCAGCCGGCGGACTCGAGCACGTGCAGGTCGGTGTGGCAGACCCCGCACGCGCGCACACGCACGCGCACCTCGTTCGGGCCGGGCTCGTCGAGGACGATCTCCTCGAGCGCGGGCGCGGCGCCCGGCTCCGCGTAGACGAGCCCTCGGGTCATGCGGCCGCGCGCCGCAGCTGCTCGTCGAGCGGGACGAGCGGCAGCCGGAACGTCTCGACCGCGTCGGGCGACGTGACGACGTTGTCGCCGAGCTGGAGCATCGTCAGCTGGTCGCGCGTCACCGGCGCGCCGGGCAGCCGCTCGGTGAACCTCGCCTGTGCGCGCATGATCGAGAAGGGGACGTGCAGCGACGGCCGGCGCGCTCCGAGCACGCGCTTCAGCCGGTCCCAGAACTCGTTCCACGTCGGCGCGTCCGGGCCGCCGATCTCGAAGGTGCGGTTCGCGACGCCGGGCTGGTCGAGCGAGCGGGCGTAGTACTCGGCGACGTCGTCCACCCAGATCGGCTGCAGCCGCTGCGTGCCGGGGCCGATCACCGGCGTCACCGGCGCGAAGCGCGCGAGCCGGACGAACGTCGGCAGCACGCCGCCGTCCTTGCCGAAGACGAACGACGGCCGGAGGATCACGTGGTCGATCCCCGAGTCGCGGACCGCGCGCTCCATCTCCCACTTCGCGTGGAAGTAGGGGACGCTGTCCTTCGTCCGCTCGTCGAGGCCGAGCGCGCTCGCGAGCACGAAGCGGCCGACGCCGGCCGCCTGCGCCGCGGCGACGAGGTCGCGCGTCCCCTGCGACATCACCCGCTCGAAGTCGGCCGGCCGGCCGGTGATGATCGCGACGAGATGGACGACAGCGTCGCAGCCGGCGCACGCGGCGCGCAGCGACGCGGGGTCGGTGACGTCGCCGCGCACGAGCTCCGCGCCCCAGGCGGTCAGACGCGACGCGCGCGACGGGTCGCGCACGAGCGCGCGCACCGGCAGCTCCCGCTCCCGGAGCGCGTGCACGACGTGCGGGCCGACGAAGCCGGTGGCGCCGGTGACGAGGACGGTCATCGCCTATTCGCCGCTCTCGAAGTTCTTGAAGTAGCGCGAGGGCGTCGGCCCCTGCTGGCCCTTGTACTTGGAGCCGAGCTCGCTCGAGCCGTACGGCGTGCGCGCCGGCTCGGTCATCTGCATGAAGGAGATCTGGCCGATCTTCATGCCCGGGTAGATCGTGATCGGGAGGTTCGCGACGTTCGACAGCTCGAGCGTCACGTGCCCGTCCCAGCCCGGGTCGATGAAGCCCGCGGTCGAGTGGATCAGCAGGCCGAGGCGTCCCAACGAGCTGTTGTGCGTCGGCACGAACGAGCGGGTGACGAGGAACATGCCGCTCGCCGACGAGACCTCGATGCAGCGCACGGGCACCGACTCGACCTCGCGCACCTCCGTGATCGCACGCGACGCGGGGCGGCCGCGGGTGAACCGCACCTCGAAGCTCTGTCCGCGGCGGGCGAGCGTCGGCCCGAAGCCCAGGCTCGCCACCAGCTCCGCGTACTGGAGCGCGAGCGGCTCCTCGAGAGTCGTCAGGGCGCAGCGCCCGAGCTCGTCGACGTGGCCGGCAGTGTCCGTCAGGCCGTCGAGCAGCTCCGACCGCTGCTCGATCGACGCGCGCAGGTACTCCCCCGGGATGTGCTCGTCGCCGGGCAGGCCGCGTTCCCGCAGAGCGCCGCGCGGCGACTCCTCCCGCTCGTCGCGGCGCGTGCGCCAAGCGGCGACGCCGGCGCACGCGGCCCCGGCCGGCGTCGACGCGCCGTCGCCCACCCGCACGCCGAGCGCGTACGGGTCGATCGGCAGCTCGCGCTCGGGATACCAGACCGCCCCGGCCGACGGCACGTGGTGGGCGTACCCGCCCCCGTGGCGCAGGGTCTCCGCGATCCGGCCCGTCGTCAGGACGTCGGAGGAGCGGGACGGGTCGGTCTGCCTGCGCGCGTCGACGGTGCGCCAGAGATGGTCGACGTCGGCCACGACCGTCGTGCCGTCGGAGAAGACGACCTCGCGGCACGGCCGGTCGGCCATCGGCGGCGTCGCGTTCAGCACGACGCACGGGAACCCCAGCTCGTCGAAGACGAGGTCGCCCGGCTCGACGTCGGCCATCGTCCTCCAGCCCTCGCTCGTCGGCACCTCCGTGTCGAGCGCGAGCGCCTTCCCCTCCAGCCTGGCCACGAGGTCGTCGGGCAGCCTGACCCGTTCGAGCGTCGAGCCGAGCACGAACTCGCCCGGGTGCAGCACGAACGGGTGCGCGTCGTCCACCTCGACGAGCTCGGTCAGCTCGGACTGGTCGACCTTGACGTCGATGAACGGATAGCGGTTGTTGTGGAAGACCCGGAAGAGCCGGTCGACGCGCACGTCCACGCTCGACGGCTGCAGCAGCGCCTCGTCGTACGGGTCGATCTCGATGCGGCCGTCCGCCAGATACCGGGCGATCGTCGCGTCGGAGAGGACCACGGCGGCGATTCTACGGATACCATCTCGGACCCTCGTGGCAGTTGTCTCGGACCTCGACCACGCGGAGCTGCGACGGCAACGACGCGACCGGCGCCGGCGCCAGGTGCGGCGCCGGCGGCTGACGGCGCTCGCCGCGCTCGTCGTCCTCGCAGCCGCCGCGCTCTTCGGCCTCGCACGCCTCGTCTCGGGCGCGGCCGCCGGCGCGACGTCGTCGTTCCTGCAGCCGGTCGCCGCCGCGCTGCCGCAGACGCCGTTCCGGACGCCGACGCCCGAGGAGATCCGCGGCGTCCACGTCACGGGGCCGCTGATGAGCCTCCCCGGCAGGTTCGCGAAGTACCTCGCGCTGACGAAGCAGGGCCTGAACACGGTCGAGGTCGACCTGAAGGACGAGAGCGGCAACGTCTCCTTCGTCCGCGGCGCCCCGGCGCTCGCGCGAGCGGACGGCGCCGCGCGCGACTACTTCGACCCGGCGAAGGTCGCGAGGCAGGCGCACGCGGCCGGCGTCTACCTGATCGGGCGGGTCGTCACCTTCCAGGATCCGATCACGGCCACGGCGCACCCGGAGCTGGCGATCCACCGCGCCGACGGCTCCGTCTGGAAGACGTCCGGCGGGCTCGCCTGGCTCAACCCCTACAACCGGCAGGCGTGGAAGTACGACGTCGACGTCGCCGTGCGCGCCGCGAAGGCGGGCTTCGACGAAATCCAGTTCGACTACGTCCGCTTCCCGAGCGACGGCGACCTCTCGCTGATCCGCTATCCCGGCGCGCACCCGCAGCCGATGCGGGCGACCGTCCCCGCCTTCCTGCGTTACGCGCGCTCGCGGCTGCACCCGCTCGGCGTGCGCATCTCCGCCGACGTCTTCGGGCTCTCCGCGGCCCACGACCTCGGGATCGGGCAGCTGCCCGCGCAGATCGGCCGGATCGTCGACGCGATCTACCCGATGACGTACCCGTCGCACTACACGCCCGGCGAGTACAACCTGCCGAACCCGAACGCCGCCCCCGGCGCCACCGTCCTCTTCTCGCTGCAGGACTTCCGGAACCGGCTGCCGCTCGGCGGCGCCACGCTCGTCCCCTGGCTGCAGGACTTCTCGCTCTACCGGACGTACACGCCGCGGGACGTCGCCGCCCAGATCCAGGCGGCGCGGTCGCTGCACACGGGCGGCTTCATGCTCTGGAACGCGGCCGGCATCTACACGGCGAAGGAGCTGCACCCGGCGGCCCGGCCGGCGCCGCTGCCGGTCCTGCCCGCGCCCCAGCTGTAGGCCTCGCTATCGTGGCCTACGTGGCCACGACCCGGGTGATCGAGCTGCGGACGGAGGTTCCCGGGCCGCGCTCTCGCGAGATCCTGGAGCGGAAGGAACGGGTCGTCGCCGCCCCGCTCTCCATCTACCTCCCGATCGTCGCCGCCGAGGCCCACGGCGCCACGCTCACCGACGTCGACGGCAACACGTTCGTCGACTTCACCGGCGGCGTCGGCGTCCTGAACGCGGGCCACACGCATCCGCACGTCGTCGAGGCGGTGCAGGAGCAGGCGGCCCGGTTCCTGCACACCGACTTCACGATCGTCCCGTACGAGGTGTACGTGACGCTCGCGGAGCGGCTGCTCGCGGTGGCGCCCTTCGCCGGGCCCGCGAAGACGGCGTTCTTCAACTCCGGCGCCGAGGCGGTCGAGAACGCGGTCAAGTTCGCGAAGGCGTACACGCGCCGGCCCGCGGTGATCGCGTTCGACGGCGGCTTCCACGGACGCACGCTGCTGGCGCTGTCGCTCACCTCGAAGACGCATCCCTACAAGGCGGGGCTCGGGCCGTTCGCGCCCGACGTCTACCGCGTGCCGTTCCCGTACGAGTACCGCGGCGTCACCGCGCAGGCGGCGCTCGACGCGCTCGAGCAGGCGTTCCTGACGCTCGTCGCGCCGGAGACGGTGGCGGCGATCGTCATGGAGCCGGTCCAGGGCGAGGGCGGCTTCGTCCCCGCGCCGCGCGAGTTCGTCGAGAGCGTCCGCCGCATCTGCGACCGCGAGGGGATCGTCTTCGTCGCCGACGAGGTCCAGACCGGCTTCGGCCGCACGGGCCGGATGTTCGCGATGGAGCACTTCGGCGTCGAGCCCGACCTGATGACGGTGGCGAAGTCGATCGCCGCCGGGCTGCCGCTCTCGGGCGTCGTCGGCAAGGCGGAGATCATGGACGCGCCCGCCGACGGCGGCGTCGGCGGCACCTACGTCGGCAACCCGGTCGCGCAGGCGGCCGCGGTCGCGGTGCTCGACGTCTTCGAGGAGGAAGGGCTCGTCGAGCGGGGGCGCCGCGTCGGGGAGACGATTCGCGGCAGGATGCTGGAGTGGCAGCAGCGCTTCCCCGCGATCGGCGACGTCCGCGGCCTCGGCCCGATGCTCGCGCTCGAGCTCGTCGAGGACCCGCAGACGAAGGCGCCGGCTCCCGGGCTCGCGACGCGCGTCGCCGAGGAGGCGGCCCGGCGCGGGCTCCTGCTCCTGAAGGCCGGCGTCTACGGCAACTGCATCCGCGTCCTCTGCCCGCTCACGATCTCCGACGCGGAGCTGGACGAGGGGCTCGGGGCCTGGGAAGAGGCCCTGGACTCGGTGCTCGCGTAGCCGTTCCGGCCGCTGCCGCGTTCTATCGACGTGGCGTCCCCCGCACGATCGACCATGCGCGCCCACTCGCCGGGTGATCTCGTCGCCGACCGCTACGAGCTCGAGGAGCTCGTCGGCACCGGCGGCATGTCCAGCGTCTACAGGGCGCTCGACACGCTGCTCGAGCGCAACGTCGCGCTGAAGATCCTCCACCCGCACTACGGGGACGACGACGAGTACGTCGAGCGGTTCCGCCGCGAGGCTCGGGCGGTCGCGCAGCTCTCGCATCCGAACATCGTCACGGTGATCGACCGCGGCGACGACGACGGGCAGCAGTACATCGTCTTCGAGTACGTCGACGGCGACAGCCTCAAGCAGCTCGTCGACCGGGACGGGCCGCTGCCGGCGCGGCGCGCGGTCGAGCTCGGGCTGCAGGTCGCGGACGCGCTCGCCTTCGCGCACCACAACGGCCTCGTCCACCGCGACGTGAAGCCGCAGAACGTGCTCGTCACCGGCGACGGCGAGGCGAAGGTGACCGACTTCGGGATCGCGCGCTCGCTCGACGTCGAGCACGGCGTCACGCAGACCGGGACGGTGCTGGGGACGAGCAACTACCTGTCGCCGGAGCAGGCGCGCGGCCAGACGGTGACCCCGGCCACCGACGTCTACTCCCTCGGCGTCGTGCTCTACGAGCTGCTCACCGGCGAGGTGCCGTTCCCCGGCGAGAACTTCGTCGCGGTGGCGATGAAGCACATCAACGAGCCGCCGCCGTCGCTGCTGCAGCGGCGGCCCGACCTGCCGATGCGGCTCGTCGCGGCGGTCGAGCGCGCGCTCGCGAAGGACCCCGCGAACCGCTTCCCCTCGATGGACGCGTTCGCCGCGGAGCTGCGCGCCTGCCTCGCGGAGCTCGGCGCGCCGGACACGGACGCGACGTTCATCGCGCCGAGCCCGGTCGTGCGGCAGGGATCGCCGCATCGCGTGCGGGCGAGGCGCCGGACGCGGTGGCCGCTCTGGCTCGCCTTGCTGGCCCTGCTCGTGCTCGCGGCCGTGATCGCGTTCGTCGTCGGCGGCCGCCCGCACGGCTCGTCGAAGGGGACGACCGGCTCGAACGGCTCCGGCGGCAACGCGCCGGTGTCGCTCGCCGGCACGCGGGCGTTCGATCCCTACGGCGACGGCGCCGAGCACGACTCCGAGGCGCCGTACGCGACGGACGGCAAGCTCTCGACGTACTGGGAGACGGAGCACTACCGCGACGGGCTGGCGAAGCAGGGCGTCGGCCTCGTGCTCGACGCCGGGCGCGCGCGGCAGCTGTCGAGCCTGACCGTGCGCACCGACACGCCGGGCTACACGGCGGAGATCCTCGCCGGCAACTCGCTCAGCGGCACGGCGCCGAAGATCGACTCGGCGAAGCAGACGGTGAACGCGTCGACGACGTTCGACCTGCGCGGCGCGAAGGCGCGCTACTTCGTCGTCTGGATCACGGACCTCGGGCGGCACGACTCCGTGCACGTGAACGAGGTCACGGCGCGCGGCTAGCTCAGTACTCGAGCCGGGCGCGGCGCTCGTGCCGCTCGAGCGCGAGCGCGATCAGCCGGTCGACCAGCTCCGCGTAGCCGATCCCCGAGGCCTCGAAGAGCTTCGCGTAGACGCTCGTCGCCGTGAACCCGGGCATCGTGTTCAGCTCGTTGACGACGACCTCGCCGTCGCGGGCGCGGACGAAGAAGTCGACCCGCGCGAGGCCCTCGCACTCCGAGGCGACGAACGCGTCCACGGCGCGCTGCTGCACGAGCTCGATCGTCTCCGGCGGCAGGTCGGGCGGGACGACGAGCCGCATCCCGTCCTCGTCGTACTTCGACGAGTAGTCGTACCAGTCGTGGTCGAGCGTGTCGATGCTGCCCGGCAGCGACGCGATCGGCGGGGGCACGCGGTTGCCGAGCACGCCGACCTCGACCTCGAGCCCCTCGACGAACTCCTCGACGAGCACCTTCTCGTCGTGGCGCCGGGCGAGCGCGACCGCCGGCTCGAGCTCCGACGCGTCCAGCACCTTCGAGATGCCGACGGAGGAGCCGAGCCGCGCCGGCTTGACTAAGACGGGGTAGCCGAGCGGGTTCTCGACCGCGTCGCCGAGGCGGATCGTGTGGTGCCGCGCGACGGGGATGCCGCTGTCGCGCATCACCTTCTTGAACAGGTCCTTGTCCATCGCGAGCGCCGAGGCGGCGACGCCGGCGCCGACGTAGGCGACGTCGAGCAGCTCGAGCAGCCCCTGCACCGTCCCGTCCTCGCCGAACGGCCCGTGCAGGATCGGCAGCACGACGTCGACGGAGCCGAGCACCGCGGGCGTCCGGTCGTCGTCGCTCGGCACGAGCTGTGACGAAGACGTATGGGTACTAAGTACGCCGACGTCTCCGTCAACGCTCTGCAACGACTTCGTCACGGCCCACCGTCCGTCGCGGCCGATCTGGATGCCCGTCACGTCGTATCTGGCCGGGTCGAGGGCAGACATGACCGACCGGGCGGAGGCGAGCGAGATCTCGTGCTCGCTCGAGCGGCCGCCGGCGAGCAGGGCGACGCGCAGCCGCCGGCTCACGGGGTCGTCGTCGTCGTGTCCGTCGTCGGCGTCTGGGTCAGCCGCCCCACCGTCAGCGTCACCGTCGAGCCGGGCTTCGCCTGCGCGCCGCCGGACGGCGTCTGGTCGAGCACGGTCTGGTCGAGCGACGGGTCGCTCACGTCCTGGTAGGCGATCTTCGGCTTGAAGCCCGAGTCGACGAGCGTCGACGTCGCCGAGCCGACGTCCTGGCTGGACACGTCCGGGACGGTCGCGGTCGTCGGGCCCTTCGAGATCGTCAGCGTCACGATCGAGCCCTTGCCGGCGGACTGGCCCGGCGGCGGCGACATGTCGACGACCGTGTTCGGCGGCTCCTGCGAGTCGACCGGCGTCGTCGCCACCTTGAAGCCGAGCGCCTCGAGCGTCGCCGCCGCCTGGCTGATCGGCTGCCCGCGCACGTCCGGCAGCGAGACCGGCTGCGGGCCCTTGGCGATGTTGATCCAGACGACGGAGCCGACCTCGACCTTCGTCCCCTGCGGCGGGTCCTGCGCCGTCACCGTGCCGGCGGGCTTCGGCGACGGCACCTCGCGCGTCTTCACCTTCAGCCCGAGCTTCGTCAGCCGCGCGACCGCGTTCGTCTGGTTCGAGTTCACGACCGAGGGGACGACGACCCGCGGCAGCCCCGTCGAGACCCAGATCGTCACGCTCGACCCCTTCGGCTGCCGGTGCCCCTGCTGCGGGCTCTGCCGGAAGACGAGCCCGGACGCCATCGTCCGCGAGGCGTGGTGGTTGACGACCGCGGCGAAGCCGTCGTTCTTGATGTTCTGCCGCGCCAGCTGCTCCGGCTGCGAGACGTAGTAGCCGACCGCGACGGGCGCGTTCGAGGCGAGCTTGTTCGAGATCTGCTGGTAGAGGATCCAGCCGCCGATCCCGGCCGCGAGCACGAAGAGGAGCGCGGCGATCCACGGCCAGATCGGCCGCCGGTGGATCGGCTCGTCGAGGTCGTAGTAGACGGGCGGCGGCGGCGGGACGGAGCCGCGCCGGGTGACCGCGGTCGCCGCGCCGGGCGCGATCATCGTCGCGGCGGTCGCCGCGTACGGCTGGTCGTCCGGCAGGCGCAGGATCTGCGTCGCCGCCTCCTCGGTCGCCGGCGAGACGGCGGAGCCGCGCAGGAACCGCTCCAGGTCGGCGTCCATCTCCTCGGCGCTCTGGTAGCGGTCCTCCGGATCCTTCGCGAGCGCGCGCAGCACGATCAGGTCGAGGTCGCGCGGCACGTCCGGGCGCCGTTCCGACGGCGGCTCCGGCACCGCGGAGAGGTGCTTCATCGCGATCTCGACCGGCGTGTCGCCCGTGAACGGCACCGTCCCCGTCAGCAGCTCGTAGAGAACGATCCCGAGCGAGTAGACGTCGCTGCGCTGGTCGACGTTGGTGCCGCGCGCCTGCTCCGGCGAGAGGTACTGCGCGGTGCCGACGATCGAGCCCGCCTCGGTCATCTGCGAGGTGCCGGCGCGGGCGATCCCGAAGTCGGTCACCTTGACGCGGCCCTCCGCGTCGACGAGCACGTTGTGCGGCTTGATGTCGCGGTGGACGATCCCGTGCCGGTGCGCGAAGCGGAGCGCGGAGAGGATCTGCCGCGCGTACTCGACGGCGACGGTCAGCGGCGCCGGGCCGCGCGTGACGACCAGCTCCTTCAGGGAGCGGCCGTCGATGTACTCCATCGCGATGTAGTACGTGCCCTCCGCCTCGCCGCGGTCGTAGATCGAGACGATGTTCGGGTGGGAGAGCGCGGCGGCGTTCTTCGCCTCGCGGCGGAACCGCTCGACGAACTGCTCGTCGTTCGCGTGCCGCTCGTTGAGGATCTTGATCGCGACCCGGCGGCCGAGCTCCTGGTCCTCGGCGAGGTAGACGTTCGCCATGCCGCCGGCGCCGAGCTTCCGCACGACCGTGTAGCGCCCGTCGAAGAGCGCGCCGATGAGCGTGTCCGAGACGGCCACGGGGGTCTCTAGAGGGTACTCACCGGCCCAGAAGGGCCTGCATGACCTGCTTCGCGATCGGCGCGGCGACGGCGCCGCCGAAGCCGTTCGACTGCTTCTCGAGGACGACCGCGACCGCGACCTGCGGGTTGTCGGCCGGCGCGAAGGAGACGAACCACGCCGTGTAGACGTGGTTGATCCCGGTCTCCGCGGTGCCGGTCTTGCCCGCGACCTTGATCCCCGGGATCTGCGCCGAGGTGCCGGTGCCGCCCTGGACGACGAGCTGCATCATCTGGTTGAGCTCGGCCGCCGTCTGCGGCTTGATCGCGCGGCCGAGGTTGCCCGGGTGGGCGGTGCGGATCGCCGAGCCGTCGGGGCCGACGATCTTCTGCACGACGTACGGCCGCGGGACGACGCCGTTGTTCGCGACGGCGGCGACGACCATGCACATCTGCAGCGGCGTCACCTGCAGCGTGTACTGGCCGAAGGCGAGGCGGCCGGGATCCGCGTGCGCGAAGTCGTTGTCGAGCCTGCCGTTCTTGTACAGGCCGCTCGGCAGCCGCTCGTTCGCCGGCGTCTCGAGCGGCGGCAGCTTGTAGAAGCCGAACCGCTTCGCGTAGTCCATGATCGTCTTCGCGCCGATGTGCTCGCCGACGTTGCAGAAGACCGAGTTGATCGAGTGCTCGAGCCCCTGCGAGAACGTGACGTGGCCGTACGACTCCGCCGTCTGGTCGGGGTTGAGCGCGTTCGAGATCTTCTGCCCGTACTCCGTGCAGTAGCCCGGGTCGTTGAACGTCGAGCCCGGTGTGTACAGGCCCTGGGTCGCGCGGTTGAGCAGCGCGGACGCGTCGCCGCACGCCCCCTG
>DASSSR010000058.1:0-3198 GCA_035708345.1 Gaiellaceae bacterium
AAGCTCAGCGGCTCCGTCTCGGGCGGCTGCGTCGAGAGCGACGTCTTCGTCGCGGCGCAGGAGGTGATGGACAGCGGCGTCCCGCGCCTCGTCACGTACGGGATCAACGACGACATGGCCTTCGGCGTCGGGCTGCCGTGCGGCGGCGAGATCGACGTCTTCGTCGAGCCGGCCGGCTCCGCCTTCGAGCTCGACCCGGCCGAGCGCGCGGTCGTGTTCACCGTCGTCGCCGGCGAGCCGTTCGGCGCGAAGCTGCTCGTGCGGGAGGACGGGTCGACCGCCGGCGACGGCCCGCCCGAGCTCGCCGCGCTCGCCGTCGAGGCGCTCCGCCGCGGCCGCGGGCACGTGCTGACGCACGAGGGCCGGACCGTGTTCGCCGACGTCCACGGCCCGCCGCCGACGCTCTTCGTCTACGGAGCCGTCGACACCGCCGAGGCGCTCTGCGGGATGGCGAAGCAGCTGGGGTGGCGCACCGTCGTCGCCGACGCGCGCGCCCGGTTCCTCACCCGCGAGCGGATCCCGAGCGCCGACGAGCTCCTGCCGCTCTGGCCGGAGGAGGCGCTCGAGCAGCTGCGGCCCGACACCGCGACCGCGATCCTCGTGCTCACGCACGACGACAAGTTCGACCTGCCGCTGCTGACGGCCGCCGTCAAGACCGACGCCTTCTACATCGGCGCGCTCGGCTCGCGCCGCAACCAGGAGCGGCGGCGGGAGCTGCTGCGCGAGGCGGGCCTGACCGACGAGGAGCTGGAGCGGATCTCCGGCCCGTCGGGGCTCGACATCGGCGCGGACACGCCGGCCGAGACGGCGCTCTCGATGCTCGCGGAGGCGCTCGCCGTCCGCGCGAACCGCCGCGGCGGCCTGCTGCGCGACTCGCCGTACCGGATCCACGCGCCCGTCTGACGCGCGCCGCGCGCGCAGCCACCGCCGCGATACGCCGCGTACGCCGCGCCGCACGACCGCGCCCGCGGCGACGCAGTGACCAAATATCAAATGCCAGTTGCAAATCGAATCGCTGCCAACGTAGGATCGCTCACGTGCTGCTGCGGGAGGTCGAGTACGCGAAGCCGACGTCGGTGGCGGATGCGCTGAACCTCCTCGCGGCGAACGACGGCGCCCGCGCGCTCGCCGGCGGCCAGACGCTGATCAACGTGATGAAGGCGCGTGCCGCGTCCCCCGACGCGCTCATCGACCTGAACGGGCTCGAGGAGCTGAAGGGGATCGACCTCGCCGCCGACGGCACGCTGACGATCGGCGCGATGACGACGTACTCCGAGGTGATGGCGAGCGCGGAGGCGAAGGCGCGGCCGATCCTCGCCGAGGTCGTGAGCACGATCGCCGACGTCCAGGTGCGGAATCGCGGCACCGTCGGCGGCAACGTCTGCGCGAACGACCCGACGAACCACCTGCCGCCGCTGCTGACGGCGATCGGCGCGCGCTTCACGATCGCCGCGGCGGACGGCGAACGGGAGGTGCCGGCGGAGGAGTTCTTCGTCGGCGTCTACCTGACCGCGGTCGGCCCCGGCGAGCTGCTGACGCGGATCACGATCCCGGCCGGCAAGCACGACGGCTTCGCCGCGATCACGCTCGGCGCCGACGGCACCTGCATCGCGAACGCGGCCGCCAGCCTGAACGGCTCGCTGCGGATCGCCCTCGGCTGCGTCGACGCCGTGCCCGTGCTGCTGCAGCCGGAGAGCGCGGACGAGGACGCCGTGCGCGCCGCGGTCCGCGCAGCGAACCTCGACCCGCCGTCCGACGTCCACGCGACCGCCGAGTACCGCACGCATCTCGCCGAGGTGCTCGCGATCCGGGCCGCGCGACAGGCACAGGAGCGTGCATGAGCGAGCACCAGGTGACGATCACCGTCAACGGCGTCGAGTACGAGCGGAGCGTCGAGGCGCGCAAGCTGCTGATCCACTTCATCCGCGACGACCTCGACCTGACCGGCAGCCACATCGGCTGCGACACGGGCAACTGCGGCGCCTGCTCGGTGATCGTGAACGGGACGCTCGTGAAGAGCTGCATGCTGCTCGCCGTCCAGGCCGACGGCGCCACGGTCGAGACGGTCGAGGGGCTCGCCGACGGCGACGAGCTGGCGCCGCTGCAGCAGTCCTTCAGCGAGCACCACGCGCTCCAGTGCGGCTACTGCACGCCGGGGATGCTGATGAGCGCGACCGCGCTGCTGCGCGCGAACCCGAGCCCGAGCGAGGAGGAGATCCGCAAGGCGCTGCAGGGCAACATCTGCCGCTGCACCGGCTACTGGAACATCTTCGAGGCCGTCAAGGCGGTGGCGAGGTAATGACGATCGCGCCCGAGAAGCACGAGGTCGCCGTCCCGACCAGGCAGTGGCAGGGCCAGAGCGTCCCGCGCAAGGAGGACAAGCGCCTCACGCAGGGCCAGGGCGTCTTCGTCGACGACGTCAAGCGCCACGGGATGGGCTACCTCCACTTCGTGCGCTCGCCGTACGCGCACGCGCACATCACCTCGATCGACGTGAGCGAGGCGGAGAAGCTGAAGGGCGTCTACGGGACGCTCACCGGCGAGGAAGTGGCGGCGCTCACCGATCCGTTCTTCCAGCTCGCGTCTCCGCCCGGCGCGCACGTGAAGGACTACGCGCTCGCGGTCGGCAAGGTGCGCTACGTCGGGGAGCCGATCGTCGCGGTCGTCGCGGAGACGCGCGAGCTCGCGCGCGACGCGTCCGAGCTCGTCGAGGTCGAGTACGAGCCGATCGACGCGATCGTGGACGCGCGCGTCGCCCTCGACGAGGACAAGCCGGTCCTGCACGAGGAATCCGGCTCGAACCTGATGTGGAACGGCCTCTACGAGTGGGGCTCGTGGGACGAGGCGGTCGCCGAGGCGGACAAGATCGTGAAGATCGAGGAGCTGCACTTCCACCGCTTCAACTCGACGCCGCTCGAGACCGACGGCGCCGTCGTCGAGTTCAACCGCGGCGTCGGCCAGTGGACGATCCACACGAACAACCAGTTTCCCGGCTTCGCCCAGATCATGATGGGGCCGGCGATGCGCGTCGGGCTCGACAAGCTGCGCTTCGTCACGCAGGACATCGGCGGCGGCTTCGGCAACAAGATCACCTCGCACCCGCAGCTGACGGTCTGCTGCCTGCTCGCGCGCAAGCTCAACCGTCCGATCAACTGGACGGAGTGGCGCACCGACTTCCACATGAGCATGTCGCACGGC
>DASSSR010000059.1:0-8982 GCA_035708345.1 Gaiellaceae bacterium
CCCCTTCTTGATCTTGACCTGCCGCGCGAACCAGTTCGTCGAGGAGCCGGAGTCGGCGGTGATGATCGCGTCGTCGGGCAGCACCTGCGAGAGCTCGTGCGCGACGCGCTGCGGGTTCATCGGGTCGGCGTCCTCGAGCGACCGCTTCTCGACGATCTCCCACCAGCGGGCGACCCCCTTCTCGATCTCCTCGCGCCACCCGCGGTCGTCCTTGCGGATCAGGTGCGGGATCAGCGCCTTCAACGTCTCCTTCGCGTCGCCGATCAGGAGCGCCTCGGCCGGATAGCGGATGCCGATCATCGACGCCTGCAGGTCGATCTCGACGCACTTCGCCTGCCCCTCCTTGGGCAGGAACTCCGCGTACGGGAAGCTCGTCCCGATCATCAGCAGCGTGTCGCAGTCGCCCATCATGTCGTGGCTCGGGATCGTCCCGAGCAGGCCGATCGCGCCGGTGACGAAGGGAAGGTCGTCCGGCAGCACGTCCTTGCCGAGCAGCGCCTTCGCGATGCCCGCGCCGAGCAGGTCGGCGACCTCGACGACCTCGTCGGCGGCACCGCGGGCGCCCTGGCCGATCAGGATCGCGACCTTCTCGCCGTCGTTGAGGATCTCGGCGGCGTGCTCGATGTCCTTCTCCTGCGGCAGCACGCGCGGCCGCGAGTAGCCCACCGACGAGTAGACGGATCCGTGCTCCCGCGGCGGCGACTCGACGGCGTCCATCTCGGCGACGTCGTTCGGGACGATCACCGCGCAGACGGTCTTGCTGTCGAGCGCGATGCGGATCGCGCGGTCGATCAGCTGCCGGGCCTGCGCCGGCTCGGTGCACATCTCCACGAACTCGGCGACGTCGTGGTAGAGCGTCTGCAGGTCGATCTCCTGCTGGTAGTGGGCGCCCAGCGAGACGCGCTTCTGCTGGCCGACGATCGCCAGCACCGGCACGTGGTCGAGCTTCGCGTCGTAGAGCCCGTTCAGCAGGTGCACCGCGCCCGGGCCCGACGTCGCCATGCAGACGCCGATCCGGTCGAGGCCGGCGAACTTCCCGTGGCCGCACGCCATGAAGGCGGCCATCTCCTCGTGGCGGGCCTGGATGAACTCCGGCCCACCGTTCTCCTGCGCGCGGTCGAGCGCCCCGAGGAAGGCGTTGATCCCGTCGCCGGGGTAGCCGTAGATCCGCTCGACTCCCCACTCGCGCAGGCGCTTCAGCACGAAATCCGCAACAAGTTCTCCCATACCCGGTCGTCTACCCCTTGCGGAGCTCCGGTAACACCTTGTCTCCGTAGAACCTGAGCGCGGCGTGCGGGTCGGCTCCCGAGACGTTCATCAGGCACATCACGTCGGCGCCGAGCTTCTCGATCAGCTTGATCCGCTTGACGTGGGTGTCCGGGTCGGAGGAGCAGATCACCTGCTTCGTGAACGTGGCGTCCTGGACCTCGTCCTCGCCGTTGCGGTAGATCTCGGCGGGGTCGACGACCGCGTCGGTGTAGTGGCGGTCGACCATCGTCCCCTTCCACTCGCGCGCGTGCTCGAGCGCCTGCTCGTCGGCGGGGGCGTAGGAGAAAACCGCCTGGACGACGACGGTGCCGATCTCGCGCCCGGCCTGCCCGCAGGCGTGCTTGTACGCGCCGATCACCTTCGGCGCCGTCTGCGGGTCGCCGAGCGTCCAGAGCCCGTCGGCGAGCCGGCCCGCGAGCTCGGCCGCGCCCTCGTGGAAGGCGGAGAGGATCACCGGCACGCGCCGTTCCGGCCGGGAGTAGAGGACGGCCCGCTTCGCCCTGAAGAAGCGGCCGTCGAAGTCGACCGTCTCGCCGGCGAGCAGCCGCGTGATGATCGTCAGCGCCTCCTCGGTGCGCGCGAGCTGCTCCTCGGTCGACGGCCAGTCCATCCCCGCCGGCACCTCGTTCATCGCCTCGCCGGAGCCGACGCCGAGCACGACCCGGCCGGGCGCGAGCAGCCCGAGCGTCGCGATCTGCTGGGCGACCACGACCGGGTTGTAGCGGTGGACGATCGCCGTCACCGCCGGGCCGATCGTCGCCCGCGTCGTCGCCTGCGCGACGGCGCCGAGCCAGACCCACGCGTTGCCGGAGCTGGTCGGGGCGGTCGCCTCCGTCCACCACGGGGCGAGGTGGTCGGAGCAGACGACGCCGTCGAAGCCGGCCCGCTCCGCCTCCTGCGCCTGCTTCAGGAGGTCGTCGGGCTGGAAGCGCTCGTGCGCGAGCGCGACCCAGTAGTCGGCCGGACCGTCGGGCCGCTTCTTGAAGAAGTCGAGGATGTGCATGCGGTCACTCGTACCGCCCGATGAACTCGACTACACGTCGCCAGGCGTCCTCCGACGCCTCGGCGAACTCCTCCTGCTTGCGGTCGAAGAAGCTGTGCGGCGCGCCCTCGTACTCGATCAGCTCGTACTGCTTGCCGTGCTCGCGCAGCGCGTGCTCGAGCTCGAGGTTGTCCTCGTGCGAGATCGCCTGGTCGGCGCCCGCCTGCAGCGCGAGGATCGGCGCCTCGATGTGCGGCACGCTCGCGAGCATCCGGGACGGCCTGCCGTAGAAGCCGACGGCGCCCTTCAGCCCGTGCCCGCCGGCGGCCGCCGCCCAGGAGCCGCTGCCGCCGAAGCAGAAGCCGACGGTGAAGATCGAGGTGCACTCGAGCGCGCGCAGGTGGTTCACGCAGGCGCCGACGTCGGTCTGCACGCCGTGCGGCGTCGTCTGCTCGACGTGCGGCCGGTAGTCGAAGTCGTCGCCGCGCTCGCCGACGCCGGCGGTGCGGCCGAAGTAGTCGAACGCGATCGCGACGTAGCCGCGCTCGGCGAAGCGGAGCGCGAGCTCCTCGTAGAAGCGATAGAGGCCGCGGACGTCGGGGAGGATGACGACGCCGGTCCTCACCGGCCCGTCCGGCAGTGCGCGGAACGCGGCGAGCTCGTTCCCGTCGGCGGCGGTGAGCGTCAGCCGGTCGTGCGAGACGGCGGCGCCGGAGATCGCCGGGATCGGCGGCGAGGAGTCGTCGTCGAAGCACATGGGCGGAGGATACGAGAGCGCGGCGGCGTAAGGTCCGGCCCATGAGCGAGCAATCGCAGCGGGACGAGATGAACGCGGCGATCCGCGCGCACCGGGAGCGGCACAACGTGCCTCGCTCGATCGCGCCGGAGCCGATCGCGCCGACGGCGGCTCCCTCCGCGCCGGCTCCCGAGCCGGCGAAGCAGGGCCTGCTGAGCCGGCTCTTCAGGCGCTAGATGCGGGTCGCGCTGGTCGTGCTCGCGGCGCTCGTGCTGGCGCCGGCGGCGTTCGCGCACGCGGAGATCTCGCCGACGACGGCGAAGGCGGACGAAGCGACGCTCCTGCACCTGACGGTGCCGACCGAGAGCGCGACGGCCGCGACGGTCGGCGTCCGGGTGACGGCGCCGGCGGGCCTGCAGCTGAGCGGGACGACGACGTGGTCGGGCCGGACGCGCGGCGTCGTCGAGCTCACCTTCGGCGCGCGCGCCGCGAAGGGCGGCGACTACGCGCTGCGGGTGAAGCAGACGTATTCGGACGGCAGCGTCGTCGACTGGTCGGGCCCGGAGTCGTCGAACACGCCCGCGCCGGTGCTGCACGTGCAGGGCGCCTCCCACAACTCGAGCGACCGGATCGTGATCGCGATCGTGATCGCCGCGATCATGGGCGCGTGGATCGCGCTAGGACGCCGCAGCAAGCGCTCGTGACACGTCCGTGGACTTGAACGGCCACGCCAGCAGCGCGCGCTGGTAGCCGCGCGCGTCGAGCACGTACGCGGCCTCGGTGTGCGTGATGTCGTCGGGAGTCGGGACGACCATGATCCCGTACCGCTTCCAGACGGCGGCGAGCTGCGCCTTCGTGCCGATCGCCCAGTGCCACTGCGGCGTCCAGCGGAAGCGCCGCGCCTCCTGCACGAGCACGCGCTCCGACTGCACCTTCGGGTCGACGCTCACCGCGACGACCGCCGGCCGCTGCGCGACCGGAAGCGCCCGGATCGCGTCGTCGAGGACGATCGACTCGCGCGGGCAGAACGTCGTGCAGTGCGGGTCCACGAAGGTGACGATCACCTTGCGGCCGCGGAAGGCGGCGAGGCTGAGCGGCGAGCCGTCGGCGGCGCGCAGGTCGATCGCCGGCGCGCGCTTCTCGCCGGCGCTCCACGTCGCCCCGAGCGGCTCCGCCTCGGCCTTCGACGGCTGCGTCGTCGACCGGAGGACGAATGCGAGCGAGACGGCCGCGACCGCGAGCAGCGGGATCGCCGCCCAGAGCGCCCGGCGCGTGGTGGAGCTCACGCAGCGAGTGTAGACGCGAGCTCGTTGAGCGCGCCGAGCCCGTCGAGGCTGCCGATCCGGACCGGCCCGGCGTTCCGGCGGTCGAGCACGAGCGACGGCCGGCCGGCCAGGCGCTCGGCGTCGGAGCGGCCGACGCGGACGCCCTCGATCTCGGCGAAGAGGACGGTCTCCTCGAGGCCGGAGCCGTGGAAGGTGATCCCGTCCGGCTCCAGCTCGAGCCGGCCGACGCCGGCGGTCGCCGCGTCGTTCCAGATCACGGTGTAGCTCGTCACGGCGCCACCAGCGCCGACTCGACGGCGACGACGCCGGGCACCCGGCGCGTGAAGGCGACGACCGTCTCGGCCAGCGACGCCGAGTCGACGCTGCCCCGCAGCCGTACCGTTCCTTCCTCGACGACGACGCCGACGGCGTCGGGCGAGATCCAGAGGTCGTGCAGCAGCACCTGCTCGACGATCTCCCGCTCGATCTCGGCGTCGCTGCGCTGGAAGGCGCGGACGAGGTCGGCGCGGGTGACGATGCCGACGAGCCGCCCGTCCTCGACGACCGGCAGGCGCTTGATCCGCCGCGCGCTCAGCAGAGCCGCCGCCTCGGCGGCGCTCTGCGTCGGCCGCGCGGCGATCGCCGGCGCGCTCATCGCCTCGCCTGCCGTGCGGGCGCCGTGCCGCTCGAGCACGTCCGCCTCGGAGAGGACGCCGGCGACGGTGCCGTCGCCGCGCACGACGGGCAGGCCTGAGATGCGATGGCGGACGAGCAGCGCCGCCGCCTGCTTCAGCGTCGTCTCCGGTGCGACGGTGACGACGTCCCGCTGCATCAGCTCCGAGATCTTCACGCCCGCAGCGTCGCGCCGCGCGGCTCCTGCGACATCGGGCGGACCGCCGACCGCGCGTGCGGGAGACTACGGATGCACCCGCGGGCGGCAGGGCGCATGCTCGAGGAGATGACAGTCCTCGTCACGTGCGCGAGCAAACACGGCGCGACCACGGAGATCGCCGAGGCGCTCGGGCGCGAACTGGACGCGCACGGACTCGACGTGGATGTCGTCCCTGCTGACGAGGTCGGCGGCGTCGAGCGGTACGACGCCGTCGTCCTCGGCAGCGCGGTGTACATGGGCAACTGGCTCGCGCCGGCGCTCGCGCTCGCCGAGGCGAACGAGCAGGCGCTGCGCGGCCGCCCGACCTGGCTCTTCAGCAGCGGGCCGCTCGGCGACCCGCCGCAGCCCGACCCTCCCGACCTGGCGCCGCTCGCCGAGCGCGTCGGCGCGCGTGGGCACCGCGTCTTCACCGGAAGGCTCGACCGCGGCCGGCTCTCGCTGGGCGAGCGGGCGGTCGTGCGGATGGTGAAGGCGCCGTACGGCGACTTTCGCGACTGGGAGGCGGTCGCCGACCTCGCGGACGAGATCGCCCGCGAGGTCGGCGGCGGCGTTCAGTCGACGACGTAGTTCGCGCGGAACAGGTCGTCCGGGTCGAGCCGCTCCTTGACCGCGCGCAGCCGCGCCTGCGTCTCCGGCACGAAGAAGCTGCTCGCGCCCGTGCGGTGCTCGGTGAAGTTGGAGTACAGCCCCGCCTGCCAGGGCGCGAGCGCCTCCAGCACCGCGTCGAGCTGCGCCTCGCTCGCCGCGGCGAGTGCAGGCTCCGGCGCGATCCCGACGCCGAACATCGCGTAGTCGGCCCGGAGCATGTCCAGCGCGCCGTGCTCGGGCGAGGTGCGTGCGAGCGCGCCGCCGAGCTGGCGGAGCTCGACGCTCAGCAGCCGCGAGCCGGACTCCGGCCCGGCCGCCGCGACGAGCGCGTCGATGCCCGCCGCGCCGAGCTCGCCGAGCAGCGTGTGCGCGGTCACGCCCGCCACCGGGTGCGGCGGGTCCATGTGCAGCTCGGCGATCTCCGCCGGCGGCACGAGCGCGAAGGTGTCGATCGCCGGCCCCAGCTCGCGCAGCGGCTCGAGCAGCTCGCGCCCGTCCGCCTCGCTGCCGAGGTAGACGGCCTCGACGAGCGCGAAGGCCTTGCCGCGCAGCGGCTCGGGCACCTCCGGGAAGGGCGGGAACTGGAGCACGCGGCCGACGGAGGTCAGCTCGTCGGGCGTCGTCGGCAGCCACTCGTGCCACGCGTGCAGCACCTCGTCCGTCCGCTCCCACGGGAAGAAGAGGACGCCCGCGTAGTCGAGCGGCTGCTCGACGAGGTCGAACTCGATCGCGGTGACGACGCCGAAGTTGCCGCCGCCGCCGCCGCGGAGCGCCCAGAAGAGCTCCGGCTCGGTGTCGCGGTCGGCCCGGACGAGCTCGCCGTCGGCGGTGACGAGCTCGACGGCCGTCACCTTGTTCGAGGCGAGCCCGTGCTTGCGGCCGTACCAGCCGAGGCCGCCGCCGAGCGAGTAGCCGACGACGCTGACGTCGCCGGTCGACCCGTGCAGCGCGGCGAGGCCGAGCTCGGACGCGGCGGGGACGACGTCCTGCCACTTGTGCCCGGCGCCGACGCGTGCGTGCCGGCGCGCGGCGTCGAGCCGGACGCCCTGCAGGTTGTCGGTTCGGACGACGATCGCGTCCTCGACGGAGCCGAGCGGCGCGGCGTTGTGGCCGGTGCGCTGCGGCGCGACGCGCAGGCCGGCGTCGGCGGCGTAGCGGACGACCGCCTGCACGTCGGCGACGTCGGCGGGGAAGGCGACCGCGACGGGCCGCTGGTCGACCGTCAGGTTGAAGGCCTGGCGGGCCAGGTCCCAGCCGGGGTCGCCGTCTCGGACGACTGCGCCGCGCAGGCGCAGTCTGGGGGCTTCGATCGTGCTCACTGTCTCCTCCTCGGGTGCGGCTCGTTGTCTGCACCGAGGATCGGGGTGCGAGGCGTGCGGCGGCATCGGAGGCCACCCCAAAGGCCATCCCTAGTGTTTCGCTGCCGTATCGGACTCCGTTGTGTAGGTTTCTTACGGCCGACCACCCGACGGCGGCTGCCGAATCGCCCAGGCGCGAGGACGGCCGGCTGCGGCCCGGCCGTCCTCCGCGCAGCTCCCGCGGGTTGGAATCGGCTGCGAATCGTGGGACAATCCGGCCGCGCGGGCGGCGGCGCCCCGCCCGCCGGTCTCTCCACATAGCCCTCGGGCCTGAATGCGGGCGGGAAAGGGGGTACCGGATGCTTCAGCGCGTGCTCGGACGTGCGGAACGTCTCGGGATCTCGGTCGTCCTCGCGGCAGCGGCGGCACTCGCGGCGTCGGGCGCCGCGGTCGCGTCCGCGAGCGTCGTCGTGCCCTGCGCCGCAGGCGGGGCGGGACTGGTCGCGGCGGTGAACACGGTCAACGCGGCGGGCGGCGGCTCGATCACGCTCGCCGCCGGCTGCACCTACACGCTCACGACCCGGGACAACCCGGCGATGGGCGGCAACGGCCTGCCGGTCGTCGTCACGCCGGTGACGATCAACGGCAGGGGCGCGACGGTCGCCGGCAACAGCACGAACTTCCGGATCGTTGCGGTCGACGGGACCTCCGGCGGCGCGCTGACCGTCAACGACCTGACGATCACCGGCGGCAGGGTGCTCGGCGCGATGGCCGCGGGCGCGGGCGCCGGGATCCTGAACCTGTCCGGCACGCTGACGCTGAACCGCGTCGTCGTGACCGGGAACTACGCCGCCGACGCGGGCGGCGGCGTCGCGAACGCCTTCGGCGCGACCGCGACGCTGAACCAGAGCGACGTCAGCTGGAACACGGTGCCGGCGACCGGCAGCGGCGGCGGCGGCATCCTCGGCCTCGCGTCGACGCTGCAGCTGAACAACAGCATCGTCGAGCACAACAGCGGCCCCGGCGGCGGCGGCATCGCGAGCGGCAACGGGATGGGCGGCGGCCCGGGCAGCTCGATCACGCTGAACCGCAGCCTGATCCGCGACAACACGGCGGCCGGCGCTCCGGAGAGCGGCGGCGGCGGCATCTCGAACGGCGGCACGCTGGTCAGCAACAACAGCGTCATCGTCGGCAACGCCGCGCCGGGCGAGGTCGGCGGCGGGCTGCTCAACCACGCGACGGCGACGTTGAACAACACCGTCGTCGCGCAGAACAGCGCCGCGGGCGGGCTCGGCGGCGGGATCATGAACGCGATCTTCTTCGCCGGCCAGCCGACGCCGACGCTCGTGCTGAACAACGGCGCCGTCACGGGCAACAGCGCCGCCGCCGGCGGCGGGATCGTCAACGTCAGCTTCGACCCGACCGTCCCGGCAGGGACGGTCACGCTCCGCAACACGGCGGTCACGGGCAACACGCCCGACAACTGCGAGCCGCCCGGCTCGATCGCCGGCTGCTCCGGGTAGAACCCTGCGGGGCGCCGGCGACGGCGCCCCGCTCTCCGGCTCGCTTGCGGCCGCCGTCGCTCCTGTGCCATACTGAACTCAATGGTTCAGTATTGCACCCCGGTCGACCGGGCTTTCGCCGCCCTCGCCGACCCGACCCGCCGGGCGGTGCTCGAGCGGCTCGGAACCGGCAGCGCCACGATCAGCGAGCTCGCCGAGCCCTTCGGGATGTCGCTGACCGGGATGAAGAAGCACGTCCGGCTGCTCGAGGAGGCGGAGCTCGTGACGACGCAGAAGGTCGGGCGGGTGCGGAGGTGCATGCTCGCGCCGTACGCCTTCGAAGGCATCAGCACGTGGCTGCAGCGGCTCGACCGCTTCGCAGCGGTCGTCGAACGAACGAAAGGACAGTGATGGCCAGGAAGTTGACCGCCGAGGAACGCGCGGCGCTGA
>DASSSR010000060.1:0-22969 GCA_035708345.1 Gaiellaceae bacterium
GTCGGCCTCGACCCGCAGCTCGAGCGCCGTCAGCTCGATCCGGGCGAGGCCGAGCGCGAGCCCGGCGTGCCAGTACGCCTCGATCTCCGCGCGGCCCGAGATCAGCTGCGCCGCAGGGGAGAGCAGGAGCGCGTCCTCGGCATAGAGCTGCGCCGCCCCGGCGAGATCGTGCCGGCCGAGTGCGTCGGCCAGCTCCGCGGTCGCGTGCACGAGCTCGTCCTCCATCGCGCCCGACGCTCGCAGGGCGACGTTGCAGAACCGTTGCAGCCGGCGCTACGAGAGGGCGAGCGCGACCGCGTCGGGATAGGAGAGCGGCTCCCGTCCCGGGACCTCCGGGATCAGCGCGCCCCACGTCTCGCGGTCGAAGCGGCCCCAGCGCCCGGCGGGCTCCTCCGCCTCGGCCACGGCAGACCAGATCGCGGCCGCGCGCTCCCGCTCGCCGCGCGCGGCGGCGGTGCGGGCGAGGATCGCGAGCAGGAGCCGTCCGAACGTCCGGTTCCGCATCTGCCGGCAGATCGACAGCGCGGAGCGCGCCAGCTGCTCGGCCTCGTCGACCCGCCCCTCCTCGAGCTCGAACTGGGCGAGCTTCGCGTGCCCCTGCGCGATCCACCAGTGCCACTCGGACTCCGCGGCGAGCCGCATGCTCTCCTCGAACATGCGGCGGCCTTCCTCGCGGTTGCCGCGGCGGATCTCGACGTAGCCGAGGTCGCCGACGACCTGCAGCTCCTGGAACGTCGCGCCGTGGCGGCGGAACACTTCGAGCGCGTCGCGCCAGAGCCGCAAGGCGCTCTCGTCGTCCGGGTCGCGCTGCCGGAGGACGATCGCGATCCGGTAGTCCATGTACGCCGTCGCGACCTCGTCGCCGAGCGCGGCGAACGCGTCCTTCGCCGCCCGGTAGAGGCGCTCGGCCTCGTCGATCTGGAGCAGCACGTCGAGGGCGGAGCCGTGCTCGCGTACCGCGCACGCGTGGAGATGGGGGTCGATGCCCTCGGCGCGCTCGAGCAGCTCGCGGAAGCGACGCTCGCCCTCGCGCAGCGCGTGCGTCATCCAGAAGTTCTCCAGCCCGACCATCAGGCGCAGCGCCAGCTCGACGTCGTTCTCCGATCCGTAGTCGAGCGCCGCCCGGAAGTTGTGCTGCTCGAGCAGCGCGAGCTGCTGCCGTTGCGGCCCGCGTCCGCGGGCGTCGATGGCGAGGTTCGTCGCCTCGGCGACACGGAGATAGTGCTCGGCGTGGCGCCGCCGGAGCGCGTCGGCGTCCGGATCCTCCGCGAGCCGCTCGGCCGCGTAGACGCGCACCGTCTCGAGCAGGCCGTAGCGCGTCGCCTCGTCGTGCTCGACCCGGACGAGCGACGCGTCGACGAGCCGTCCGAGCAGCTCGAGCGCCGCCTCCTCGTCGCCGTCGAGACAGACCTCGGCGGCGGCGTCGAGCGACCAGCCGCCGGCGAAGACGGCGAGGCGGCGCAGCAGCCGCTGCTCGTCGGCGCCGAGCAGCCCGTAGCTCCAGTCCATCGTCGCCTCGAGCGTCCGGTGGCGCGGGTCGGCGACGCGCTGCCAGGCGCGGAGGAAGCGGAGCCGGTCGTCGAGCCGGGAGGCGATCTCGCGCAGCGACAGCGCCTTCGCGCGCGCCGCCGCGAGCTCGATCGAGAGCGGGAGGCCGTCGAGCTCGCGGCAGATCGCGCCGACGAGCGCGAGCTCGGCCTCGTCGTCCGCCACGTCGCGCCGGAACGTGCGGGCGCGCTCGACGAAGAGCTGCACGGCGAGGTCGGACTCGAGCGGCTCGACGGGATAGTCGAGCTCGCCGGGGATGCCGAGCGGGACGCGGCTCGTCGCGAGCACGCGCACGCCCTCGCAGCGGCCGAGCAGACGCCGGAGGACCTCGGCGGCCGCGTCGACGACGTGCTCGCAGTTGTCGACGACGAGCAGCAGCTCCCGCGTGCGGACGTCTCCGAGCTCGTCGGCGCCGAGCGCGTGGGCGACCGCTCCCTCGACGAGCTCCGGCTCGGCGAGCGCGGTCAGGTCGACGAGCCGGACGCCGTCGGCCCACACGTCGAGGTGACGGCGGGCGCTCTCGAGCGCGAGCCGCGTCTTGCCGGAGCCGCCGATGCCGGTGAGCGTGACGAGCCGGTGCCCGCGCAGCGCGTCCGCGAGCTCGGCGAGCTCCCGTCCGCGGCCGACGAAGCTCGTCGTCGGGGCGGGCAGGCCGTGCCGTGCGCCGGCGGGGGCGAGCGCCTCGACCTCGTGGCGCAGGATCGCCCGCTCGAGCCGCTTCAGCTCCTCGCCCGGCTCGAGCCCCAGCTCCTCGTCGAGCAGTCGCTGCGCGTCGCGATAGGCGGCGAGCGCGTCCGCCTGCCGGCCGCAGCGGTAGAGCGCGAGCACGAGCTGGCGTCGCAGCCGCTCGCGCAGCGGCTCCGCGGCGACGAGCGCCTGCAGCTCGGGCACGAGCAGCGCGTGCCGTCCGAGCGCGAGGTCGGCCTCGATCCGCTCCTCGAGCGCGGCGAGGCGGAGCTCCTCGAGGCGCAACGCCTCCTGCGCGAGCGAGTCGCACTCGGCGACGTCCGCGAGCGCGGGGCCGCGCCAGAGCGCGAGCGCGGCGTGCAGCCGCTCGGAGGCGAGGCCGGGCCCGTCCGCGCGCGCCTGGCGGACGAGGTGCTCGAAGCGGCGGGCGTCCACCTGCTCGGGCGTCGCGCGCAGGAGGTAGCCGCCGCCCGCCGCGACGACCGTCTCGCGGCCGAGCGCGCGCCGCAGCCGGGAGACGTACGAGCGCAGCGTCGCCTCGCCCTCGGCGCCGAGCTGCGCCGCGAGCCGGTCGGCGGGCACCGGCCGGCCGGGCTCGAGCAGCAGCAGCGCGAGCAGGGCGCGCTGGGTCGGCCCGCCGAGGGCGAGCCGCCCGCCGTTCGCCTCCGCCTCGACCGCTCCCAGGAGCCGGAACTCCACGGCCGTACAGATAGCGGATCAGCGGACTGCGATCCAGGCCGGGCAGGGCGGCGCTGCGCCCGCGTCGAGCGGGCGATAACGCCCCGCCGCGTCGACTGTCTAGACGGCCGTCCGCTCGCGCGGCCGCGGCGCCGCCGCCAGCTGCCCGCACGCGGCCTCGATGTCGCGGCCGCGCGTCAGCCGTACCGTCACGGGGACGTGCCACGCCTCGAGCTCGGCGCGGAAGCCGGCGATCCGCTCCCGCGAGGAGCCGTCGTACATCCCGGTCGGGTTGTACGGGATCAGGTTGACCTTGAAGTCGTCCGGGCCGAGCAGCTCGCCGAGCGCCGCCGCCTGCTCGACGGAGTCGTTCACGCCGGCGAGCATCACGTACTCGACGAAGACGCGCCGGTTGACGCGCGCGGCGTGGCGGCGGCACTCGCGCAGGACGTCCTCGAGCGGGTAGCGCTCGTTCACCGGCATGATCGCCGAGCGCAGCTCGTCCGTCGGCGCGTGCAGCGACAGCGCGAGCCGCATCGGCTCGTCCACCTCGTCGACGAAGCGCTTCAGCCCCGGCAGCCAGCCGACGGTCGAGATCGTCGTCCGCCGGTGCGTGATCCCGACGTCCGGCAGCCGCCGCGCGGCCGCGAGCACGTTGTCGAGGTTGAGCATCGGCTCGCCCATGCCCATGAACACCGCGTGGTCGACGGCGGCGAGCCGGCGGAAGTGCAGCGCCTGGTCGAGGATCTCCGAGGGCGTCAGGTTGCGGCCGAACGCCATCTGCCCGGTCGCGCAGAACGTGCACGTCAGCGGGCAGCCGGACTGCGACGAGAGGCAGAGCGAGCGCCGGCCGTCGCGGTAGCGCATCAGCACCGCCTCGACCGGATGGCCGTCGGCGGTGCGGAAGAGCGTCTTCACCGTGCCGTCGCGCGACTCGCGCTGCGTCTCGACGGCCAGCGTCGAGAACGGCACGTCCGCGGCCAGCCGCTCGCGCAGGGCGCGCGGCAGGTTCGTCATCGCCTCGTAGCCCGCGGCGCCGCGCGCCGCCCACTCCCACACCTGCGCGACCCGGTAGTTCGGCTCCCCGAGCTCGCGCAGCGTCGCCTCGAGCACGGTCAGATCCACGCGGGGTACGGTAGCGTCGAATGGCCGTCCACGAGGGCTTCCGCACGACGAGCGGCGGGCTCCGCGACTGCTTTCCGCTGCGCCTCTACCACAAGGCGAAGCGGCTCGGCGCGTGGGACCCGGCGGCGGTCGACCTGACGCAGGACCGGCGCGACTGGGAGTCGCTGGACGACCTGCAGCGCGAGACGATCCTCTCGCTCACCTCGCTCTTCGCGGCGGGCGAGGAGGCGGTGACGCTCGACCTGCTGCCGCTCGTGCTCGCCGTCGCACGCGACGGCCGCGTCGAGGAGGAGCTGTACCTGACCACGTTCCTGTACGAGGAGGCGAAGCACACGGAGCTCTTCGCGCGCTTCCTCGACGAGGTGATGGGCGCGCCCGACGACCTGCAGCGCTTCCACGTGCCGGCGTACCGGAAGCTCTTCTACGAGGAGCTGCCGGCGGCGATGGAGCGGCTGCTCGCCGATCCCTCCCCGGAGGCGCTCGCGCGCGCGTCGGTCACCTACAACATGATCGTCGAGGGCGTGCTCGCGGAGACCGGCTACCACAGCTACCACGAGTCGCTGGCCGCGAACGGCCTGATGCCCGGCCTCTGCTCCGCGCTCGTGGACGTGAAGCGCGACGAGTCGCGGCACGTCGCCTACGGCGTCTACCTGCTCGGCCGTCTCGTCGCCGAGGAGCCGTCGACGTGGGACGCGATCGAGGCGCGGATGCAGGAGCTGTTCCCCTACGCCCTCGGCGTCGTCACCGAGACCTTCGCCCGGTACGAGGACGGCGTGACGCCGTTCGGCCTGGACGAGGAGACGTTCACGACGTACGCGCAGGGCCAGTTCGCCAAGCGCTACGACCGGATCGCGCGCTCGCGCGGCCGCACGCTCGCCGAGGTGGAGGCGATCGTCGAAGAGGGCGAGCCGTGATCGACCTGCACTCCGACACGCTGACGAAGCCGACGCCGGCGATGCTCGCGGCGATGGCCGCCGCCGAGGTCGGCGACGAGCAGTACCGCGAGGATCCGACCGTGAACGAGCTGCAGCGGCGCGCGGCCGAGCTGCTCGGCCACGAGGCGGCGCTCTTCCTGCCGACGGCGACGATGGCGAACCAGGTGGCGCTGCGCGCGCAGACGACGCCCGGCTCGACGCTGCTCGCGGAGGAGCGGACGCACGTGATGGTCTACGAGGCGGGCGGGCCGGCGATCCACTCGGGCCTCGTGATGCGCTCGCTGCCCGGGGAGGAGGGCCGGCTCTCGGTCGAGCAGATCGAGGCGGAGCCAGAGCTCGGTCCCGGGGGGATCGTCGTGCTCGAGAACACGCACCGGAGCTCCGGCGGCCGCATCTGGCCCGTCGAGGCCTTCCGCGCCGCCGTCGAGGCCGCGCACGCGCGCGGCGCGCGCGTCCACCTCGACGGCGCGCGCCTCTTCAACGCGTCCGTCGCCGCGGGCGAGCCGCCGTCCGCGTGGTCCGCCCACGCCGACACCGTCACGATCTGCTTCTCGAAGGGCCTCGGCTGCCCGCTCGGCGCCGTGCTCGCGTCGAGTGCGGAGACGATCGAGCGGGCGTGGGAGGGGAAGTTCCTCCTCGGCGGCGCGCTGCGGCAGGCGGGGGTCGTCGCGGCGGCCGCGCTCCACGCGCTCGACCACCACGTCGAGCGGCTCGCGGAGGACCACGCGCGCGCCCGCCTGCTCGACGGCGACGCCGAGACGAACTTCGCCGTGATCGAGGACCGTCCGGGCCTGCAGGCGTCGCTGCGCGAGCGCGGGCTGCTCGTCGGCAACCTGCGGCCGGGGTGGCTGCGCGCCGTCACCTACCTCGGCGTCGATGACGCGGACGTCGAGGCCGCCGCCGGCATCCTCGCGGAGCTGCATGTCGCCGCCTGACGCGCTCGCGCGCGAGCTGCAACGGCTCGTCGCGCGCGAGCAGCGCGAGAAGCGGATCCCGAGCATCGCCGCCGCCGTCCTGCGCGACGGCGAGACGGCGTGGCAGACGGCGGTCGGCGAGGACGCGACGCCCGACACGCAGTACAGGCTCGGCTCGATCACGAAGACGTTCACCGCCGCGGCGGTCCTGCAGCTGCGCGACGCCGGCAGGCTCGACCTCGAGGATCCGCTCGACCGGCACGTCGACGGCGCGGCGCACGCGCCGACGCTGCGCCGGCTGCTCTCGCACACGTCGGGGCTGCAGCGCGAGACGCAGGACGACGCCTGGCTGCGCGGCCGCTTCGCCTCCGTGCCGGAGCTGCTCTCGACGCTGCACGAGGCGGAGCGGGTGCTGCCGCCCGGCGCGCGCTTCCACTACTCGAACCTCGCCTTCGCGCTGCTCGGCGTCGTCGTCGAGCGCGCGGGCGGCGTCCCGTACGAGGAGTACGTGCGCACGCGGCTGCTGGGGCCGCTCGGGCTCGCGCGCACGAGCTTCGCGCCGGAGCCGCCGGCGGCGCAGGGCCGGCTCGTGAAGCCGTACGTCGAGGGCGCGTGGGACGAGCCGCCGGTCGAGACCGGGGCGTGGGTCGCCGCCGGCCAGCTCTGGGGGACGGTCGGCGACCTCTGCCGCTGGGCGGCGTTCCTCGCGAAGCCGGACGAGACGGTGCTCGCGAGGCGGTCGGTCGAGGAGATGCGGACGCTGCAGTCGCTCGCGGACCACGTCCGCTGGACGGCCGGCTACGGGCTCGGGCTGCAGCTCTTCCGCGACGGCGAGCGGATCGTCGCCGGGCACACCGGCTCGATGCCGGGCTTCATCGCGTTCATGGGCGTCTCGCCCGAGGATGGCGTCGGCGCCGCCGTGCTGACGAACTCGAGCAACGCGCGCACGCTGCCGCTCGCGCTGAAGCTGATCGCCGCGACGGTCGACGCCTGGCCGGTGCCGCCGGAGCCGTGGCGGGTCGAGGAGCCGCCGCCGGCGGACGTCGAGACGCTGCTCGGCATCTGGTACCTGGAGGGCGACCAGCTCGTGATCCGCTGGCGGGAGGGGAAGCTGGAGGCGCAGTTCACCGACGCGCCGGACTGGTCGCCGCCGGCCGTCTTCGAGCGGGGCCCGGACGGCCGCTGGCGGATCGTCTCCGGCTGGGAGCAGGGCGAGGTGCTGCGCGTCGAGGAGGAGCGGCTCGTGCTCTCGGGCTATCCGGTCACGCGCGAGCCGGGCGTGTGGCTGTAGCGGCTACTCGTACTGCAGCGCCTCGAGCACGTTCAGCCGTCCCGCGCGGCGCGCCGGGAAGATCGCCGCGATCAGGCCGGCGACCACGGCGGCGAACACGAAGACGACGATCGTCCCCCAGGGCACGGTGAAGATCGGGTACGAGATCGCGTGCCCGACGAGCGCGCCGAGGCCGATCCCGACCGGGATCCCGAGCGCGGCGCCGATCAGCGCCGTGACGACGCTCTCGTGCCGGATCATCCGCCGCACCTGCCGCCGCGTCATCCCGACCGCGCGCAGCATCCCCAGCTCGCGCGTGCGCTCGAAGACCGTCAGCACGAGCGTGTTGACGATCCCGAACAGCGAGACGACGATCGAGAGCGAGAGCAGCACGTAGAGCAGGTTGAGCAGCAGCGTGATCCCCTGCTCCTGGTTCTTCTCGAACTCGCCTTCCGTCTGCAGCTTCGCGTCCGGGAACCGCTTCAGCGCCGCGTTCAGCCGCGCGGTGTTCTGCGGCGTCGCGCCGCCCTGCACCTTCACGAACGAGTAGAGGTTCGTCGGGTTCGCGTACGCGCGGTCGAAGACGGAGTTCGGGATCGTCACGTCGGTGAACGGCGAGCCGCCCTTCGGCGGGTCGACGATCCCGCGGATCGTCACGCGCACGCTCTTGCCGCTCGGCACCTGCAGCGTCAGCGGCGAGCCGACGCGCAGGCCGTGCTTCTTCGCGAAGTCCTTCGAGACGAACGGCGCGACGTGCTCGCTGCCGGGGACCCAGTCGATCGAGATCACCTTCGGCATCTGCGCGTCGGTGCCGGTGATGCCGATCCGCTTCCCGAACACCCTCGCCTCGCCCGCGCGCACGGACGAGACGACCTCGACGCCGGGGACGTGCACGAGCGCCTTCGCCGAATCGACCCCGGTCGGGATGAAGCCGTTCTGCGACGTGAGCGCGTAGTCCGCGTTGAAGAGCGCGTGCACGGAGCTCTCGAAGCGGCCCTTCAGGCCGGCGGCGAGCACCGCGACGACGGTGACGAGCGCGAGCCCGATCATCAGCGCCGACGCCGTCGCGGCGGTGCGCGACGGCGCGCGCATCGCGTTCTGCCGCGCGAGGCGCCCGGGCGCGCCGGCGAAGCGGGCGGCCGGAGCGCCGAGCACGCGTGCGAGCGGCCGCACGAGCCGCGGCGCGACGAGCGCGACGCCGAAGAAGAGGATGAGCACGCCGGCGCCGATCCCGAGCAGCCGCTGCTTCGTGGACGCCGAGCCGTCGAGGGCGCCGAACAGCAGCAGCGCGACCGCGACCGCGCAGGTGACGAGCGCGAACGGGAGCCCGAAGCGGGCGAGCCGCGAGCGCGGCAGCAGCGCGCCCTCGCGCACCGCCGCGATCGGCTCGACGCGCGTGGCGCGGACCGCGGGCCGCAGCGACGCGAGCAGCGTCACCACCGTGCCGAGCACGAGCGAGACGACGATCGTTCGGGTTGCGAAGACCGTCGACGCCTTCGGCAGGTCGATCCCGAGCGCGATGAAGAGCTGGTTGAGCAGCTTCGCGAGGCCGAGCCCCGCGAACAGCCCCACGAGCGAGGCGAGGAACCCGATCACGAGCGCCTCGACGATCACCGAGCGCAGCACCTGTCGCCGGGTGGCGCCGAGCGTGCGCAGCGTCGCGAACTCGCGCGTCCGCTGCGCGATCGTGATCGAGAGCGTGTTCGCGATCACGAACGAGCCGACGAAGAGGGCGATCCCGGCGAAGGCGAGCAGGAAGTCCTGGATGATCGAGGTGAAGGTCGACGTGTTGTCGGTGTCGTGCTTCGCCTGCGCCGCCGCCGACCGCACCTGCGCCGTCGGCGGCAGCACGCTCCGCAGCTCCTGCAGCAGCCGCGTCTGCGTGACGCCGGACTTCGACTTGACGTAGATCGTGTCGAGCTTGCCTTCCTTGTGGAAGATCCGCTGGCCGGTCGCGAGGTCGAAGACCGCGAGCGTCGTGCCGCCGATCGAGGCGTCGCCGAGCTTGACGATGCCGCTGATCCGGTAGCGGCGCGAGGCGCCGCTCGCGACGGCGCCGATCGTGTCGCCCACGGCATAGTCCTTCTTGTTCGCGGTCGCGACGTCGATCGCGATCTGGCGGCCGTTCGTCGGCCAGGCGCCCGTGACGAGCTTCAGCGGGTCGATCGGGTCGTCCGCGTGGCGCGGGTCGATGCCGAAGCCGAGCCCGCCGGCCTGCGCCGCCATCACCTTCCCGTCGCGGCCGACGAGCAGCGTCGGGTACGCGACGTTGCCGCCCGCGTCGGCGACGTGCGGCAGCGCGCGCACGCGCTGCAGCAGCGACTCCGAGAAGGCCGGCGCGAGCCCGGGCCCGTTCTGGTCGCCGCCGCCGATCGCGCTCTTGCCCGAGACGATCGCGTCGGCGCCCTGGTAGACGGTGGTGAAGAGGCCCGAGAAGCCGGCCTTGATCGTGTCGGTGAGGACGTAGGTGCCGCTCACCATCGCGATCCCCAGCACGACCGCGACCGCGGTCAGGCACGCCCGGAGCTTCCGCCCGAGCAGCCCCTTCAGCGCGACGCCGATCACGAGTCGAGGCCGGCCATCACGTCGAGCACCTGCTGCGCGGTCGCCCGCTGCAGCTCGCGCACGATCAGGCCGTCGGCGATGAAGAGCACGCGGTCGGCGATCGCCGCGGCGCGCGCCTCGTGCGTGACCATCACGGTCGTCTGCCCGTAGGCGTCCACCGACTCGCGCAGCAGGTCGAGGATCTCGCCGCCCGTCTTCGAGTCGAGGTTGCCGGTCGGCTCGTCCGCGAAGAGGATCGTCGGCCGCGTCACGAGCGAGCGCGCGATCGCGACGCGCTGCTGCTGGCCGCCGGAGAGCTCGGCCGGGCGGTGCGTGCGGCGCTCGTCGAGCCCGGTGCGCCGCAGCAGCTCGTCGAGGAAGCGCTGCTCCGGCTTCTGGCCCGAGATCGAGAGCGGCAGCAGCACGTTCTCCTCCGCGGTCAGCATCGGCAGCAGGTTGAAGAACTGGAAGACGAAGCCGATGTGCTTGCGGCGCAGCATCGTCAGCGCGCGGTCGTCGAGCGAGGTGATCTCCTGACCGGCGATCTCGACCGTGCCGCTCGTCGGCTTGTCGAGCCCGGCGAGGATGTGCATCAGCGTCGACTTGCCGGATCCGGACGGGCCCATGACGGCGACGAGCTCGCCGGCGGCGACGGCGAGCGAGACGCCGCGCAGCGCGTCGACCGCGGTCGCTCCTTCCCCGTAGCGGCGCGTCAGCTCGCGCGCCTGGACCACGGTCCCCTGCTGTGCCGGCGCCGGGGCGCCCTCCTCCACGACGGCCATCGGCGCAGGTTAGCGGCTGCCTGCGAACCAGAACCAGACGGCGACCGCGACGAAGGTCGCGACGAGCGTGATTCCCTCCCAGCGCTTCGAGCGCGCGTCCTGCACCATCACCGCCGTCAGGCCGACCGCACCGCCCATGGCGACCGCCTCCTCCCAGCGGAAGGAGAGCGCGAGCGCGTGCGAGAACGCGAGCGAGAGCAGCATCACGACCGGCGTGACGAGCAGCGCGACCTGCGCGCTCGAGGAGATCGCGATCTCGCTGGCGAGCCGCATGTTGCCGGTGCGGGCGATCACGACGGCGCCGCCGTGCTCCGCCGCGTTGCCGACGACCGCGACGACGATAGCGGCGATGAAGAACTCCGTGGCGCCGATCGCGTGCGCGAACGCCTCCAGCGAGTGCACGAGGATCTCGCTGATCACCGCCGTGAACGCCGTCGCGACCGCGAGGCCGGCGAGCGAGACGGGCAGCGGCCACGCCGCCTCGTCGGCCTCCTCGCGCTCGGCGTGGCGATGCCGGCGCAGGTTGCGCGCGGTCACCGTCAGGTAGACGACCAGCAGGACGACGGAGAGCGGCACCGAGAGCCAGACCGCCGTGTCGCGCTCCGGCGAGCCGGTGTAGCCGAGCACGATCACCGGCAGGACGACGGCGAGCGCGACGCCGCAGAGCCCGATCTGCGTGAAGAGCGAGCGGCGGTCGAGCGGGCAGCCGTCCGGCCCGACGATCTGCGAGACGCCGAAGACGAGCAGCAGGTTCGAGATCACCGAGCCGGCGAGCGAGCCGCGCACGACCTGGAAGAGGCCGCTGTCGATCGCGACGAGCGCGATGATCAGCTCGGGGGCGTTGCCGAAGCTCGCGTTCAGGAAGCCGCCGATGCCGGGCCCCGTGTGCTCGGCCGCGTGCTCGGTCGACTCGCCGATCAGCCAGGCGAGCGGGATCAGCGCCGCGGCGGCGAGCACGAAGAGCGTCGTGTCGCCGGCCGCCGTGAGCCGGTCGACGAGGATGGCCGCGGGCGCGAGGGCGAGCGAGGCCCAGAGGATCCTGCGCAGCACGGCCGCGCTAGCCTAACCGCCCGTGCTGGAGGCGGTGCTCTTCGACTGGGGCGACACCCTGATGCGCTGGGCGTTCGACGCCGAGCTGCTCGCGGCCGGGCACGTCGCCGGGCTCGCCGCGATCGGCCGCCCGGCCGACCCCGAGCTGACGGCGCGCTTCCGCGACGCCTACCTGCCGAAGTTCTTCGAGCCCGGCGTGATCGAGGAGGTCGAGTACCCGGCCGAGATCCGCCGGCTGCTCGCCGAGTTCGGGATCGAGCCGGGCGACGACGAGCTGCTCCGCTTCCTCGAGGCCGAGCATGCGGCGTGGGCGCCGGCGCGGCAGCTCGCCTCGACGACGCACGCGCTGCTCGAGAGCCTGCGCGACCGCGGGCTGAAGCTCGGCCTCGTCTCGAACGCGATCGACCCGCCCGACCTCCTGCACCGCGACCTCGCCGACCTCGGCGTCGCCGAGCGGCTCGACGTCGCCGTCTTCTCCTCCGAGGTGGGCCGGCGGAAGCCGGACGCCGCCATCTTCGAGCGCGCCCTCGACGCGCTCGGCGTCGCCCCCGAGCGGGCGCTCTTCGTCGGCGACCGGCTCGAGGCGGACGTCGGCGGGGCGGCGGCGCTCGGGATGGCGACCTGCCAGGCGCTCTGGTTCGTCGCCGACGAGGACGAGGAGCCCGAGCCCGACTTCCGCGCCTTCACGCAGGTGGACGTCCTGACCGCGGTGAAGCGGCTCGGCGTCGCCGTTTCCCCTGCCTGAAGGTGCGGGAAAAGTCAAGTCTTGCGTGGATCGCCGCACCCGCCACACAATTCGCCGCATGACTGAGCTCGCGCTGCCGCTGCGCCCGCAGGACGAGGTGGTCTGCCGGCGCTGCGAGGTGCACTGCGACAAGGTCGTGTATCCGTCCGCGTGCGTCGAGCGCGCGTGCCCCTTCGCCTACGCCTACGAGGAGCACGGGCACACGTTCCTCGGCTGCATGCAGAAGGTGTACGCGGTCGAGATCGACCTGCAGATGCTGCGGGCGGCGGAGCGGCGGCGCGACGGCTTCGGCGCCGTGCGGGCGGCGAAGCGGCCGCTGCCGATGTGCCGGGCGGAGGTCGACCCGTGCTACGAGCACCGCGCCGGCGAGCTCGGCTGCGTGAACCCGGAGTTCAAGGAGCTGCCGGCGGGATCGCCGACCTTCCGCGTGATCGCACGCCTGTCGGACTGAGCGCCGCGAGCAGCGCCGTCCCGAGCAGCGGCCCCGCCGCGGCGAGCGCGTAGGCGAGCCGCCAGGAGGAGGCCGCGACCGCCGCGAACGCCGGCGGCGCGGCCGCGACGACCACGCCGAGCATCGTCTGCTGGAAGCCGAGCGCGGCGCCGGTCTTCGCGGAGCCGACGGTCTCCGCCGCGGCGGCGAAGCCGAGCGCGTTCCACGCCATGCTCAGCGTCCCGGCGACGAGGAACGCGGGGACGAGCAGCGCGAGCGGCGCGTCCGTGGCCGCCGCGACGAGCGCCGTCGCGACGCCGCAGGCGACGCCGACGACGCGGAGCGGGCGCAGGCGGTTGCCGACCCGGTCGGAGATCCGGCCGGAGTAGATGCGCGCGCCGATCGCCAGCACGTTGATCCCGGCGAGCAGCGCCGCCGCCGCGTGCGTCGAGACGTGGCGGTGCTCGTGCAGGAAGAGGACGACGAAGCCGGTGATCCCGATCTGCGCGGTCAGATAGAGCGCCGTGCCGCACGAGAGCAGCCAGAGCCTGGGGTCGCGCAGCGGCCGGCCGACGAGCGTCACCGCCTCGTCGCCGGGCGCGGAGCCGCGGATGAAGACGGCGGCGAGCACCGCGCCGGCGAGGCAGGAGGCGCCGAGCGAGAAGAAGGCGAGCCGCGTGCCGCCGGAGCCGGCGAGGACGGGGAGGACGGCCGCGCCCGCGGCGCCGCCGATCGGGATCGCGGTCTGCCGGATCCCGAGCGCGAGCCCGAGCTCCGAGCTCGGGAACCAGCTCATCACCGCGCGGCCGCTCGCGGCGTTGACGCTCGCGCCGAGCGCGCCGGCCGCCACGAGCGTGCCGGTGACGGCCGCGAACGACTGCGTCGTCGCGGTCGCCGCCAGCGCCGCGGCGGCGCCGGTGAGCCCGAAGGCGATCACCCACCGCTCGTCGAGCCTGTCCGCGAGCAGGCCCCAGGGCAGCAGCGTGAAGAGCATCCCGATCCCGACCGCGCCGAGCACGACGCCGGTCTCGCCGAGCGTCAGCCGGTAGTGCGAGCGGAGCGCGGGAGCGAGCGCCGGCAACCCGACCGAGAGGGCGGAGAAGCTCGCCTGGGCGAGCGTCCCCGCGGCGAGGATCACCCAGCGGTAGCGACGGCGCGCCGCCACAGCTCCCGGGTCTTGCGGATCTCGTCGGCGTCGGGGCCCCGCTTGTCCTTGCCCTCGACCTCGAGCACCGCGGGCAGCCCCTGCAGCCGCGGATGGCCGAGGAAGACGCCGAGCCGCTCGCCGAGCAGCCCGTCGCCGATGTTCGCATGGCGGTCGCGGTTCGAGCCGAGCTCGCCCGCGGAGTCGTTCACGTGCAGCGCCCGCAGCCGCTCGAGCCCGACCGCGCCGTCCAGCTCGGCGAGCAGCGCGTCGAGCTCCGCGCGGTCGGTGACGTCGACGCCCGAGACGTACAGGTGGCACGAGTCGAGGCAGATCCCGAGCCGCGGGTGCCGGTCGAGCCGCTCGTGGATCGTCGCGAGCTCGTCGACGGAGCGGCCGATCGTCCCGCCCGCGCCGGCGGAGTTCTCGAGCAGCAGCCAGGTCGTCTCGTTGCAGCGCTCGAGCACCAGCTCGAGCGCCGGCAGCACCCGCTCGAGCCCCTTCTCGAAGCCGGCGCCGAGGTGCGAGCCGACGTGGACGACGACGCCGTCGGCGCCGATCGCACAGGCCACGTCCATCGTCGTGCGCAGCGCCACGACGGACTTCTCGTAGATCGCGTCGTCGAGCGCGGCGAAGTTGCACAGGTAGAGGGCGTGGCAGAGGACGCCCTGCAGCCCGACCTCCTCGCGCCGCTCGCGGAACCGGTCGAACGTCTTCGGGTCGTGGTTCGTCGGCCGCCACGTCCGGGGGCTCTGCGTGAAGACCTGCAGCGACTCGGCGCCGATCGCCTCCGCGCGGTCGACGGCGGTGTGGATGCCGCCGGAGCTCGAGAGATGCGCGCCGATGTGCACGTCAGGCCAACCATGCCTGCAGGCGCCCGGCCTCGGCGGCGACCTCCGCCTGCTGCGTCCGCGTCGCCGGCCCGACGTACTCGACCGTCACCGCCCCGCCGCGGTCGGACCGCCAGATCGCCGCGACGACGCCGTCCACGAGCACCGTCCCCGGCAGGTCGCCGTTCCGGCCCATGACGACGCCGCGGCGCAGCTCGTCGCCGATCACGCGCCGGCGGTCGGCGTGGGCGAGCAGCGTGTTGTCCCACTTCGGCAGGAAGCGGACGGGCGCCGGCGTGTCCGCCGCCGGCAGCGGCGCGCGCGGCACGTCGTAGAGCGTGCGCCCCTCCTCGTTCAGGTACGTCGGCAGCCCGTCGAGGGCGTGCTCGAAGTCGCGGACGCGCAGCCCGGACCAGTCGGCGACGTCGGCTTTCGTCGCCGGCCCGAACGCGCGCAGGTAGCGCCGGACGAGCTCGGCGCGCGCGGCCGCGCCGTCCTGCTCGGCGGGCTCGGCGACCGGGTGGTAGACGACGCGGGCCGCCGTTCGCCAGAGCGCGGTGTCGGGGCCGTGCAGCAGGTGCGCGTGGCGGCGGAGCGCGTGCACGATCCGCCACGCGTCGCGCTCCTCGTGCCCGTAGCCGCGGACGTGGGCGACCGCGTCGGACTGCGAGATCGGCGCGAGCGCGCGCACCTCCGCGAGCAGCCGGTGCGCCTCCGCGAGGTGCTGCGGCCGGTACCACGTCGGCATCTCCCGCAGGGCCGCGTAGTAGAGCGGGTAGTCGCGCGCCGTCACCAGGTGCAGCGTCCCGCGCATCAGCGTCGGCTTCAGCACGTCCCCGCGCCGGACGGCCCGCTCGAGCGTCTCCCGGCGGAAGCCCTCGAGCCGCGTCCAGAGGCCGACGTACGGCGACGGCGCCCACTGCGCCTGCAGGCCGGCGACGCGCTCGATCGCCGCGAGCGGCGAGAGCTTGACCCGCCGCAGCAGCAGCTGGCGCGCCAGCGTGGCGCGGTTCAGCTCGCGCAGCGACAGCGTCCGCACGCGGCCTACGCTATCCGCGTGAGCGTGATCGTCCGCATGGCCCCGAGCCCGACCGGCTTCCTGCACATCGGCAACGTCCGGACGTTCCTCTTCAACTGGCTCTACGCCCGTCACGAAGGCGGGCAGATCCGGCTGCGGATCGAGAACACCGACACGGCGCGGGAGGTCGCGGAGGCGACCGACTTCATCCAGGAGTCGCTGCAGTGGCTCGGGATCGACTGGGACGGCGAGATCACGTTCCAGCTCGACCGGATGGACGACTGCCGCCGCGTTGCCGAGCAGCTCGTCGCCGAGGGCAAGGCGTACGAGGACGAGGGCGCGATCCGCTTCCGGATGCCGGACGAGGGCGTGACGGCGTGGGACGACGTGATCCGCGGCCGCGTCGAGGTGCCGAACGAGTCGATCGAGGACCTCGTCCTCGTCCGCTCCGACGGCCGTCCGACCTACAACTTCGCTTCGCCGATGGAGGACGTGTGGGACGGGATCACGCACGTGATCCGCGGCGAGGACCACATCTCGAACACGCCGAAGCAGCTGAACATCATCCGCGCGGTCGGCGGCGACCTGCCGACGTACGCGCACTGCCCGAACGTGAACGGCGGCGACGGCAAGAAGCTGTCGAAGCGCCACGGCGCCGTCGGCGTCGACGAGTTCCGCAACGCCGGCTACCTGCCGCCGGCGCTGATGAACTTCCTGGCGCTGCTCGGCTGGGCGCCCGACGGCGAGACGACGGTCATGTCGCGCGACGAGCTGGTCGAGCGGTTCGAGCTGGCGCGCGTCAGCCCGAGCCCGGCGCAGTTCGACTACGCGAAGCTGGACTGGCTGAACGGCGTCTACCAGCGCGCGCTGGCGCCGGAGGCGTTCGCGCACGCGCTCGTCCTCTGGCTCGGCGAGCACGGGTACGAGTGGGACGCAGAGCGGGTGCGGAAGGCGGCGCCGCTCGTGCAGGAGAAGATCTCCCGGCTGGGCGAGTTCCCCTCGTTCGCCGGCTTCCTCTTCCAGGACGTCGAGCCGGCGAGCGTCGACGGCGGGGCGGAGGTGGTCGCCGCCGCCGGCGACGCGCTCGCCGAGCTCGAGCCGTTCACCGCCGAGTCGATCGAGTCGGCGCTCCGCGGCGTCCTCGAGCGGCTGGGCCTGAAGCCGCGGCAGGGCTTCCAGCCGATCCGGGTCGCGGTGACGGGGTCGAAGGTCTCGCCGGGCCTCTTCGAGAGCATCGAGCTGCTCGGCCGCGAGACGACGCTCGCCCGGCTCAGGCGCGCGGCGGCGACCGCCGCATAGGCAGCGGCCGCGGCGGCCCCAGGGGGTCGAGAGCGCGCTGGAAGGCCAGCCAGGCGCGCCGCCTGAACTGCGCCGACGGGAGTGGAAGCTCCCGTGCCCTCGCCGTGTCCCCCCGGGCCACCACGAGGTCGCTCGTGTCGCCCTTGCCCTTTGCCATTCGTAAGGAATAAACGAGCGCCGGGGGCCCCCGGTTACGGGCGGGTATAGTCACGCGGGTCGTGGCGGAGGGGGGAGGCAATCCGGTCGTCCTGGTCGTGGACGACGAGCCCGCCATCCGGCTGCTGTGCCGGGTGAATCTCGAGCTCGAGGGCTACCGCGTGCTCGAGGCGTCGTCGCTCGACGAGGCCCGGCGGGCGCTCGACACGGGCGAGATCGGGCTCGTCCTGCTCGACATGCGGATCGGCATGGAGCGCGGCGACTCGCTGCTCGACGAGCTGCAGGCGCTGACGATCCCGGTCGTCGTCGTCACCGGCTCCGCGGAGGTGCAGGAGGCGGAGTGGGCGGGCCGGGCCGACGCCGTGCTCGGCAAGCCCTTCGCGATCGACGAGCTGCTCTGGGCCGCCCGGACACTCGCCCGGACGCACTAGGCTGAGGCGATGGCGACGACGGCGACGCGCTCCGCGGCGGATTACGAGGAGCGCCTCCAGCGGTACGTGTTCGAGCGCGCCGAGGAGGGACGCGCCGTCCGGGTCGGCGAGAAGGAGGTCTCCGAGCAGGCCGCGATCATCGCCCGCTACGCCGACCTCTTCACGCGCGAGCAGCTCGAGGCGCTGCGCGCGGAGGAGCAGGCCGCGTCGGGCGACGACGCCGAGCGCCTCTACCGCCTGCGCAAGACGTGCGAGGGCGGCGTCGTCACCGCCGAGCTGGCCGAGCGGGAGGACGCGCTCGAGAACGCGATCCTGCAGAAGCGCGTCGTCTTCCGGGGCGAGGAGCTGCCGCTGCGTGCGGCGACGGCGCAGCTCGCCGTCCTCGACTCCTACGCCGACCGGGAGGAGCTGGGCGAGCTGGAGCGGCAGGCGTCGGCCGAGTTCAACGAGGACCGGCGCGGGCTGCTCGAGGCGCGGGAGTCGCTCGACGCGGAGGTGAGCGGCGTCGCCGACCCGGTTGCGCGCAACGAAGAGGAGAAGGCGATCTCGCTGCACGAGCTGGAGCGCGCGCTCGTCGCGGCGTCCGAGGCGACGACCGCCGCCTACGGCCGCCTGCGGGACACGTGGTTCGAGAAGCTGCTCGGCCCCGACCGGGAGGAGCTGCCGTCGAACGCGCACGTGCACTACCTGCGCCGGGTCTCGCCGCTCGAGTCGACGTACACGAAGGAGCTGGGCGTCGAGGTCTGCATGGCGACGACGAAGGCGCTCGGCTTCGACATGGAGGCGATCCCGAACATCAAGCTCGACGTCGAGGACCGGCCGCAGAAGAACCCGCGGGCGTGCGTGATCCCGTCGAACCCGCCCGAGGTCGTGCACCTGATCACGCGCGCGCAGGGCGGCCTCTCCGACTACCAGGCGTTCCTGCACGAGGCGGGCCACGCGCTGCACTACGCGGGCGTCGACCCGCGGCTGCCGTACACGTTCCGGTCGATCTCCCGCGACCACGCGCTGACGGAGATCTACTCGTACATCTTCGAGGCGGTGACGCGCGAGCCGGGCTGGCACGCGCTCTACTTCGGCCTCTCGGACGCCCAGGCCGAGGAGAACGCGCAGGTGACGCTCTTCCTCGAGGCCCTGCTCTACCGCCGCTACACCGCGAAGCTCCGCTACGAGCTCGGCTTCTGGTCGGCGTTCGCCGAGGAGCGGGGGAGGTCGGCGCGCGACTACTCGCCGCTGCTGACCGAGGCGACCGGGATCCGCTACGACGAGCGCAACTACCTCGCCGACATGGACGCGGGCTTCTACTCCGCCGACTACCTGCGCGCGTGGATCCGCAGCGCGCAGCTGCGCGCGTACCTGATCGGCGAGGTCGGCGACGACTGGTGGCGCGACCCGCGGACGGGCGAGCTGCTGCGCGAGCTGTTCCGCGAGGGGACGAAGCCGACGAGCGAGGAGGTCGCTGCGCGGCTCGGGTACGAGCCGCTCGACACCGGCGCGCTCGTCGCCGATCTCGACGCCGCCTAGACCTAGGTGATCACGTCGCGCGCGAGCTCGAGGATGCCGCGCTCCTTCTCGCCCTGCAGGTCCTTGCGCAGTAGCTCGTCCAGCTCGATGCCGACGAGCAGCACGATCCCGGCGACGTAGAAGTACGTCGTGAACAGGTAGACGAACGTCAGCGAGCCGACCGCCGTCTTGTAGTTCGCCGCGCCGCGGACGTACCAGTCGAAGATCAGCGACTGCACGATCCAGAGCACGACGACGAGCGCCGCGCCGCCCGACGCCCACCGCTTCGACCGTCGGTCGGCCGGCGCGAAGCGCACGAGCACCCCGAACGCGACGGAGAGCAGCGTGACGGTCGCGAGCCAGCGCAGCACGGCGAACGGAAAGCCCCAGCCGCCGTGCACGGTGTGGCGCAGACCGAGCGTGAGGAGCGTCGCGCCGCCGAGCGCGAGGATGAGCACGAGGGCGATCCCGAACGAGATCGGGAAGCGGATCCAGAAGGGGCGCTCGTCCTTCGTCCCGTAGATCTTCGAGAACGCGCTCATGCAGGCGCGCACGACGCCCGACACCTCCCAGATCGAGAGGACGAGCGCGACCGCGATCAGGCCGGCGGAGCTCGAGCTGAACACCTTCTGCACGCTCGCGTCGATGCCGCCGAACACCTCGGGCAGGACCTTCGGCTCGATCTGCGGCGCGATCTGGTTGTTCCAGATCCCCTCCGCGCCGAGCTCGCCGAGCAGGGCGATCCCGAGCAGCGCGAGCGCGACGGCCGCGACGAGGCCCTGCAGGGCGATCGCCGTCGCCGACGTCAGCAGCTCGTGCTCGTCGAAGAGGTCGACCCAGAGCTGCACGATCGTCTTGAAGCTCTGCCAACGACCCCGGCGGGAACGAGCCACGGCCGTGGTGTCCCCGGCGGCAACGCGCGCTACACGCTCCGGGTCCGTGTTCCGCGGGCCGCGCCCGGATACCCCGTCGAGGATGAAGCCCGGGAACCGGCGGCTGCTCGCGCTCCTCACGGTCGTGATCGCGCTCGACTACGCGGACCGGGCCTCGGTGGGGGCGCTCGCCCCGGATCTCAAGGACGCCTTCTCGATCGGGAACACCGGGATCGGCCTGCTCGCGAGCGCGTTCAGCCTCGTCTCCGCGCTGGGGACGCTGCCCGCCGGTCTGCTGGTCGACCGCCTCCGGCGGACGCTGCTGCTCGCCACGGCGATCGGCCTCTGGACGCTCGCGATGGGGGCGACGGGCGCCGCGCTCAGCTTCGGGATGCTGCTCGGCGCGCGCATCTTCCTCGGCGTCGTCACGGCGGTCGCCCGGCCGGCGATCGCCTCGATGGTCGGCGACACGTTCTCGCTCGCCCAGCGCAGCCGCGCGCTCTCGGTCGTCGACAGCGGCGACCTCGTCGGCACCGGCGTCGCGCTGCTGGCGGGCGCCGTCTTCGCCTCGCTCTTCGGGTGGCGGGGCGTGTTCTGGCTGCTCGGCGCCTGCGGGCTCGCGCTCGGAGTCGCGATCCGGCGGCTCGACGAGCCGCGCCGGCGGCGGCCCTGCGAGGACGAGGGCGAGGCCGACCCCGAGGAGCAGGCGGTCGTGCAGGCGGCGGCCGAGGAGGCGGAGCCGGACGAGCGGCTGATCCTCGAGGAGGACCCGGTGCGGATGCCCCTGCACGGCGCCGTCGAGTACGTGCTCCGGATCCGCACGTACCTGATCGTGATCGCGAGCACCGCGCTCGGGTCGTTCTTCTTCGCCGGCGTGAAGACGTTCGGCGTCGTCTTCGGCGTGCACGCGTACGGGCTGTCGCGCTCCCAGGCGAACCTCGCGATGCTCGCCGTCGGGGCCGGCGGGCTGGTCGGCCTGCTCGTCGGGGGCCGGCTCGGCGACACGCTCGTCCGCCGCGGCCACGTGAACGGGCGGCTCCTCGTCGCGACGGCGAGCTACGTCGGCGGGGCGCTCGCGCTCGCGCCGGCGATCCTCGTCGACTCGGTCTGGATCGCGATGCCGTTCCTCGTCGTCGGCGGCGCCGCGCTCGTCGCGCCGAGCGCGCCGCTCGACGCGGTGCGGCTCGACCTCGTGCACCCGCGGCTCTGGGGGCGCGCCGAGGGCGTCCGCAACGTCGTCCAGATCGCGGCCGAGGCGGGCGCGCCGCTGCTCTTCGGCTACCTCTCCGACACGATCGGGCTGCGGGAGACGTTCCTGCTCACGCTCGGCGCGCTCGTCGTCGCCGCGCTGCTGCTGCTCGTCGCGCGGCGCTTCTACCCGCCGGAGGTGCTGGCCGCCGCGGAGTCTCGCTAGGGCTCGTCCGCCGTGTCGAGCGCGGCGATCCACTCCGCGTAGAGCGGGTCGACGACGCGGTACTTCCCGTCGCCGGCGGGCTCGACGTCGGCCGTCGCCAGCAGCCGCTCGACGGCGGCGCCGGCGGCGCTCTTCTCGAGCGCGAGCCGGTTCAGGTTCGCCGTCCGGTACGCGGAGCCGCCGCCGGCGACGATCGAGCGCAGCGTCTTCTGGGTGACCGCCGAGTGGTAGCCGCGCCACGCGGCGTCGAACTCCGGCCGGACCTCGGCGAGCGCGTCCGCGTGCGCCCGCTGCCAGTGCGCGGGCGTCGCGGCCTCGCCCCGCGGGACGTGCTCCCAGAGCCGGTGCGCGAGCATGATCGCGCGCTGTGGATGGCCCTGGGCGGTCGCGAGCAGCGGCCCGAGCGCCTCGCCGGCGCCGCGGCCCGTCTGCGCGAACCGGTCGGCGACGTAGTCGGCGATGTCGACGTCGCGCAGACGCCCGAGGCGCATCGGCACGGCCGAGCCGTAGAGCGGCCGCTGCTTGTTCTCGAACAGCTGCTTCATCAGGCCGGGCTCCGAGCCGGCGAAGACGTAGGAGGCGACGTCGCCGTGGTGCTGGATGTGGCTGCGCAGCAGGCCGTCCAGGTCCTCGATCTTGGAGACGTCCTGGAACTCGTCGAGCGCGACGTAGGCGCGGTAGCCGCCGCTCTGCTCGAGCTTCGTCGGCAGGTCGAGCAGCGTGTGCAGCGCCGCGAGCGGCTCCGCCGCCTTCGGGTCGACCTGGATCCGCGCGCTGATCCCGTACGCGCCCAGCGAGAGGCCGAGGCCCGTCCGCTGCAGCAGCTCGTCGATCTTCGCGCGGATCGGCCCTTTCAGGTGCTTCGCGTACGCGCGCTCGAAGCGGATCGTCACGTCGGCGATCGAGTTGACCCGGTAGAGGTCGACGAGGATCGGGATCAGCCCTTCCTGCTGCTCGCCGTCGCGGAGCGCGCGCGAGAGCAGGCTCGTCTTGCCGTACTTGCGCGGGGCGTAGAGGCGGACGTAGTGGCCGCCGACGGCCTTCGCGAGCAGCTCGCGGGTCTCCTCGTCGCGGTCGAGCACGTCCTCCGGCGACACCGGGCGCGAGTAGACGAACGGGTTGACGTCCTCGATCATGTTCGTCGACAGCGTACCATTCGGTACGTCGGAAGCGTACTAATCGGTACGTCGGCAGCGTACGAAGCCGACCGGGCGCACCCGAGGTTGTCTGCGGGGGTCCGGCGCGCGACGCGCAGTCGAGGTTCGGCTGTCGCGGATGACCCGCTCGGTCGAGCGAGCTGCGGGTCACCGTGCGACGGAAAAGGCGCATACGGGATTCGAACCCGTGCTACCGCCGTGAGAGGGCGGCGTCCTAGGCCACTAGACGAATGCGCCCCGAAAGAGACGGCACAGAGCGGCGCTTAGTGTAGCGGCGGCCGGGAAGAAGGGCGGACATGTTCAGGAAGCTGATCGGGATCTTCCGCAGCCCCCGCGCCGCGGCGGAGAAGCAGCAGGGCGACGTGCACGCGCTCGACCGGAGCGGCGACCCCCGCGGCGGCGTGCAGAGCGACGCCTACCGCCACGCCGAGCCGGTC
>DASSSR010000061.1:0-28134 GCA_035708345.1 Gaiellaceae bacterium
CCGTTGCGGATCTCCAGCCGCGCACTCGGCAGCGGCACGTTGGCCGACGCCGCGCGCGCCCACGGCCACATGTCGGCGGTCACCCGGCCGGAGAGGTGGAGCCGGTCGGCCGGCGCGGCCGTCGCAGCGCTGCTCGCGAAGGCGAGCCCGGCCGCGGCGGCGCAGAGGAGTCTCAGTCGCATGCCCACGGGGTCACGAGACGTAACGGCATCCGGAAATCCTGACTTGAGGCGGCAGTACCATCAACCGCCCCATGGATCAGAGCCGGATCCGCAACTTCTCGATCATCGCGCACATCGACCACGGCAAGTCGACGCTCGCCGACCGCATCCTCGAGCTGACCGACGCGGTGTCGGCGCGCGAGATGCGCGAGCAGCTGCTCGACTCGATGGAGCTGGAGCGCGAGCGCGGGATCACGATCAAGGCGCAGGCGGTGCGGGTCTCGTGGAAGGGGCACGAGCTGAACCTGATCGACACGCCCGGCCACGTCGACTTCACCTACGAGGTCTCGCGCTCGCTGCAGGCGTGCGAGGGCGCGCTGCTCGTCGTCGACGCGGCGCAGGGGATCGAGGCGCAGACGCTCGCGAACGCGTATCTCGCGATCGAGAACGGGCTGGAGATCGTCCCGGTCGTGAACAAGATCGACCTGCCGGCGGCCGACCCCGACGGCACCTCCGTCCAGGTCGCCGACCTGCTCGGCGACGACCCGTCGCACGTCGTGCGGATCTCGGCGAAGACGGGGCTGAACGTCGGCGACGTCCTCGACGCGATCGTCGAGCGGACGCCCGCGCCGGCCGGCGACCCCGACGCGGCGCCGCGCGCCCTCGTCTTCGACTCGTCGTACGACCAGTACCGCGGCGTCGTCGCGTTCGTGCGCGTCGTCGACGGGACGTTCACGCGGCGCGAGCAGCTTACGACGATGGCGACCGACACGCGCTTCGAGGCGGAGGAGCTCGGCTTCTTCGCGCCGACGATGACGCCGGTGGAGACGCTGTCGGCCGGCGAGGTCGGGTACGTGATCACGGGGTTGAAGGACGTCTCGCGCCTGCGCGTCGGCGACACGCTCACCTCGGTGAAGCGGCGCGCGACGACCGCGCTGCCGGGCTACAAGGACGTGAAGCCGATGGTGTTCGCGGGGCTCTTCCCGACGGACTCGGACGAGTACCCCGAGCTGCGCGACGCGCTCGACAAGCTGAAGCTGAACGACGCGGCGCTCGTCTACGAGCCGGAGACGTCGAACGCGCTCGGGTTCGGGTTCCGCTGCGGCTTCCTCGGCCTGCTGCACATGGAGATCGTGCGCGAGCGGCTCGAGCGCGAGTTCGACCTCGACCTGCTCGTGACGGCGCCGAACGTCGCGTACCGCGTCGAGGAGCGAAACGGCGAGTGGCGCGAGGTGCACAACCCGGCCGAGTTCCCGCGCGAGGTCGAGGGGGTGGAGGAGCCCTACGTGAAGGCGTCGATCATCGTCCCGAAGGAGTACGTCGGCGCGGTGATGGAGCTGAACAACGAGCGGCGCGGGACGTTCGACCACCTCGAGTACCTCTCGCCGGAGCGCGTGCACCTGACGTACGAGCTGCCGCTCGCGGAGATCGTGCTCGACTACTACGACCAGCTGAAGTCGCGCACGCGCGGCTACGCGTCGTTCGACTACGACCTCGCCGGCTTCAAGCCGGGGAACCTCGTGCGCGTCGACGTGCTCGTCGCGGGCGAGCCGGTCGACGCGCTCTCCCTGATCGCGCACCGCGACTTCGCGTACGACCGCGGCCGGCTGCTCGTCGAGAAGCTGCGCGAGGAGATCCCGCGGCAGATGTTCGACGTCGCGATCCAGGCTGCGATCGGGGCGCGGGTGATCGCGCGCGAGACGGTGAAGGCGCGGCGCAAGGACGTGCTCGCGAAGTGCTACGGCGGCGACATCTCCCGCAAGCGCAAGCTGCTGGAGAAGCAGAAGGCGGGGAAGAAGCGGATGAAGCAGGTCGGCGCCGTCGAGGTGCCGCAGGAGGCGTTCCTCGCCGTGCTCAACATCGGCCAGGGCGGCAAGGGCTGATGCGAGCCGGGCTCGGTGCGCCGCTCGTGCAGCTTCCGGCCGCGAACGTCGAGGAGATCCGCGGCTTCCTCGAGCGGCAGTCGCGCGTGAAGGCCGCGGCCTGGGCCCGGCACGAGGAGCCGGGGCCGGACGGGTCGCAGGCGCCGGATCACCACATCCTCCTCGCCGTCGACGACGAGGACTGGGCGACGGGGGACATCGTCGCCCTCGAGCAGGGGATCGAGCTGCCGGCGCTCCGGATCGCGGGGCCGACGTGGCTGGACTTCTTTCCGCTCTCCGAGCTCGGCGAGGCGCGTCGGTTCGCGACGCTGCTGTGGGAGCAGAGGGCTCCCGGCGCCGATCCGCTCGACTACCGCTTCACGTACGAGCCGTTCGCGGCCGAGCCCGACTCGCTCGTGCGGCTCGCGGCGCTGCTCGACGGGGAGCCGACGGTCCGCTCGGTGGGCGCGACGGTGCAGAGGCTCTGGAAGGGCGACCGGCTGGTCGAGGAGACGGTCCGGCTCTTCGTCGACGCAGGCACGCCGCCGAACGACGTCCTCCGGATCGTGGGCGACGCGGCCCGCGAGACCGTGCTCGCGGGCCGCTCGTCGCACGGCGCGACGCTCGGGCCGCCGCGCGGCGAGGCGACGGCGATCCTCTACGAGGCCGCGGCATGACGCTCGAGCTGCGCACGGAGTGCGAGCGCTGCGGCGCCGAGCTGTCCCACGAGTCCGACGCGGTCATCTGCTCGTACGAGTGCACCTTCTGCCGCGCGTGCGGCGAGGCGCTCGGGTACGTCTGCCCGAACTGCGGCGGCGAGCTCGTCGCGCGGCCGCGGAGGTCGGAGGCGTGAGCGGCGGCGCACGGCACCTGTACGTGCACCTGCCGTTCTGCGCGCACCGCTGCGGCTACTGCGACTTCGTCACGGTGGTGGGGCGGTCCGGGCAGCACGGCGCGTACGTCGACGCGCTGCTCCGGGAGCTGAGGGACGAGTCGGCGTCGCTCGCGCCCGAGCTCGACACGATCTTCCTCGGCGGCGGCACGCCGACGTACACCGCGCTGCCCGAGCTGCTGCGGCTGCTCGAGGCGCTGCCGCCGGCGCGCGAGCTGACGGTCGAGGCGAACCCGGAGACGGTGTCGCCGGAGCTCGCGCGCAGGCTGCGCTCCGCCGGCGTCGACCGGGTCTCGCTCGGCGCGCAGACGTTCCGGCCGGAGCTGCTGCGGGTGCTCGAGCGCGTTGCCGGTCCTGACGACGTCCGGCGCGCCGTGCACCATCTCCGTGATGCCGGATTCGACAACATCTCGCTCGACCTCGTCTACGGGATCCCCGGCCAGAGCGCCGCCGACCTCGCCGCCGACCTCGACGAGGCGCTCGCGCTCGCGCCGGAGCACATCTCCGCCTACGAGCTCGAGGCGAAGCCGGGGACGCGCTTCACCCATGCCTGGGGAGCCGAGCTGGCACGGCAGGCCGCCGCGATGGAGGACTACTTCGAGCGGGTCGTCGCGACGCTGACCGGCGCCGGCTACCGGTGGTACGAGACCGCGAACTTCTGCCGCGACGGCAGGCGCGCGGAGCACAATCTCGGCTACTGGCTCGGCCACGACTACCTGGGCGTCGGGCTCGGCGCGGTTTCGACAATCGAGGGCAGGCGGACGCGCAACACGCCCAAGCTCGCCCACTACCTCGCGGGCCGGTACGACCGGGAGGTCGAGGCGCTCGACGACCTGACGCGCGCACGCGAGCGCGTCATGCTCGGGCTCCGCCTCGACGAGCCTCTCCCGCTCGCCGGGCTGCGCCACGCGCTCGATCCGGCCGGGCTCGCCCGGGTCGAGCAGCTGGGGCTCGCGGCGGCAGACGGCGGGGCGCTCGCGCTCACCGAACGCGGCCGTTTCCTCGGGGGCGCCGTGACGGCCGAGCTCCTGGCGTAGCATTTTCAACGGACATGAGTGTTGGGCTGCAGCTGACGTCGAGACAGCAGGACATCCTGCGGCGCGTCGTCGAGGCGTACGTCGCGACCGGGCAGCCGGTCGGGTCGAGGACGCTCGTCGAGCAGGGCGGGCTGACCGCCTCGGCGTCCACCGTCCGTGCGGAGCTCGCCGAGCTCGAGGCGCTGGGGCTGCTGACGCACCCGCACACCTCGGCCGGCCGGGTGCCGACCGAGAGCGGCTACCGCTACTACGCCGACGAGCTGCTGCGCCGGCCGGAGCGCCATCCGGACGCGTTCCCGCTCGACCTGCACACCCGCCGCACCGAGGTGGAGGCGGCGCTGCAGGCGACGACGGAGATGCTCTCCCAGGTGACGCGGCTGCTCGCGCTCGTCTCGGCGCCGCCGATCGAGGCGACGACGGTCGTCCACGTCGAGGTCCTGCTGCTGCAGCCGGAGCTCGTGATGGTGGTCGTGATCACCTCCGCCGGCGGCGTCACGAAGCGGCTCTTCCACTTCGACCAGCCGGTCGACCCCGGCATCGCCCAGTGGGCGGGCGAGTACCTGAACGAGACGGTCGCCGGCCTGCAGATCGGCACGACGCTGCTCCGCCGCCGCTTCGAGGATCCGGGGCTGTCGCCGCGCGAGCGGGACTTCCTCGCCGCGCTGCGGCCCGCGTTCACGGAGCTCGTCTCCGCCGAGCAGCGGCTCTACGTCGGCGGCGCCGCCGACCTGCTCGGCGAGGTCCGCGCGGAGGAGCTCGAGGCGTACCGGAACCTGTTCGAGCTCGTCGAGAAGCGGGCGGCGATGCTCGACGTGATCGGCTCTCCGCGCGACCCGCAGCGGGCGTTCGTCCGGGTCGGCCAGGAGCTCGCGCACCCGGCGCTGCGCGAGATCGCGCTCGTCGGCGCCTGCTACGGGCTCGTCCATCGGGCGCTCGGCGCGGTCAGCCTCGTCGGCCCGGTGCGGATGGACTACGACAAGGCCCTGCGCGCCGTCCGCTCGGCCGCGCTCGAGCTGTCGCGCTTCGCAGAGTCGGTGTTCGAGGACTGATGTCGACGACGGAGCGGGACTACTACGAGCTGCTCGGCGTGCAGCGGGGAGCGGACGAGGCGGAGATCAAGCGCGCCTTCCGCCGCCTCGCGCGGGAGCTGCACCCGGACGTCTCCGACGCGCCCGACGCGGAGGAGCGCTTCAAGCAGGTCGTCGAGGCCTACGAGGTGCTCTCCAAGCGCGAGACGCGCGAGCTGTACGACCGCTACGGCCACGCCGGCCTGCGCGGCGGCGGCTGGCAGCCCGGCCACGTCGACTTCGGGAGCCTGTCCGACCTCTTCAGCGCCTTCTTCGGCGACGACCTGCTCGGCGGCGGCGGGGGCCGGCGCGGCCGCGGCGCCGACCTGAGCGCGGTCGTCGAGGTCGAGCTCGCCGAGGCCGCGACCGGCGTCAGACGCGAGGTGCCGTTCGAGGTCGCGGTGACGTGCGGGCGCTGCGGCGGCGACGGCGCGGAGCCCGGGACGCCGATCGCCGTCTGCGAGACGTGCGGGGGCGCCGGCCGCGTGCAGCACGTCACGCGCAGCGTCTTCGGCGAGTTCGTCCGCACCGGCGCGTGCCCGACGTGCGGCGGCGCCGGCCGCCGCGTCGAGACGCCCTGCCGCGCCTGCGACGGCTCCGGCCGCGTGCTCGAGGAGCGGCTGCTCGAGGTGAGCATCCCCGCCGGCATCCACGACGGCCAGCGGATCCGCCTCTCGGGCGAGGGTCACGCCGGCCTGCTCGGCTCGCGCGCGGGCGACGTCTACGTCCAGGTGCGCGTGAAGGCGGACGAGCGGTTCGTGCGCGAGGGCGACGACCTCTTCTCGACGGTCGACCTGACGATGACGCAGGCGGCGCTCGGCGCGACGGTGACGATCCCGACGCTCGCCGGCGACGAGGAGCTCGAGTTCCCGCCCGGCACCCAGCCCGGCAAGGTCGTCCTGCTGCGGGGGAAGGGGATGCCGGTGCTGCAGGGCTTCGGCCGCGGCGACCACCGCGTGCTCGTCAACGTCGTCGTGCCGCGGCATCTGACCGACGAGCAGCGCCGGCTGCTCGAGGAGTTCGAGCAGCACTCGCACGAGCGCACCTACAAGCCCGACGAGAGCTTCTTCGAGAAGCTGAAGAGCGCCTTCCGCTGAAGCGGTTCGTCGTCGTCGGCGGCGAGGCGGAGCTGGTGCTCCTCCTCCACATCTTCCCGGACGGCGTCGAGGAGCTCGACGGGGCCTTCGCCGTCTACGCCGACGAGCCGCCGATCGGCTTCGACGTCGTCGAGGTCGAGGACGTGCCGGCGGGCTGGGAGGAGCGCTGGCGCGAGTTCCACCACGGCGTGCGGGTCGGGCGCTTCTGGGTCGGGCCGCCCTGGGAGCAGCCGGACGGCGAGGCGATCGTCGTCGACCCCGGCCGCGCCTTCGGCACCGGCGCTCACCCGACGACGCGGCTGACGCTCGAGCTGCTGCAGGAGCTCGAGCCGCACGGCTCGCTGCTCGACGTCGGCTGCGGCTCGGGCGTCCTCTCGATCGCCGCGGCGAAGCTCGGCTTCGCGCCCGTGCTGGGGGTCGACCTCGACGACGCGGCGGTCGAGGCGACGCGCGCGAACGCGCTCGCCAACGGCGTCGACCTCGACGCGCGGCGCCTGGACGCGCTGACGGAGCAGCCGCCCGGGGCCGACGTCGCGCTCGCGAACGTCGCGCTCGACGTCGTCGAGCGGCTCCTGCCGCGGCTGCGCGTGCGACGGGCGATCACCTCCGGCTATCTCGACCGCGACCGGCCCGAGCTGCCGCCGGGCTGGGCGCACGGCGGCCGGCGAGAGCGCGACGGCTGGGCGGCGGACTTGCTTCACTTCGCGCCGTGACGACGTTCAGCGTCCGCTTCCTCGGCTGCAAGGTCTCGCACGTCGACGCGCACGAGGTGCGCGAGCGGCTGCTCGCCGACGGGCACACCGAGGCCGACGACGCCGAGGTGGCGGTCGTCAACACGTGCTGCGTCACGAACGAGGCGGTCGCGAAGTCGCGCAAGGAAGCCGCCCGCGCAGCCCGCAGCCACCGGCGGGTCTACGTCACCGGCTGCGGCGCGAATCTCGCGGCCGACGCCTTCGCAGGGCTGCCGGAGAACGTCACCGTCGTCCGCCGCCGCAGCGAGGAGACGCCGGAGTTCGTCGCGGGCGACGTCGGCGCGATCGGCTGCGTGCAGGCTGACGCGCGCCTCGACCGCGTCCGCGCGTTCGTCAAGGTGCAGGACGGCTGCTCCTTCTCGTGCAACTTCTGCGTGATCCCGCTCGTCCGCGGCGCGTCGCGCAGCCGCGCCGCCGACGCGGTGCTCGCCGAGATCCGCCGCCGCGTCGCGCAGGGCCACCGCGAGGTCGTGCTCACCGGGATCAACCTCGGCTGCTACCGCGACCGTGCGGCCGGCTACGACCTGCCGCGCCTCGTGCGCGAGGCGGGCGGGCTCGTCGAGCGGCTGCGCCTCTCGTCGATCGAGATCAACCACGTCGACGACGCGCTCGTGCGCGCGCTGCGCGAGACGCCGACCGTCAGCCGGCACCTGCACGTGCCGCTGCAGTCCGGCGACGACGCGGTGCTCCGCGCGATGGGGCGCCGGTACACGGTCGCGACGTACCTGCGCCGGCTGGCGCCGCTGCAGGAGCAGTTCAACCTGACCAGCGACGTGATCGTCGGCTTCCCGACGGAGGACGAGCGCGCGTTCGCGAACACGCTCGCCACCGCGCGCGCAGCCGGGCTGACGAAGGTCCACGTCTTCCCGTACTCGCCGCGCCCGGGCACGCGCACCGCCGCGGACGACCCGGTGCCGCCGCAGGCGAAGCGGGAGCGCGGCGCGCGGCTGCGGGCCGCGTCGCACGAGGCGTGCGTGGCGCGCTGGCGGAGCAAGGTCGGCCGCGAGGACGTCGTCCTCGTCGACCGGCCCGGCCGCGGCTACGGCGACGACTACTCCCCCTGGCTGCTCGACCCGGCGCTCCCGGTCGGCGAGCTCGTGCGGGTGCGGGGCGCCGCCGCCGTCGACGAAGGAGTGCTGGCCGCATGAGCGCGAGCGACACGGACGACTGCCTCTTCTGCACGCTCTACCGCGACGGCGACCACGTCGCCGCGGCCGACGGCTTCGTCGCGATCCGCGACATCGATCCGCAGGCCGACACGCACCTGCTCGTCATCCCCGAGCGGCACGTCGCGAGCTTCCGCGAGATCGGCGAGTTCCCGCCCGAGGAGGCGAAGCGCATGCTCGACTTCGTCGCCGACGTCGCGGCACGCCACGGCCTGAACGATTACCGTGTCGTCGTGAACGCCGGCCCCGGCGCGGGCCAGACGATCTTCCACCTGCACTGGCACGTGCTCGGTGGGCGGTCGATCGGGAGGATGGCTTGACGCTGATCACGGAGATCGAGGACGAGATCAAGGAGGCGATGAAGGCGCGGGACGCGGAGCGTCGCGACGCGCTGCGCCTGATCGTCAACTCGCTCAAGAACTCGGAGAAGGAGCTGCAGCGCCCGCTCTCCGAGGAAGAGGAGCTGCAGGTGCTGCAGCGGGAGCGCAAGCGCCGCGTCGAGGCGGCGGAGGCGTTCCGCTCCGGCGGGCACGAGGACCGCGCCCAGGCGGAGGAGCGCGAGCTCGCGATCCTCGAGGAGTTCATGCCGGAGCCGCTCTCCGAGGAGGAGATCGAGGAGATCGTCGACGACGCGATCGCCGAGGTCGGCGCGACGTCGATGGCGGACCTCGGCCGCGTGATGGCCGACGTGATGCCGCAGATCGCCGGTCGCGCAGACGGCTCCGTCGTCTCGCAGATCGTCCGCGAAAAGCTCGCGTGACGGTCGACGCGCACCCCGCCGGCACGAACGAGAGCTGAGCGTCGACCTCCTCCGGGAGCCCGACCACGCTTGTGCCTCGCTGCTCGAGGAGGCGTATTTGCAGGTCGGTCCGGGCACACGCTGAACCGTGCGACAGCGAGGAGCGCTCGCCGGTGCCCTGGCGGCCGGCATCTGGAACGGCTACGACCCGCTGCTCAAGCGGATCTTCGGCACGCCGTACGCCGACTCCGAGGTACTCGGCCCGTTCGTGACGTGCGGCCGCTACGAGTGGCTCGCGAACCTCGTCACGCACATGGCCGGCGGCGCCGCGTTCGGCTGGACGTTCGAGCGGCTCGGGGGGCGCGGCGTGCGCGCCGGGGTCGCCGCGGCGGTCGCCGAGAACACGCTGCTCTGGCCGGCGATCGGCCTCCTGGAGCCGCTGCACCCGAAGCGGAGGAGCGGCCGGTGGCCGCCGCTGCTCACGAACGGCCGTGCGTTCGCCTCGGCCACCGTCGGCCACGCGATCTTCGGCGTCCTGCTCGGGCTCGGGCTGCCGGAGGAGCCGTGATCGTCGCCGTCACCGGCGCCCGCGGGCACGTGGGCGGGCGCCTGGCCGACGAGCTGGAGCGCCGGGGGGAGGACGTCCGGCGGCTGACGCGCGAGGACGGCGACGTCGCCGACCGCGCTGCGATGCTGGCGGCGCTGGACGGCGTCGACGCCGCCTACTACCTCGTCCACTCGCTCGCCTCCGCCGGCGAGTTCGCCGAGGAGGAGCGGGGCGGCGCACGTGAGTTCGCGGCCGCCGCGCGCGAGCGCGGCGTCGGCCGGCTCGTCTACCTCGGCGGGATCGTGCACGACGAGGCGCTCTCGCCCCACCTGCAGAGCCGGCGCGAGGTCGGGGAGATCCTGCGCTCGAGCGGCGTCCCGACGATCGAGCTCCGTGCCTCGATCGTCGTCGGTGCGGGAAGCGCGTCGTTCGAGCTCGTGAAGACGATCGTCACGTGGCTGCCGTCGCCGGTCGCCCCCGACTGGCTCGACCATCTCGCCCAGCCGATCGCCGTCGACGACGTCGTCGCCTATCTCGTCGCCGCGCTCGCCGTCCCGCTCGAGGGCGAGGCCGTCTACGAGATCGGCGGCGCGGAGACCGTCCGGTACCGGGACCTCGTCAACGAGGTCGCCGAGCAGCTCGGGCGCTCGACGCGGGAGGTGACGGTGCCGGTGCCGGACATGCCGGCGTTGCCGACCGCGCTCGCGTCGCTCCTGCCGGAGCGTCTACGACTGCCGCTCCACCTGCTCGAGAGCCTGCAGTACGACACCGACGTCCGCGACCGCTCCGCCGAGCGGGACTTCGACGTCCGGCCGCGCGGACTGCGCGAAGCGGTCACGGCTGCACTCGCCTAGCCGCCCTACACTGCGCACGTGCAGGAGGTCCTCGACGTCCCGAACGAGGTCGCGGCCGAGCTCGCCGGCATCGGCGGCAACGTGCTGGGCGCGCTCCGCGACCGGCTCGGCTGCCAGATCAACCTGCGCGGCAACCGCCTGACGCTCGAGGGCGACGGCGAGAAGGTCGGCGCGGCGCGCGCGGTCGTCGAGGAGCTCGTCGACCTCGTCGAGAGCGGCCAGGAGATCGGCGCGGGCACGGTGGACACCGTGCTGAACGCGATCGACGAGGCGGAGGACGTGCGCGAGATCTTCGACGACGTCGTCTGGTCGCACCGCGGCAAGAAGATCACGCCGAAGACGGTCACGCAGAAGCGCTACGTCGACGCGATGCGGCGCTGCACGATCACGTTCGGCATCGGCCCCGCCGGCACCGGCAAGACGTACCTCGCGATCGCGCTCGCGGTCGCCGCGCTCTCCGAGCGGCAGGTGGGGCGGATCATCCTCACGCGCCCGGCAGTCGAGGCCGGGGAGCGGCTCGGCTTCCTGCCCGGCGACGTCCTGGCGAAGGTCGACCCGTACATGCGCCCGCTCTTCGACGCGCTCTACGACACGATGGACGCCGAGAAGCTGAACGCGTACATCGAGCGCGGGACGATCGAGGTCGCGCCGCTGGCCTTCATGCGGGGCCGGACGCTCAACGACAGCTTCGTCATCCTCGACGAGGCGCAGAACACGTCGCCGGAGCAGATGCAGATGTTCCTGACGCGCCTCGGCTTCGGCTCGAAGGTGGTCGTCACCGGCGACGTGACGCAGATCGACCTGCCGCGCGAGCAGGCGTCCGGCCTGATCCAGGTGCAGGACATCCTCGGCCGCATCGACGGGATCTCGTTCGTGCACTTCAGCCACCAGGACGTCGTGCGGCACAAGCTCGTGCAGCGGATCGTCGAGGCGTACAAGCTGCACTCCGAGGAGACCGGGACCGCGCGCCGCCGGTGATCGAGATCGAGGTCGACAACCGGTCGGGCGTCGACGTCGACGAGCACGCGGCGTCCGAGCTCGCACGGCGCGTGCTGGCGGGGGAGGGCGTCGACGCCGGCGAGCTCGGGATCGCGTTCGTCGGCCCCGACGAGAGCCGCGCGCTGAAGAGCGAGCACCTCGGGATCGACGAGGCCACGGACGCGCTCGCGTTCCCGATCGACGCGCGCGACGCGCTTCCCCCGGGGATGCCGCGGCAGCTCGGTGACGTCGTCGTCTGCCCGCAGGTGGTCGGCGAGGCGTGGCGGGCGCCGCTCGTGCACGCGCTCCTGCACCTGCTCGGCTACGACCACGGCGACGAGATGGAGGCGCGGGAGGCGCTCTACGCATGAGCAGGCCGGCGCCCGGTCGCGCACCGACGCTGCTCGACAGCTTCAACTACGCGTTCGAGGGGATCATCCACGTCCTCCGGACGCAGCGGAACCTGCGCATCCACTTCGCGATCGCGATCGGCGTGATCGCCGCGGCGGCCGCGTTCGGCGTCGGCAGGCTCGAGCTGATCGCGCTGCTGCTCGCGATCGCGTTCGTGCTCGTCGCCGAGATGGTCAACTCGGCGATCGAGGGCGCGATCGACGTTTCGACGACGTCGTTCGACCCGAACGCGAAGCTCGCGAAGGACATCGCCGCCGGCGCGGTGCTGATCGCCTCGGTGACGGCGATCGGCGTCGGCTACCTCGTCTTCGCGCACGCGGCCGCGCATCGCAGCGCCCGGCTGCTCGACCGCGTCCGCGACGCGCCGGCGGAGATCACGCTGGTGGCGCTCGTGCTCGTCGTGCTGATCGTGATCGCGACGAAGGCGTGGACGGGACGCGGCACCCCGCTGCGGGGCGGACTGCCCTCCGGCCACGCTGCGGTCGCCTTCGCGATCTGGATGGCGGCGACCTACGTGATCGACGACGAGCATCGCTTCCTGATCTCCTCGCTCACCTTCATCGGCGCGCTGCTCGTCGCCCAGACGCGCGTCGAGGCGGGCGTCCACTCCGCGCTCGAGGTCTTCTACGGCGGCGCGCTCGGCGCGCTGATCACGCTGGTGGTATTCCAGGTGCTGTCGTGAACGACCTCCTGGAGACCCAGAAGCGCTACTACGCGGCCCGGGCGCCCGAGTACGAGGACTGGTGGTACCGGCGCGGCCGGTACGAGCTGCCGCCGGAGCGGAAGGCGGCGTGGCAGGCGGACGTCGCGGAGGTCGAGGCGGCGCTCGACGACTTCGGCGTCCACGGCGACGTGCTCGAGCTCGCCGCCGGCACGGGGATCTGGACGCGGCGGCTCGTCGCGGCCGCCCGCCGGGTCGTCGCTCTCGACGCGAATCCGGAGACGCTCGCGCTGAACACGCCCCGCGCCGACCTGCGGGTGGTCGACCTCTTCGCCTGGGAGCCGGACGAGCAGTTCGACCTCTGCTTCTTCGGCTTCTGGATCTCGCACGTCCCCGCGGAGCGCTTCGACGCGTTCTGGTCGACGGTGCGCGCGGCACTCCGCCCGGACGGCCGGGTGTTCCTGGTCGACGGCCTCGTCACCGACCCGACGCACCTCTGGGAGAACGAGGCCTGGGTCGAGACGCGGACGGTCGCGGACGGTCGCGAGTTCCGCATCGTCAAGAAGCACTGGCGGCCGGACGAGCTCGCCGGCCGCGTGCGGCCGCTCGGCTTCGAGCTCGACCTGCGCGCGACGGCGAACGGGCACTTCGTGTACGGAGGCGGAAGGTGACGCGCGACGAGCTGATCGCGCAGGCGGACGAGGCGGCGCGCACGGCGTACGCGCCGTACTCGAACTATCCCGTCGGCGTCGTGCTGCTGCTCAAGGACGGCCGCGTCTACACCGGCTGCAACGTCGAGAACGCCGCCTACCCGCTCGGCGTCTGCGCGGAGCGGACGGCGATCTCGAAGGCGGCCAGCGAGGGCGTGCGGCCGGGCGACATCGACGCCGCCGCGATCACCGCGTCGCCCTGCGGCGGCTGCCGCCAGTGGCTGCACGAGTGGAAGGTGGAGCGCGTCTACTTCCGCCGGGACGACGGCTCGATCGCCGAGTACGCGCCCGCGTCGCGGTTGCTGCCCGACACGTGGAACCTGCCGTGAGGTCGGGCTTCGTCGCCGTCGCCGGCCGGCCGAACGTCGGCAAGTCGACGCTCGTGAACGCGATCTGCGGCCGCAAGGTCGCGATCGTCTCCGACAAGCCCCAGACGACGCGGCGGCGGATCTTCGGCGTCGCGAACGGCGACGACTGGCAGCTCGTGCTCGCCGACCTGCCCGGCTTCCAGCGGCCGCGCGACGCGCTCACCGAGCGGATGCAGCACACGGTCGACACCGCGTTCGAGGAGATCGAGGGCGTCCTGTTCGTCCTCTCGGCGCGGGAGCGCATCGGCGCCGGCGACCGCTTCGTCGCCCAGCGCGTCTTCGCGCTCGGCGTTCCCGTCGTGATCGCGCTGAACAAGGTCGACCGCCTGAAGGCGGGGCACATCGCGCAGCAGATGACCGTCGCCTCGCAGCTCGGCGACTTCCACGCCGTCCATCCCGTCAGCGCGAAGACCGGCGACGGGATCCCGGCCCTGCGCGACGAGCTGGTCGGCCTGCTCTCCGAGGGGCCGCTCTACTTCCCGCGGGAGCAGGCGACCGACCTCGGCGAGGCCGACCAGGTCGCCGAGCTGATCCGCGAGAAGGCGCTCTGGCTGACGCGCGACGAGGTGCCGCACGCGATCTCGGTCGAGGTGGACGAGCTGGGGGAGAAGGTGGTGCGCGCGTTCCTGCTCGTCGAGACGGAGTCGCAGAAGCAGATCCTCGTCGGCAAGGGCGGCGCGATGATCCGCGAGATCGGCACCCGCGCGCGGCCGGAGATCGAGGCGCTGCTCGGGCGGCCGGTGTTCCTCGACCTGACCGTCAAGGTGCGCCCGCGCTGGCGGCGCGACGAGTCGCAGCTGGAGCGGCTCGGGCTCTAGACGAGTCGTTCCACTCGTCTAGACCAGCGCCGGCTCGCGCTCCGGCTCGACCCGCAGCCCCGTCGCCGGGTCGAAGTAGTGCAGCTTCGTCGCGTCGACGGCGAGCCGCAGCCGCTCTCCCGGGCGCGCGGCCGTCTGCGGGTCGACCCGGGCCGTGAACGTCGCGCGGTCGGTCACCAGCAGGTGCTCGTCGTCGCCGGCCGCCTCGCGGACCTCGGTCACGTCGACGGGCGGCGCGTCGATCTGGAAGATCACGTGAGCGTCGGCGCCGAGATCCTCGACCACCTGCACGTCGACGTCGACGCGGGGCAGAGACGGCTCGGCGAAGCGCGCGTCCTCGAACGCCTCGGGGCGGAGCCCGGCGATCACGCGCCGCGAGTCGGCGAGGCGCGTCGGCAGCCGGAAGGAGCCGAACGAGAGCACGCCGTCCGCGGCCTCCGCCTCGACGAGGTTCATCGCAGGCGAGCCGATGAAGGCGGCGACGAAGAGGTCGACCGGCCGGGTGTACAGCGCCTGCGGCGTGTCCACCTGCAGGATCCGCCCGTCGCGCATGACCGCGACGCGATGCCCGAGCGTCATCGCCTCCACCTGGTCGTGCGTCACGTACACCGTCGTCGTGCCGAGCCGCCCGTGCAGCGCCGCGAGCTGCGCGCGCATGCTGACGCGCAGCTTCGCGTCGAGGTTCGAAAGCGGCTCGTCCATCAGGAACGCCTTCGGCTCGCGCACGATCGCGCGGCCCATCGCGACGCGCTGGCGCTGGCCGCCCGAGAGCTGGCGCGGCCGGCGGTCGAGCAGGTCGTCGAGCCCGAGCAGCGACGCGACCTCGTCGACGCGCCGCGCGGTCTCCGTCTTCGGCGTGCCGCGAACCTTCAGCCCGTACGCGAGGTTCTGCCGCACGCTCATGTGCGGGTAGAGCGCGTACGTCTGGAAGACCATCGCGATGTCGCGCGAGCGGGGCGGCAGGTCGGTCACGTCGTTGCCGCCGATGCAGATCGTGCCGCCCGTCACCTCCTCGAGGCCGGCGATCATCCGCAGCAGCGTCGACTTGCCGCAGCCCGACGGGCCGACGAGGACGAGGAACTCGCCCGGCTCGATCTCCAGCAGCACGTCGTCGACCGCAACGACCCCGCCGGCGAACTCCTTCGTCACGTGGTCCAGCAGGATCCCAGCCACGAGTGGATCTATACAGCACAGGGCAGTCCGGCGCAATGGCATTGACCAATTTTCGGAAACTCGGCTATAGTCGGCAGGTGACCACCGGGCCCCGCGTGACGAAGCAGAGCGAGACGCGCCGGCAGGTGCTCGACCTGATCGAGCAGCTCGGCGTCGGCACGGCGATCCCCTCGGAGCGCCAGCTGAGCGCCGACCTCGGCGTCTCCCGGCTCACCGTCCGGGCCGCTCTCGACGAGCTCGCCCGCGAGGGCTACCTCGTCCGTCGCCGCGGCAGCGGCACCTACGTCCAGCATCCGAAGATCGCCCAGGAGCTGACGATGACCTCTTTCAGCGAGGACATGCGGCGGCGCGGGATGGTGCCCGGCTCGCGCACGCTGTCGCTCTCCCGCGAGCTCGCCGGCGCCCGCCTCGGCCGCTCCCTGCAGGTCTCCCCGGCCGAGAAGATCCTGGTCTTCAAGCGGTTGCGGCTCGCCGACGGCGAGACGATGGCGATCGAGACCCTGCATCTGCCGGAGGCCGTCGTGCCCGGCCTCGAGCCGCGCGACCTCGACAACGGCTCCTTCTACGACCTGCTCCGCGACCGCTACGGCATCCACATCGTCGACGGCGTCCAGGCGATCGAGCCGACCGTCACCGACGTCGAGGAGTCGAACGCGCTCGGCGTCCCGCTCCACTCGCCCGCCTTCCTCTTCGAGCGGACGAGCCGGGACGAGGAGGGACGCACCGTCGAGTTCGTCCAGTCCGTGTACCGGGGCGACCGCTACCGGATCGTTACCGAGCTCAGTCGGCCGCGCACGTAGCTCTTGACAAGCACCGGTCCGGTGTGCGAGTGTCCGGCCGTGGCCAATTGGTACAGACCACTCGGCGCGCGAAGCTCCGCCGGCCACCGGGCTCTCGCCCGTGCGGGGCGGCGCGTCGACGGCTCGAGGAGATTGCAATGAGGCTACGAGTCATCGCAGCGGTCGCCGTCGCGGTGCTGCTCGGGGTCGTCGCCGCGTCTGCGCAGGCGGGCGGACAGCGGGCAGCCGCGAACAAGCTGACGGTGTGGCTGCAGGTGGACGCACAGTCCGGCTGGCCGGACATCGTCGCGGCCGCGAACCAGCAGTTCCAGCAGCAGAACCCCGGCTGGACGGTCGACGTGCAGTACCAGAACTGGACCGACCATCTGCAGAAGTTCGACGCGACGATCGCCGGCAACGACACGCCCGACGTGATCGAGATGGGCAACACCGAGATGACGAAGTACATGGCGGCGGGGGCGTTCGCGGACCTGACCTCCGCGAAGTCCCAGTTCCAGAACTCCGGCAGCTGGCTGTCGGGGCTCGCGAAGTCCGGGTCGTACGGCGGCAAGACGTACGGCGTCCCCTACTACGCCGGCTCGCGCGTCATCACCTACCGCAGCGACCTCTTCAAGAAGGCGGGCATCACGAAGGCGCCCCGCAGCCTGAAGGAGTTCACCGCCGACCTCGTCAAGGTCGGGAAGATGGAGAAGAAGGTGAAGGGCTTCGCGCCGCTGTACGTCGGCGGCGAGGACTGGTACACGGCCCTCAGCTTCGTCTTCGACTACGGCGGGTCGATCGCGACCACGCACGGCGGCAAGTGGATCGGCACGCTGAACTCGAAGCCGTCGATCGCCGGCCTGGCGGCGTTCAAGAGCTTCTTCAAGGCGACGCAGTCGCGGGCGACCGCGACGCTCGACGGCACGAATCCGTTCCCGTACGACGTCTTCGCGCAGGGCCAGACGGCGGCGAACTACGGGCCGGCGTGGTACTCGTGCTGCACCGGCAAGAAGTACAAGGCGGTAACGGCGCAGTTCGTGATGCCGAGCCACACCGCGGGCAAGCCCATGCCCGGCTTCCTCGGCGGCTCCGACCTCGCGGTGCCGGCGCAGAGCGGCGCCAAGCAGCAGGCGATCCAGTGGATCGCGGACTTCACGAACACGCAGAGCCAGCGCGGCCTGCAGGCGAAGGGCAACATCCCGAACGCGACGAACCTGCTCGGCTCGAGCGTGAACGAGCGCGCGGCCGCCCGCAGCTGGTTCGTCCCGCAGGCGAAGCACTGGGTGGACGTGGAGAACGGCAACATCCTCAAGACGATGCTCGCGCAGATCCTCACCGGCAAGCTGACCGTGAAGCAGGCCGCGACCGTCGCGAGCGAGAACATCGCGCAAACCCTCAACGAGAAGTAGCACCCCCTGAGCGAGCGTCTACCCTCCACGCTCGGAGCCGCCGCCGCGACCGCGCCGATCGGGTCGCGGCGGCGGCGTCTCAGCCGCCGCAGGATCGCGGGCGCGTCGGTTCCGTACCTGCTGCTCGCGCCGGTCGTCCTCGTGATGGGGGCGATCCTCGGCTATCCGATCTACAACCTCGTCCGGCTCTCGTTCCAGCAGTACGGGCTCTTCGAGCTGCTGCAGCACCACGGGATCGACGTCGGGCTGCACAACTACGGCAGCGTCCTGCACGACTCCGTCTTCTGGCACACGCTCGTGCGGACGATCGTGTTCACGGTCGCCAACGTCGGGCTGACGATGGGGCTCGGCACCCTGCTCGCGCTGCTGCTCGTGCGGGTGTCGACCTGGGTGCGGCTGCTGCTCGGCGCCGGACTCGTTCTGGTCTGGGCGATGCCGCCCGTCGTCGCCGTCCAGGTCTGGAACTGGATGACGAACAGCCAGAACGGCGTCCTCAACTACGCGCTGACGGAGCTGCACGTCGGCGACTACTTCCAGCACAACTGGTTCGAGACGCCCTTCTCGCAGCTCGCGATGGTGACGACGCTGATCGTCTGGGGCGCGCTCCCGTTCGTCGCGATCACGCTCTACGCGGCGCTCTCGCAGGTGCCGCGGGAGCTGCTCGAGGCGGCGTCGATCGACGGCGCGCCCGCGTGGCGCTCGTTCAAGGACGTGACGCTGCCGGTGATCAAGCCGGCGCTGCTGATCCTGACGAGCCTGTCGATCCTCTGGGACTTCGGCGTCTTCACGCAGCCGTACCTGCTGATCGGCCCCGGCCACATCGTCCCCGACAACTACCTGATGGGCATCTACCTCTTCCAGGAGGGGTACGTGCGCACGGACTTCGGCCGCGGCGCCGCGATCTCGATCCTGATGCTCGTGATCGTCGCCGCGATGAGCGCGGTGTACGTCCGCCGCATGCTCCGTGTCGGCGAGGAGGTCGCCGCGTGAGCGTGCGCCGCGCGAGGCAGCTCGGCTGGGACGTGCTCGGCGTCGTCGTCTTCGCGCTGATGGCGTTCCCGGTCTTCTGGATGGTCTCGACCGCGTTCAAGCCGGCCGACGAGATCAACAGCGTCAACCCGACGTGGTTCTCCGGGCATCCGACGCTGCAGCACTTCCGCGACGCGCTCGCCCGGCCCTACTTCTGGACGGACGTGAAGAACAGCGTCGTCGTCGTGCTCGTGACGGTCGTGATCGCGGTCGCGCTCTCGTTCGTCGCCGCGGTGGCGCTCGCGAAGTACCGCTTCACCGGCCGCAGCCTCTTCGTCGTGCTGATCATCGGCATCCAGATGCTGCCGCCGGCCGGGCTGATCATCCCGCTCTACGTCGTGCTCGCGCGCTACCACCAGGTGAACGCGCTCACCGGCGTGATCGTCACCTACCTGACGTTCGCGTTGCCGTTCTGCGTCTGGATGCTGCGCGGCTTCGTCGTCGGCATTCCGAAGGATCTCGAGGAGGCGGCGATGGTCGACGGCTCGACGCGGCTCGGCGCCTTCGTGAAGATCCTGCTGCCGCTCGTCGCGCCCGGGCTCGTCGCGACGTCGGTGTTCGCGTTCATCACGAGCTGGAACGAGTACATCTTCGCGCGCACGCTGCTGAACAACCAGTCGAAGCAGACGGTCACCGTCTGGCTCTCCTACTTCCTGGGCACCGGGCGGCAGACCGACTGGGGCGCGCTGATGGCCGCGTCGACGCTGATCGCGATCCCGGTCGTGGTCTTCTTCTTGCTCGTCCAGCGCCGGATCGCCTTCGGCCTGACCTCCGGAGCCGTCCGTGGCTAGGTGGTCATGACCACTTCCCGCGCCGGTGTCTCCTACTTCGGCGTCCGCATCCCGCGCCACGTCGAGCGGGATCTGCTCGACCTCGCCGCACGCGGCTACACGGGCGTGCTGCACACGCTCTCGGAGAACGACCTCGCCTACTACCGCGAGACGATGGGCGCGCTCGTCTCCGCGTCGCACCGGCACGGGCTGTGGGTGCAGGCCAGCCCGTGGGGGCTGGGGCGGACGTTCGGCGGCGAGGCGGAGAGCCGCTGGGTCGCGTTCCACCCGGACGAGTGCCAGGTGCTCGACGACGGCCGCCGCGTCGCCGCCGCCTGCCTGAACAGCCCGGCCTACCGCGGCTTCTGCGGCGAGTGGGCGGACTGGGCGGTCGAGTGCGGCGTCGACTCGCTCTTCTGGGACGAGCCTGCGTGGGTCGTGCCGGCGCATGTCGGCGTCGAGGCGGAGCGCTGGAGCTGCCGCTGCGCGCACTGCGCGGAGCGGTTCGGCCGCGAGCTCCCGCGCGAGCTCGACGACGAGGTGCTCGCGTTCCGGCAGGCCTCGGTCGTCGACTTCCTGCGCGAGATGCTGGCGCGCGGCGGCACGCACACGATCTGCCTGCTGCCCGCGACCGAGGGCCGCTACGGGATCGGCGACTGGAACGACGTCGCCTCGCTGCCCGGCCTCTCGACCTTCGCGACCGACCCGTACTGGAAGCACTGGCGGGAGCCGGCCGGCCCGTTCGTGCGCCGCTTCGCGCGGCTGCTGCGCGAGACGTGCGACCGGCACGGCGTCGCCGCGCAGCTCTGGCTGCCGAGCTTCGGCATGCACGCGTCCGACATCCCCGACCTCGAGGCCGCAGTGGCGGCCGCGCGGGAGGAGGGCGTCGACGACCTCTGGACCTGGGGCTACGAGGCGTGTGGGCACATGTCGGCGCTCGCGACGCCGGACGCGCCCGCGGTGTGGGAGGCGGTCAGCCGCGCGCTCGTGCGGCGGCCGCCGCTCGAGGAGCGCCCGACCCGGCAGCTCGTGGCGCAGGTGCAGGCGCTCGACGCCGCCGTTCCCGACGCCGTCGCCGCCGCGGCGGAGGAGCTCGCGTCCGCGCTCGACGCGATCGTCGAGCGGCTCGAGCGGGGCGGACGGCTCGTCTACGTCGGGGCCGGCACGTCCGGGCGGCTCGCCGAGCTCGACGCCGCCGAGTGCTGCCCGACGTTCGGCGTCGAGGACGGGCTCGTCGTCGCGATCGGCTCCGGCGACTGCGCCGCGCGCGAGGACGACGCCGAGCGCGGCGCCGCCGACGTGCGCGCGGCGGAGGTCGCCGCCGCCGACGCCGTCGTCGCGGTGAGCGCGAGCGGGACGACGCCGTACACGGTCGCCGCGCTCGCGACCGCGCGGGAGGCGGGCGCGCTCTGCGTCGCCGTCGTCTGCGCCCGCGGCAGCAGGCTCGAGCGGCTCGCCGAGCACGCCGTGGTCGCGGACGTCGGGCCTGAGGTCGTCTCCGGCTCCACCCGGTTGAAGGCCGGCACGGCGCAGAAGCTCGTCCTCAACGCGATCTCGACGATCTCGATGATCCGGCTCGGCCGCACCTACGACGGGTTGATGGTCGGCGTCGTCCCCGACAACGCGAAGCTGCGCGAGCGCGCGAGGCGGAACGTCGTGCTCGCGAGCGGCGCCTCGGAGGCCGAGGTCGACGAGGCGCTGGCCGCCGCGGGCGGCGACGCACGCGTCGCGCTCGTCGCGCTGCTCGCCGGCGTCGACTCGTCGGCCGCGCGCGAGCGCCTCGAGCGGGCGCGTGGTTCCGTGCGCGGAGCGCTGACGTGAGAGTCGGGGTCGAGGCGGCGCTCGTCCGCGGCGAGCTCGTCGCCGGCGACGTCGAGGTCGAGGACGGCGTCGTCGCGGCGGTCGGCCTCGCCGGCGGGACGCGCGGGCGCGTCGCGGTGCCCGGCTTCGTCGACCTGCAGGTGAACGGCTTCGCCGGCGTCGACTTCCTCTCCGCCTCGCGCGCCGACTACGAGCGGGCCGGGGCGGCGCTCGTCGAGGGCGGCGTCACCGCGTACCAGCCGACGTTCATCACCGCGCCGGAGCAGACGCTGCTCGACGCGCTGCGCGAGGTGCCGGAGAACGGCGCCGTCCCGCACGTGATCGGCGCGCACGTCGAGGGGCCGTTCCTCTCGCCCGAGCGGCTCGGCACGCATCCGCTCCGCTACCGGCGCGACCCCGACCTCGAGCTGCTGCGGCGGCTGCTCGGTGCCGGCCGGGTGACGCAGCTGACGCTCGCGCCCGAGCTGCCGGGAGCCGACGCGCTGATCGCGCACGCGCTCGAGCGCGGGATCGTCGTCGCGGCCGGGCACACGAACGCGCAGGCGGCGGACGCGCACGCGGCGTTCGACCTCGGCGTCTCCACCGTCGTGCACCTGTTCAACGCGATGCGGCCGCTGCGGTCGCGCGACCCCGGGATCGCCGGCGTCGCGCTGACGCGGCGCGACGTGTGCGTGCAGATGATCGTAGACGGCCACCACCTCTCCGACGAGACCGTGCTGCTGATCTGGGCGGCGGCAGGCGGGCGGGCGGCGCTCGTCACCGACGCGACCGCGGGCGCCCGCGGCGGCGCCGGCTCCTACCAGCTCGGCGACGTCGAGATCGAGGTCGCCGGCGGAGTGCCGATGCGCGGGGACGGCGTGCTCGCCGGCACGGTGCTGACGATGCTCGACGCGGTGCGCAACCTGCACGGCCTCGGCATCCCCTTCGAGGACGCGGTCGGAGCCGCGACCGCCGTCCCGGCGCGGATCATCGGGCGCCGCGACCTCGGCGTGCTCGAGCCGGGCGCGCGCGCGGACGTCGTCGTCCTCGACGACCGGCTCGAGATCGCGTCCGTCGTCTGCGGAGGTGAGCCGCTTGTCGTGGCTTGAGACCGAGCTCGCGGAGCAGCCGTCCGCGCTCGCGCGGCTGCTCGACCGGCAGGGCGCGGCGGCGCGCGAGATCGCGTCGCTGCTCGACCGGGCCGACGTCGACTACGTCCTGATCGCGTCGCGCGGGAGCTCGTCGAACGCGGCGCGGTACGGGCAGTACCTGCTCGGGCGCGCGCACCGCGTGCCGGTGATGTTCGCGACGCCGTCGCTGTACACGATCTACGAGCAGCCGCCGCGCCTCGACGGCGCGGCGGTCGTCGGCATCTCGCAGTCGGGTGCCTCGCCGGACGTCGCCGCGGTGGTGGCGGAGGCGCGCCGCCAGGGCCGGCCGACGATCGCGCTCACGAACGTCCCGGAGTCGCCGCTCGCGCGGGAGGCGGACGTCGTGCTCCTGCTCGAGGCCGGCGAGGAGCGCGCGGTCGCGGCGACCAAGACGTACCTCAACTCGCTCGGCGCGGTCGCGATGCTGTTCGCCGCCGCCGACGGGCCGCGCGCCGAGGCGGAGCTGGCGCGGATGCCGGAGCTCGTCGAGCGGCAGATCGCGCTCTCGACGCACGAGCCGCCGCCGCTCGACGCGTATCTCGAGTCGCCGGGCGCGACCGTCGTCGCCCGCGGCGTCAACTACGGGACGGCGTTCGAGATCGCGCTGAAGATCCGCGAGCTCTCCGGGCTCGTCGTCGAGGCGTACTCGCCGGCCGACCTGATGCACGGGCCGATCGCGGCGATCCGGCCGGGCTGGCCGGTCGTGCTGGTCGCCCCCAGCGGCCCCGCGCGGCCGAGCGTCGAGGAGGTCGTGCTGCCGCTGCGCGAGCGCGGCGCCCGTCTGCTCGCCGTCTCCGACGTCGCGGCGATGCTGCGCCGCGCGCAGACGCGGCTGCCGCTCGTCCCGGGCGTCCCGGAGTGGCTGAGCCCGCTGACGGCGACGATCCCCGGCCAGGTGACCGCCCTCCGACTCGCCCGGCTGCGCGGCCTCGACGTCGACAGCCCCGCCGGGCTCCACAAGGTCACGCTCACGCGGTGAGCCGGGCGGCTCCGAGGCGCGTACTACTTACCCAAACGAAAGTGTCAAAATGTCGCCAGGCGGCGCTGTGCAGCGACATTTCGCCTCGGCGTCACGCTCTCGTGTCGAAGCCGTGACGGTTTCGTACGCGTACTAAGTACCGGGCGTGGCGCGCGGCGCGTAGTAGCGGGCGAGCCAGCGCGAGATGCCGTCGAGGCCGGGGAAGAGGACGCGCTCCGTCACGTTCGCCTGGTCGAGCTTGTCGCGGATCTCCCACTTCAGCCCGGCGGGGACGACGACGCGGCGCGCGAGGTCCTCGAGGTGGAAGTCGATCGGCGAGAGGACGCAGAACAGCGCGTACTGGTTGACGATGCGCGCGTCGAACGACGGCGGCTCGACGAAGAGGACGAAGCCGTCGCCCTCGCGGTCGAGGTCGTGCAGCTCCGGCGACACCTCGGCGAGGAGCTCGGTCGTGAACACGTTCGCCCCCTCCTGCTCGAGCGTCTCGCGGAGCCGCGCGGGCAGTCGCTCGTGCGCCTTCACGTAGTCCACGGCCCAGACGACGCCGTCGCGGTCGTAGCGTTCGACGTTGTAGGTGGCGAAGTGGAGCGCGACGTACGGCGAGTACGTCCAGTCGAGCAGCCGCGTCGGAAGGCCGTGGTGCTGGCCGAGCGAGAGCCAGTCCCACTCGGTGTCGTGCGGGACGGCGTCCTGGCGCGCGTACTTGCGGAACGCGCGCATCAGCTGCCGCTCGAGCTCGACGTCGCCGCCGAGCCGCACGAGCCCGCTGACGAGCGAGGCGCCGGCGTCGCTCGACCCCCGGAACGCGAAGCGCGAGCGGAAGAGGCTCAGGTCCTCGTTCCACATCTCGCCGAACAGGAGCTCCTGCAGCTCCAGCCAGCTCTCGACTCGGTGTTCGTTCTCCGTCACGTCTTCTGCAGCAACACGAGGTCCTGCGTCGGGTTTCCTCGTGCTCCCTCCGGCTCCAGCTCGAGAAACGCGAAGCCGTCGGCGAACGTGTTGCGCAGGTACCGCTCGGGGTGGTACGCGCTGCAGAGGTTCGAGCCGACGACCTCCCCCCAGCGGACGACGAGCTCGCCGGCCTCGAACCGCGCGCGCTCGCCGGCGTCGAGGCGGGGCAGGTACGAGCGGCCGTGCGTGGTCAGCAGGAGGCGGCCGCCGGGCTTCAGCACGCGGCGGAGCTCGTCCCGCCACGCGAGCTGCAGGTCGGCGGTCAGGTGCGTGAAGACGGAGAGCGCGTAGACGAGGTCGAAGCTCTCGTCGCCGAAGCCGAACGGCGGGGCGAGGTCGTTCGTCTCGTAGCGGCCGGGCAGGTTGTCGCGGCACCAGTCGATCGCCTCGGCCGAGACGTCGCTGCCGGCGAGCTCGCCGTCGAAGTCGCGGAACCAGCGGGTGACGCGGCCGCAGCCGCAGCCGAAGTCGAGCACCGCCCGCGTCTGCGCGAGGTCGACGTGCGCGGCGATCGCGTCGAAGCCGGCGCGGCCCCCGCGCAGGAACCAGTCGGGATCTGCGGTGCCGGCGACGCGCACCATCAGCCGCCGCGGCGGCAGCGGCGCGCCGTCCGTCGGCGCGACGCCGCCGGGCCGCAGCGCGACGAGCCGCTCGTACGAGCGGAACGCCGGTCCGATCAGGCCGAGGCGCTGCAACAGGCGGAGGAGGCGGCGCTTCACGCGCCGGACGGTAGCCGGGTGAGGATCGCCTCGACCGTCTCCTCGGGCGACTGCTCCGACGTGTCGAGCCAGGTGCCGACGCGCGGCGTCTCCTCAGCGAACAGCCGGTGCAGCTGCCGCGGGGCGAAGGCGCCGTACTCCGCGTCGCGTCCGGCGGCGCGCCGCTCGAGCTCCGCCGGCGACGGCAAGAGGACGAAGGTGGACTCGCGCGCGTGCCGCGCGAGCAGCGGCCCGCCGACGACGTCGTCGTGCACGACGGTGAACCCTGCAAGCGCGTACGCGTCCGCGGCGGCGGCGGCGATGCGGTAGCGCAGCTCGAGCTGCGCGAGCGCCGCGTCGTCCACGCCGGGCGTCATCTCGACGCGCCCGCGCACGATCGCGCGGCGGAAGAGGTCGCCCTCGAGGTGGACGCCGCGCCCGAAGCGCTCCGCGAGCAGCCTCGCGACGGTCGTCTTCCCCGCGGCCGACGGTCCGGTGATCAGCACCACCATTTACGGTTCGATCATGGACGAGGCGGCGCACGGCGCGCTCGCGCGCGCGAAGGAGCGTCTCGACCGGCACGCGACCCGCTATCCCCGGCCGGTGTCGCTCCGCGGCGTGCGGATCCTCGTCGTGCCGTGGCTCTTCCGGCTGCCGTGGTTCCGGCGCTTCGACGGCTACGCGCTACACCGGACGATCCTGCTGCGCTCGCGCGCGCTGCTCGCCGACACGGAGCTCGTCGCGCACGAGCTCTGCCACGTGTGGCAGATGCAGCACCATCCCGTGCGGATGCCGCTCTCGTATCTCCTCGTCGGGTACGCCGACAACCCGTACGAGCGGGAGGCGAGCGCGTGCGCGCGCTGAAGGCGCCCGTCGACCCGGCGGCGCGGCCGACGCGCTACCTTCCGGCGCGTGAAGCTCGGGGTCGCAGCGGCAGCCGCCGCCCTGCTCGTCGGCGCGCAGGCGGCGACCGCCTCCGCGGCGCTGCCGGCGCCGGCCGGTGCCGCGACGGCGGCGGCGCACCGGATCGCGCACCGGCTGTCCGGCTGGACGCGGCTGAAGAGCGCGACGATCCAGGGCGACCGCCGCTGCGTCCCCTTCGAGCACGACGGGCAGCTCGCGCACGCGACGCTCGTCTTCGAGTCCCGGAACGCCGCGACGCCCGGGCTCTCGGTCGCCGCGGCCGTCAGCGTCTACCGGAACCGCGCCGCCGCGCGCCGGGCGCTCGCCGAGAGCGCGAGCCCGGCCTGGCAGCGCTGCACGCGCGCGTACTTCGCGCGCATGGTCCGCCCGCAGGGCCTCGGCGTCACCGCCCGGGACGGCGTCGCCGCCTGGGCACGGCCGCCGGCGGGGAGCCGTGCCGTGGCCGAGCACCTCGTCGCACGGCTGGAGAGCGGGGCGGGCGCGCTCTGGAACTCGACGTACGAGCTCGAGGACACGCACGACCCGCGCGTCGTCTACGGCTTCTCGCTCGCGGGCGAGCGGCCGATCCCGCAGTCGCTCGTCCGCTCGCTGCTCGCGCTCGCGGGCTGAGCTCCGGTCGGGCCTAGACTGGGGCGATGGCCCAGGCGCCCGCACTTCCCTCCGGCTTCGAGCTGCCGCTCGTCCCGCGGCTGCCCCGGATCGGCTCGATCGACGCGGTCGCGCTCGAGGAGCGCGCCGCCTCGCTCGCGAAGCGGAGCATCAAGCGCGACGCGAAGGTCTGGGCGCTCGAGCTCGCGATCCGGACGACCGACCTGACGACGCTCGAGGGGGCCGACACGCCGGGCAAGGTCGCCGCGCTCGCCAGCAAGGCGATCCGCCCCGACCCGTCCGACGCGACGATCCCGTCGGTGGCCGCCGTCTGCGTCTACCCGAACCTCGTCCCGACGGCGAAGCAGCGCCTGCAGGGGACGGGGATCAAGGTCGCCGCGGTCGCGACCGGCTTCCCGAGCGGCCAGTACCCGACGCCGATCAAGGTCGCCGACGTGCGCAGCGCGGTCGAGCTCGGCGCGGACGAGATCGACATGGTGATCGACCGCGGCGCCTTCCTCTCCGGCCGCTACGCGAAGGTCTACGACGAGGTCGTCCAGGTGAAGGAGGCGTGCGGCGACGCGCACCTGAAGGTGATCCTCGAGACGGGCGAGCTGGGGACGTACGACAACGTGCGGCGCGCGACGCTGCTCGCGATCGCCGGCGGCGCCGACTTCGTCAAGACGTCGACCGGGAAGATCAATCCGGCGGCGACGCTGCCGGTCGCGCTCTGCATGCTCGAGGCCGTGCGCGACGTCTACGACCAGACCGGCCGTCGCGTCGGCTTCAAGGCCGCCGGCGGGATCCGGCAGGCGAAGCAGGCGATCCAGCACCTCGTGCTCGTGCACGAGACGCTCGGCCCGGACTGGCTCACGCCCGACCTCTACCGCCTCGGCGCGTCGTCCTTGCTGAACGACATCCTGATGCAGCTGCGCAAGCAGAAGACCGGCGTCTACCAGGGACCGGACTACTTCACCCTTGACTGACCTCCAGCCCATACCCGACGACTGGACGTACGCGCCCGCACCGGAGTCGCGGGACATCGTCACGCTGCGGCCGAGCTACGGACTCTTCGTCGGCGGGGAGTGGCGGGAGCCGTCGGAGACGTACGAGACGATCTCGCCGCGCGACGAGGAGCCGCTGGCGCAGGTCGCGCAGGCGACGGAGCAGGACGTCGACCGGGCCGTCACCGCCGCGCGCGACGCGTTCGCGGACGGCTGGTCGCAGCTGCCCGGCAGCGAGCGGGCGAAGTACCTGTTCCGGATCGCGCGCATCCTGCAGGAGCGCTCGCGCGAGTTCGCCGTGCTCGAGTCGCTGAACGGCGGCAAGCCGATCAAGGAGTCGCGCGACGTCGACCTGCCGCTCGCGGCCGCGCACTTCTTCTACTACGCCGGCTGGGCGGACAAGCTCGAGTACGCGTTCCCGAACCGGCGGCCGCGCGCGGTCGGCGTCACCGGGCAGATCATCCCGTGGAACTTCCCGCTGCTGATGCTCGCGTGGAAGATCGCGCCCGCGCTCGCGTGCGGCAACACGGTCGTCCTGAAGCCGGCGGAGACGACGCCGCTGACGGCGCTGCTCTTCTGCGACGTGCTGCGCCAGGCGGAGCTGCCGCCGGGCGTCGTCAACATCGTCACCGGCGACGGCCGCACGGGCGCGGCGCTCGTCGAGAACGAGGGCGTCGACAAGATCGCGTTCACCGGCTCGACGGAGGTGGGGAAGGCGATCCAGCGCCGCCTCGCCGGCACCGGCCGGAAGCTGACGCT